>NZ_FOZO01000023.1:0-90908 GCF_900116055.1 Pseudomonas sp. NFACC42-2
TGCTTGCCCGATGTGGAATATCCGGCAGAAATGAAAGTTCGAAGCGTCAGGCAGGACGGATCGATCAAGTGGAACGGCAAGTTGGTATTTATCAGCGAGGCGCTGTCCGGGGAAAGGATAGGGCTCAAAGAAGCTGAAGATGATGCTTGGGATTTGTACCTGTGTGATTATCCCTTGGGGAGGCTTGGACGAGGTATGACCCGCGTCCAGGCCTCAAATGTGTAAACGATGTCCCCGGTTTCAGATGTAAACGATGTCTACGGTTCTACACCCCGATGGCAGTGTGTCGGCTCATCCAATAACCAACTGACCCCCTGCAAGCTATCCAATCAACGCCCTTCCAACAAAGCCCCAGCCTGATCCAGCAATGCCAATGGATCCGCAGCCTTATGAATATCCACCGACAACAACTGCCTGAATCTGCGTGCCCCAGGGAAACCGGTGCCCAACCCCAACACATGCCGCGTAATGTGATGCATCGTCCCGCCGTTCGCCAAATGCTCAGCAATATAAGGCCGCAACTGCGCCAACGCCTCCGCCCGACTGATCACAGGCTGCGCGCTACCAAACAACTGCTGATCCACCTCCGCCAGCAGATACGGATTGTGATAAGCCTCACGGCCCAGCATCACCCCGTCAAACGTCTGTAAATGCTCATGGCATTGCTCCAGCGTCTTGATCCCGCCGTTGAGAATAATCTCCAGCTCCGGGAAATCCTGCTTCAACTGCGCCGCCACGTCATACCGCAACGGCGGAATGTCGCGGTTTTCCTTCGGCGACAAGCCCTCAAGAATCGCAATCCGCGCATGCACGGTGAAACTGGTGCAGCCGGCGTCCTTCAACGTCCCGACGAAATCACACAACTGGGCATAACTGTCCCTGCCGTTGATGCCGATACGGTGCTTCACCGTCACCGGAATCGACACCGCATCACGCATCGCCTTCACGCAATCGGCCACCAGGGCCGGGTGAGCCATCAGGATCGCGCCGATCATGTTGTTCTGGACGCGGTCGCTGGGGCAGCCGACGTTCAGGTTCACTTCGTCGTAACCGGCAGCCTCGGCCATACGGGCGCAGGCGGCCAGGTCTGCGGGGACACTGCCGCCGAGCTGGAGCGCGAGCGGGTGCTCGGCTTCGTTATGACGCAGGAAGCGGTCATGGTCGCCGTGGAGGATTGCGCCGGTGGTGACCATCTCGGTGTAGAGCAGGGCGCGTTTGGAGAGCAGGCGCAGGAAGAACCGGCAGTGGCGGTCGGTCCAATCCATCATCGGGGCGACGGAGAAGCGGCGGGAGAGGAGGGGCGGTGAAGCGCTGATCAGGGACATTGGGCAATCTGAGTGGGCGAGGCAGAGGCCGGGAGTTTATCAGGAATCCAGGGGAAGGCTTCGCACTCCGCCTCTCCATCTTTCGCGTGTTCGGTTTCAATCACTCTCTGCTCATTATCTTCTTCGATCACGGACCGGAAAATCTTGCACCGATAAAAAATCCGAATTGGAACGCCTGTACCTCGGTCAGGTGACGGTCGTGGTAAGGAAGCAGTTTTCAAGGGCGATGGTCTTGGCATGGGTTGGCTGCGGCAGGTCGACCATGACGTTGTCGACCCGGAAGCCCTTGTGCATTTTTCGATCTTCGAGTTCGTGTTGTTTCTCCCTCACCGATTGAAAAAAATCGCCGCAAAAAAATTTTTATCGTGCCATAATGGCTATGGGCCACTACATTTTTATAAGTACTATTAATGAAAGCGACATTTTCCGCGAAGTTGTTTGTTGTTTTTATTGCTTCATTATTGATCGGCGTCGTTTGTTTATTGATCGACGCATTCCTCTAGAGCGTTCTAAGAACGCTTCGGCTGCTTGTATTGTCGCGTGAGAAGTCGGCCCAATACAAAAAAACTACCCAGAATAAAACCCAGGAAAGCGCCCAGTGCGAGGAGTTTTTTTGAGTTTTTATCGTTAACGGTTTTGACTTCGTCGAGAACGTTGAACGCGCGTACGTTTTTTCCAGAAGCCAGCGCTGGTAAGTTAAGTGCCATGGCTTCGTTGTTGGCAGTATCCAGAGCGGATTTCAGTTGCGTTCTTGCCGACTCTTCAGTCGTGGCCGTTGTCGATGCGACGTACAGGAAGGATTCGTTTTTGCCTGTCTTGGGCGGCACTTCCTTCAGTGTAATGGCTTGAGCCGCCATGACGCCCATGGCGGTATAGAACACGTCGTTTTGTATTGAGCTGTACAGGTCGGTTTCCAGCGAGTGCGGGATCGCAGTAGGGGCGGGTTCTTTTTCTTTAACTTCTTTATATAAGCTGTAGAGCGAGGCTTTGGTAAGGTATGTGCTAGCAGTCCATTGCGCGGGGGCGGTTGCATAGATTGCATATGAAGCGATAGCGCCTGCTACCGTTGTGGCTATAAGGATTTTCTTACTTGTCCATAAGGCTTGGATAAGTGGAATCAAATCTATTTCATCATCAGTACGACGGCTATTCGAATTCGTTGAAGTGCTCACAAAAAATTCCTTTACTTTGCATTTCCGAATTGTAGAGAAAAAAACACAATACGGCATGTAATATTATCAGTCGATTTAGATGAGAATATTTCCCGTTTGTGAGGCTTGGACTCGTTCTTTGGCACCACCTGAACCGTAGCTTTCATGCATTGAAGTTTCATCATGCCCTTTGTCTTGCGGCATAGGATCGCCTGCACGATAAAATCGTTCACGCTTCAGTCCTCGGTGACTTGAATACTGCGCGCCCCCCCCCATGAATCCATCCTCATTGCACCTGTTGCGTTACCTGGCGCCTGCTCAGGCGTGAGCACCAGCACCTGCTTTTCCGCGGGTTGCCAGGCGTTGGATGGTCGTCATGGGCCCGGCAGTGGGGCCAAGATGAACGCGGGAGGCAGTGAGATCGGTAGCAGCTTAACCACTACAGTTCGGGATTGCTGCGTGATTAGATCGAAAGGGGCGGGGCAGGTGGTTGTCCGCCACGCCGGTTAATGCCCGCCAATTACCGAGGAGCAAGTCGCGCCTGCCGCCAGCCAGCATGGTCACATGCCTGATAATCCCCCCGTCTTGCCCCAGGCCGGCAACCTGAACCGACGCTGTCCCCCAGCAAAGTTTCATAATTCCTTCCGCCGTTGAGGTCTACGATCTTTCTCAAGAGAAGCCCCCACGGTCCAGTCCACAGGGAACTGAAAAAATGATTCCGAACCTCGTCAAAATCGTGATGATTACCGGCACGTTGCTGTTGGGCGCTTGTTCTTCGGGTGCGCCGGGCATGAGTGGCGACCCTTGCTTTTCAGGCGGATGCCAGGCGTTTGGTGACCACAGCTCCAGCAAGGCTGCCAAAGCTAATTTTGGCGGCAGTGGCCTGGGGAGTAGTTATGGGGAATATGGGACGGGGTTGTTGCATGATGATTGATGGCGCATATGGCCCGGCGGGGGCAAGCGCCCTTGTCGCCGGGGGAGGTGAGTCAGCCTGTTATCACAACCCCATTATGGAAAATCTCGCGCCTGGCGCGGCGGCTGATGTTTTCATGTTTGCTCGAGGTGTAGATTTCGTCAAAACGACGGCGATCAATGCCGTCGTAATTGCCAAGTTCTTGCAGCACCCTCCGGTCGTAATCCTCTTCGATCATGAACCGGAAAATTTCCCGCCGATAATAGAACCCGAATTGAAACGCCAGTACCTCGGTCAAGTAGTCCGTTGGCGTGAGAAAGCAGTTTTCCAGGTCGATGGCCTTGGCGTGCGTCGGCTGCTCCAGGTTGATCATCACATTGTTTGCCCAGAAGTCCATATGCACCACGCCTTTGCTGTGCAGGCAGTGCAACAGTTTGAACGACGCGGTGATCAGGCTCTGGATGTCACGCTCCTGCTTGAGCCATTCCAGGCCATTGAGGTGGCCCTCCAGCATCTCGGTAAAGATGAAGAATTCCTGGATCAGGCCAAGCGCTGACTTTCGATAACCGAACCCATACAAGCCAGCAACCGGCGCACCGCGTTTCTGGGCGCCGAGGGTGTTGATGACTTCTTCGACCGGCCAGTCAAACGCACCGTCCCGCTTGGCGCGCCCGAAGGTCACGCGCAATTTGGGCCGGAGGCTGTCCAGCGGCTGGGATTTAGCGAACAGGTTGGCTTCCATCCCTTTGAGCGGTGCGCTGATGCGATCTGTCAGTTGGTGGCGCGTATCGATCAGGTCCTGAATCGCCTGCTGCGTTTTGTGGTCGGTGGTGTCGGTGGTGAAGATCGTCGCATTGCGATGAGTGAGGGTCGTCGGAAAACTTTGCAATACACCTGTGTCAGGAAAGCTCAAAACACGTCCTTGTCATTGGGAATAAATATGACGGATATGTTACAGCTTGTGCTTATTGGATCCAACCTGAACTTTACCTGAATGGAAACGAAATAGTTTCATTGCGCCGATTTTTCGCTATTCATGGAAATTGTAATGTGCTAGGTGGTTGAGCTTAATGCCCTCCCTGCATCCGCCGTGCTATCAGGTAAATGCCCAGCCCGACCAGTGCCGTCGTCGCGCCGATGTAGCCGGTGCTGGTCCAGCCAAACCCAGCCGTAATGGCCATCCCGCCAAACCATGGTCCCAGCGCATTGGCCAAGTTGAACGCCGCATGGTTGGACGCTGCCGCCAGGCTCGGTGCTTCGTGGGCGATGTCCATCAGGCGGATCTGCAGCGGTGCGGCCAACGAGACCATGGTGCCGACCAGGCCCATGCTCAGCAGCACGCCCCATAGCGAGGACGCCGCGAAGGGGAAGAACAGCAACACGGCGATCGACCACACCAGAATCCAACCCACCGCGCGAAACTGCAGGCGATCAAACAGCTTGCCGCCGGCGATGTTGCCGATAATCCCGCCCACGCCGAATGCTGCCAGCCCAAATGGAATCCACTGCGGGGATACCTTGGTCACTTCCAGCATGGTCGGTGCCAGGTAGCTGAACACGCAGAACATCCCGGCAAAGCCGATGGCGCCAATGGACAGCGCCATCCACACCTGGGGTTTGGTAAAGGCGCGCAGTTCCTTGCGTGGGTCGCTGCGTTGTTCGTCATGGCGATGGGGTACGAATTGCCAGACCAGGGCGATGGTGCACAGGGCAATCACGCTCACCAGCGCGAACGCCGAGCGCCAGCCCAGGTGCTGGCCGAGGAAGGTGGCGATGGGGTTGCCCAGCAGCATGGCCAGGGTCAGGCCCATCATTACCCGCGCCACGGCGCCGGCGCGTTTGTCGTTGGGCACCATGCTCGAGGCGACCACGGCGGCAATCCCGAAGTAGGCGCCGTGGGGCAGGCCGCTGATAAAGCGGAACGCCACCAACGAGCCGAAGGTCGGGGTGAACGCAGTGGCGAGGTTGCCCAGGGCATACAGGCCCATCAGCAACAGCAACATATGTTTGCGCAGCAGCTTGGCGCCGAGGATGGCCAGCAGTGGGGCGCCGACCATCACGCCCAACGCATAGGCGCTGATGGCGTGGCCGACCTGGGGTTCGCTTAAACCCAGGTTCTGGGCGATGTCGGGCATCAGGCCCATGATGGCGAATTCGCCGGTACCGATCGCGAAGGCGCCCACGGCCATGGCCGCTTCCATTTTGGCGGCGCTGCGCGCGGGCAGTACGTGCCCGGGAGTTTGGTGGATAGACATGGATCGCTCTGTATTGAAGGGGTACGAGGGAAAACCGTCGATGCTACGCAAGCAGCGACGAAGGAGTCTAGAACCGCCTTTTGCCCGAGAGTTCCTGCCCTGTGACCTCAGGTCGCGCTTGCCACACTTGACACTCGCGCGTTAAAACCGGCGATTTAGAGTTGTCAATTGGCCAAACGACGCATAAACGCCGTGTGGCGTGATATTCTGCGCGCCGTCTTGGTCCGGTCTTTCCCGGTACGTACACCCGTATACGTCCCGGCGTTTGGCTGTCGCCCAGGTAGCTGAAGCCAATAATGATAAGAAGTCAGCGCAGAAGGGACATAAAAGTGAGGTCGATACGTCGGCCTTGTGTGCCCACCCTGCGGTCCCCGAGTGAATGTGCAAACCCCGCGGTGCGTTGCCTGGCGCAGCGTGATTGAGGGTTGCCCATGATCAGGGGCGGTGGGGCGGATGGCGTTTTATCATAGGTGCTACTGATGTTTAAAAAAGTAAACACTGCCCTGCTGGGGCTGGCTTTGTCGATGGGGATCACGTCCGTTCACGCGGAAGAGACAAAGAAAGTCGATGTGCTGCTGATCGGCGGCGGCATCATGAGTGCAACCCTGGGTGTCTGGCTCAATGAGCTGGAGCCGGGCTGGTCGATGGAAATGGTCGAGCGCCTCGATGGCGTCGCCGAAGAAAGCTCCAACGGCTGGAACAACGCCGGTACCGGCCACTCGGCCCTGGCTGAGCTGAACTACACCCCGGAAGACAAGAACGGCAACGTTGAGATCCCGAAAGCGGTCGAGATCAACGAAGCGTTCCAGATCTCCCGTCAGTTCTGGTCCTGGCAGGTCCAGCAGGGCGTGCTGAAGAACCCGCGTTCGTTCATCAACTCCACGCCGCACATGAGCTTTGTGTGGGGCGATGACAACATCAAGTTCCTCAAGAAGCGCTACGAAGCCCTGCAAGCGAGCCCGCTGTTCGCCGGCATGCAGTACTCCGAAGACCCGGCGCAGATCGCCAAGTGGGTTCCGCTGATGATGGAAGGGCGTGACCCGAACCAGAAAATCGCGGCCACCTGGAGCCCGCTGGGTACCGACATGAACTTCGGCGAGATCACCCGCCAGTTCGTCGCCCACCTGCAAACCACGCCTAAGTTCGACCTGAAACTGTCGAGCGAAGTGCAGGACATCACCAAGAACGCCGACGGTTCGTGGCGTGTCAGCTACAAAAACCTGAAAGACGGCACCAAGACTGAAACCGACGCCAAGTTCGTGTTCATCGGCGCGGGCGGCGGTGCACTGCACCTGCTGCAAAAGTCGGGCATTCCTGAAGCCAAGGAATACGCTGGCTTCCCGGTCGGCGGCTCGTTCCTGGTGACCGATAACCCAACCGTCGCCGAGCAGCACCTGGCCAAGGCCTACGGCAAGGCTTCGGTTGGCGCGCCACCGATGTCGGTTCCGCACCTGGACACCCGCGTGCTGGATGGCAAGCGCGTGATTCTGTTTGGCCCATTCGCCACCTTCTCGACCAAATTCCTGAAAGAAGGCTCGTACCTGGACCTGCTGACCAGCACCACCACCCACAACATCTGGCCAATGACCAAAGTCGGTATTCGTGAATACCCACTGGTCGAGTACCTCGCCGGCCAACTGATGCTGTCGGATGACGATCGCTTCAAGGCGCTGCAGGAGTACTTCCCGAACGCCAAGCAATCCGACTGGCGCCTGTGGCAGGCCGGCCAGCGCGTGCAGATCATCAAGCGTGACGAAGAGCAGGGCGGCGTCCTGAAACTCGGTACCGAAGTGGTCAGCTCTGCCGACAACACTATTGCAGGCCTGTTGGGTGCGTCGCCAGGCGCGTCCACCGCGGCTCCGATCATGCTGACCGTGCTGCAGAAAGTGTTCAAGGACAAGGTTGCGACCCCTGAGTGGCAGGCAAAACTGCACCAGATCGTGCCTAGCTATGGTACCAAGCTGAACGACAGTCCTGAGGCTGTTGCCAAGGAATGGGCCTACACCGCCAATATCCTGCAACTGCCTGCACCGCCTGCGATTCCGCAACAGGCTGCTGTCAAGGCGCCCGAGGCTGCCAAGCCTGCGGCTGAGCCGAGCAAGCCGGCGTCTGACCTGGCGCTGTAAGCCGCTGGGGAGGTCCTGGGTCAGGACCTTGCCGGTAACAAAAAGCCCGCTGAACCGGTAACGGTCAGCGGGTTTTTTTGTGCGTGTCTAACGGCGGGTGCGTTCGACAGGCGGCAGTTCAACCGTACGCTCGGCGGCGGCCAGCGCTGCCTTCAAGCCAGCCTGGTCCAGCGGGACGCAATAGGCAGGCTTGCCACGTTCCAGCCGCCAGCTGTCATCCAGGCTGCCGGCATCCACGGCGTCGAAACCCAATTCGTCGAGTAGCGTGATGACGCGTGCCTTCGCTGCGGCGTCATCCGCTGCTACCGGCAACGCCCGGCGGTCGGGGGCACCGTGAGGGCGGGCGTCCTGCGTCAGGTCGGGAGCGAAGATCGCGTTGAACACTTTGACTACATGTGAATGGGGCAAATGCTCGGCGAGCAACCGGCTGGTGGTGGTTTCGAAGCGATCCAGTACCGGGATATGGCCGTCGCGGTTCGGGTAGTAATTATTCGCGTCCATCACGATCTTGCCCTCCAGCCATTGCGCCGGGACGCTGCGGTAATGCTCCAGGGGGATCGCCACGAGCACCACATCGCCGAATTTGGCGGCGTCGTCGGCACTGCCCACCTGCACGCCGAGTATGCCGCTCACGACGCTGCTCATGGTGTGGGGGCCACGGGAGTTGCTCAACATCACTTCGTGCCCGGCCGCCAGCGCCAGTTGGGCCACGGCGCGCCCGATAAAGCCTGCTCCAATAACACCAATCTTCATGGTCTTGCTCCAATGAATGGGGGAGCGGTTATGATGATTGGCAACCAATTGACGATAAATCGTCGTTTTGGAGTGGATGTTGTTACTGGGAGTGGGGAATGATGGATCGCCTGTCGAGCATGAATGCCTTTGTGATAGCTGCTGAGTTGGGCTCGTACGCGCGGGCTGCAGAGCGCTTGGGCATGTCGTCGCAGATGGTGGCCAAACATGTCACCGCGCTGGAGCAGCGCCTGGGCGCTCGCTTGCTTAACCGCACCACACGAAGGCAAAGCCTGACGGAGCTGGGGAACGCGTACTACGAGCGTTGCAAACATATCCTGATAGAAGCCGAGGCTGCCGATTCACTGGCGCAGATCATGAACGACACGCCGCGTGGCAAGCTGAAAATCACCGCGCCCGTTACCTTCGGCTCCTACAGCCTGATGCCGTTGATTACCGGGTTCCTGCGCGACAACCCGGATGTGGAAATCGACCTGCACTTGACCGACCGTTTCGTGGACCTGGTGGAGGAGGGCTATGAAGCCGCTTTTCGTATCGGCCCCCTGGCGACCACCGGTCTGACAGCCAGGCCACTGGCACCTTACCGCCTTGTGGTCTGCGCATCGCCGGAGTACCTGGCGGCACGCGGTACCCCGCAGGCCCCGGTGGACCTTGAGCGTCATGAATGCCTCGGCTACGCCTTCTGGTCGCGGCCGGCGGATCGCGAGTGGGTGTTCTACCAGGGTTCGACGCCTTGCAAGGTGCAGGTTGCCAGTCGCTTGCAGATCAATGAAAGCAGGGCCTTGATGACCGCCGCGCTGGATGGTTTTGGCATCGTGCTCGGTCCGGAAGACTTCTTGCGCGGGGCATTGGCCAGGGGCGAATTGGTGAGAGTGCTGCCGGACTTTGAAGCGCCGAGCCGGCCGATGCACCTTGTCTACACGGCGAACCGCCAGCGTACGGCCAAGTTGAGACGCTTTGTCGAAGCGGTGTTGGGACGCTTCGGTCACCCTTGATGCGTGCTGCTTCAGCAATCCGACAGACACAACCTGTTAAAAAAGTACCCAGGCCTGAGCAGGAGCATGGCTGAAACACGGGGGCATTTTTACCGGTGCAGGTGTTGGGCGATAACGCCCGAGGGGGTTGTATGTTGTTACGTTACGCGGCATTAGCGGCAGTTGTGGTCGCGGCGTCCGGGTGTGTGCAGGAGCGCGTGGTGCATGAGCGCCGGCCTGTACAGCGTGAATATGTCGAGGTGGTTGCGCCACAACCGCCGCCGACCCAGGTCATCGAAGTCGAGCCTGCCGTACGTGAAGGTTACATATGGTCACGTGGTTACTGGCGCTGGGAAGGCGGGCGCTACGTTGCCGTACACGGCCATTGGGAGCCGGTGCGCGAAGGCTATCGTTATGTGCATCCACATTGGGTGCAGCGCAATGATGGCTACCACTGGCAGGTGGGTGGCTGGGTTCGTTGAACCCCGACTAGGAAGGCTTCTTTGTACCCAGGAGCCGTACTTCCCGCAGCAGCGCGGCACCGAGTTGATCGGTGCCCAGTTCCTTGTATCCCACGGCCTTGACCTCTCCGTTCTCTTCGGCCTGGATGATGATCACCGGTGTCTCTTTGCCGCTGGCTTCGTCGATGTGAAAAGCATATTGGGGAATATCCACCTTGATCGGCGTACCTGCGGCCTTGCCTTGCACATTGATCAGGAACGCTGCGCAGCCGGTGTCCACATCCACACTGGTGGCAGAACGCCCGCTGACGAAGCAGCTCTTTGGCAGGTCGGGCCAGATGATCTCGGCCAGTGCGAGGGGCGGCGTCAGGGCCAGGGCAGCAAGAAGAAACGTGCGCACGTGGGGCGTTCTCTCGTTCAGGGATTTGCGACTTTTACCAAAGCCTGCCCCTTGCCGCAATGTTGCCGCTCAGCCCAGACGCTTCATACCCGCTGCCTTGGCCGCACCGAGGTCAAAGGTAGCGGTGTATTCGCACCCGGCCGCGTGGGCGCAGCGCTCTATCAGGCAATCGGCAAAATCGGCGTTGTTGGCCATGAACCGTCGAAGCGCCTGCCAGATGACCTCGGCATGTTCGACGGTCAATTCACGGGTGCGCAGCAGTGTTTCCAGAACGACGACAATGTCATTTTTGGCGCATTGGTAGCAGCTCTGTAATACCCACACCAGCTCCACCACGGATACCAGACTGACAAACCCTGGCGAAAGCGTGGTGAGGGATTCAATCAATTCGCAGGCCTTGGGGGATTGAACGGGATCATCCTGGGTGACGTAGCGCACCAGTACATTGGTATCCAGCCCGATCATCCAGCCTTCGCTCCCTGTGCTGCGATGGCGCGGTTCATGTCGTCAATGGACACGGCCCGTGCAGGCTTCCGGATCAGCCCCTTGAGGTCATGGACAGTCTTGCTCGCTGCAATGATGGAAAACTTGCCATCTTCCGTTTCGACGAACTCGACGCGGTCGCCTGTTTCCAGGCCAAGTGCGGTCCTGACTTGGACGGGGATGGTGATTTGCCCTTTTGAGGTAAGTGTGGCGGTCGCCATGGTAAAGATCTCCAACATGATGCTCCTTACCTTAGGGTAAGGAGTGGTGGAGGACAATATCCGTTGGTCCATAGGTCGCTCTTCAGGTGGAGGATGAGTCGGAGTCATGAAAACCTAGTCCGAACTCAGCCCTCCCGCACGCTTACCCATGGCGCAAAGAGATACAAACTATGACCGACCGCCAGTAAAGCCTGGCGGCTGTAAGCAAATTAACTGGCGAGCTCACTGCACTACGCGATAACACGGCACATACGCCGCGCCACCCGGCAACTTCATGCGATGCTGGGCAACGAACGCCTGCAACAGCTCATCCAGTGGCTTCATGATGGCCGGATCGCCGTGGATCTCGTACGGGCCATGTTCTTCGATCAGGCGAATGCCCTTGTCCTTCACGTTACCCGCCACGATCCCCGAAAACGCACGGCGCAGGTTGGCTGCCAGTTCATGGGGCGGCAGTGCGTGGCTCAGTTGCAGGCTGGCCATGTTTTCGTGGGTCGGGTCGAACGGGCGCTGGAAGCCTTCGTCGATCTTCAGCAGCCAGTTGAAGTGAAACGCGTCGTTGCGCTCACGGCGGAACTGCTTCACCGCCTTGAGGCCGGCAGTCATCTGGCGGGCCACCTCGGCCGGGTCGTCGATGATGATCTGGTAGTGCGCCTGCGCGGCTTCGCCGAGGGTGGCGCCGACGAAGGCGTGCAATTGTTGCAGGTACGGCGCGGCTTGTTTCGGCCCGGTGAGAATGACCGGGAAGGGCACGTCGCGGTTGTCCGGGTGCATCAGGATGCCCAGCAGGTACAGGAACTCTTCGGCCGTACCGGCGCCGCCGGGGAAGATGATGATGCCGTGGCCCACGCGCACGAAGGCTTCAAGGCGTTTTTCGATGTCCGGCAGGATCACCAGTTCGTTGACGATGGGGTTCGGCGCTTCGGCGGCGATGATGCCCGGCTCGGTCAGGCCCAGGTAGCGCCCGCCGGTAATGCGTTGCTTGGCGTGGGAAATGGTCGCGCCCTTCATCGGGCCTTTCATCACGCCCGGGCCGCAACCGGTGCACACGTCGAGGCTGCGCAGGCCGAGTTCGTGGCCGACTTTCTTGGTGTATTTGTACTCTTCGGTGTTGATCGAGTGCCCGCCCCAGCACACCACGATCTTCGGCTCTACACCCGGACGCAGGGTGCGAGCATTGCGCAGCAGGTGGAACACGTAGTCGGTGATGCCCTGGGAGTTGCTCAGGTCGATACGCTGGCTGTCCAGTTCGTTCTCGGTGTAGACGATGTCGCGCAGGGCGCTGAACAGCATTTCGCGGGTGCTGGCGATCATTTCGCCATCGACGAACGCATCGGCGGGGGCGTTCAACAGCTCCAGGCGCACGCCACGGTCCTGCTGGTGGATGCGCACTTCAAAATTTTTGTAGGCGTCGAGGATGGTCTTGGCGTTATCGATATGGGCGCCGGTGTTGAGGATCGCCAGGGCGCACTGGCGAAACAGGGTGTAGATGCTGCCGGTACCGGCTTCGCTCAGTTGCTGGACTTCACGTTGGGACAGGGTTTCGAGGCTGCCCTTGGGGCTGACGGAGGCATTGATGACTTGGCGTTGGGGCATTCTGATTCCTTGAAAAACGCAGCCACCGCACCTGTCGAGGTGCGATGACTTGAGAATGGTGGGCGCAGGTTAGGGCGCACGAGCCGGATATTTACCTCAGGCGCTGGGCCGAGCGCAAATACCGTCCAACACCATCATGCCGCAGAACTTACTCAATCAGCTTCCAGTTTTTGTAGAAAACCCGACGCAGGGTAAAGACCAACCCGGCAAATCCCGTGATTACGGCGTTAAGCACCGACGGCAGCGGCGTTGGCCGTACGATGTCGATAAACAGGCAGTAGCGCTTGGCGTCGTTCTTGTTGAAGGACGCATGCATCAGCGTGTCATCAAAGATAAACAGCGGGTCGTCATGCCAGTAGTGCTTGTGCTTGCCGACCTGGATGTACACGCCATCGTGATGGGGCGCCGGTGCCATGTTGTAGAGCACGCGGAACATCATGCGCAGGGGGCCGAAGTGAAAGGACGTAGAGCGGTTCTCGTTGAACACCGACACGCCGATGGTTTTCACGAACGGCAGTTTCTTGCGCAGTTCTGGAATATCCAGGGTGGTTTCGATCGGCCGCCCGTACCACTGGAAAAACAGCATGCCGCGTTTTTTCTCGGCCATGCGTTCATCCAGGTAGCCGATGATTTCATCCTTGTGGGCCATGGCGTCATCGAGCACCTGTTGCAGGTCTGTGCGCCAGGCGGGTGGCAGGTCGCGCATCGTATAAACGTGACGGTTACGCGAGCTCAACAGGTCGAAGAGGGTGTTGAACGGTGCCAGCAGCCAGGTATTGCGGCCACTGCCGATAAAGTATTTCTTGACGGTCGGCTTGTCATACAGGCCGTTACGCAGGAAGTCGTAAACGCCGCACACCAGTACCAGGCAGAGGAACACCAGCGTGGTTTCGGGGAACACATCGATAATCAGCAACACGCCGAGTACCCAGGCGACCGATACCGCTTTCTTACGCAAAGCAGACTTGTTCATGCAACTCAGCTCCAGAAGGACGCCATTCGACAGGTCCGGATCCGTGGCCGCGAGTGGTGGGGTTTTGAAACATAATGAAACATCTTCGTCATGATAAGGCGTCCAGCAGCGGATTGGCGTTTTAAATAGTGCAAAATTGTGAAGGCTCGACACAGTCTTTAACCCTGGTGGGCTCGTGTGGATTGGATTTTGTAAACAGAAGATTTGCGACTATCGTGACGCTTCGGTTTTTCGGACGTCATAGACCGGTACGATTGAAGTTGAATGGCCACCATTGGCCTTCGGCACCTTGGAAGAGGCAGAAATTTTATGATCATCAAACCGCGGGTTCGTGGCTTCATCTGTGTGACCGCTCACCCTGTTGGCTGTGAAGCGAACGTCAAGGAACAGATCGACTACGTAACTGAGCACGGCGCCATCAAAGACGGCCCGAAGAAGGTGCTGGTCCTTGGCGCTTCCACCGGCTACGGCCTGGCCGCGCGCATCAGTGCAGCGTTTGGCTGCGGCGCCGACACCCTGGGCGTGTTTTTTGAGAAAGAAGGCGAAGAAGGCAAGCTGAGCTCCGCCGGCTGGTACAACAGCGCTGCGTTCGAGAAGTTTGCCGTTGAAAAAGGCCTGTACGCCAAGAGCATCAATGGCGACGCGTTTTCCGACGAGATCAAGCGCCTGACCATCGAAACCATCAAGAAAGACCTGGGCAAGATCGACCTGGTCGTCTACAGCCTGGCCGCGCCACGCCGTACTGATCCAAAAACCGGTGAAGTCTACAACTCCACGCTCAAGCCAATCGGCAAGGCTGTGACCCTGCGCGGTATCAATACCGACAAAGGCGTTGTGGTCGATACCACCCTCGAGCCTGCAACCCAGGAAGAAATCGACGGCACCGTCAATGTCATGGGCGGTGCCGACTGGCAGCTGTGGATCGACGCCCTGCGTGATGCCGACGTACTGGCCGAAGGCGCCAAGACCACCGCGTTCACCTACCTCGGTGAGAAGCTGACCCAGGACATCTACTGGAACGGCTCCATCGGCGAAGCCAAGAAAGACCTGGACAAAAAAGTCCTGACCCTGCGCGACAACCTCGCTGCACTGAAGGGCGACGCCCGCGTATCGGTTCTCAAGGCGGTGGTCACCCAGGCCAGCTCCGCGATCCCGATCATGCCGCTGTACTTGTCGTTGCTGTTCAAAGTGATGAAAGAGCAGGGCACCCACGAAGGCTGCATCGAGCAGGTCTACGGCCTGTTCAAGGACAGCCTGTACGGCAGCGAACCGAAGCTTGACGCCGACGGCCGCCTGCGCGCCGACCTGGCCGAACTGGAACCGAAGGTCCAGGACGCCGTGGCGGCACTGTGGAACCAGGTCACCGACGAGAACGTCGACGAGATCAGTGATTTCGCCGGCTACAAGGCTGAGTTCCTGCGCTTGTTCGGCTTTGAAATCGATGGTGTGGACTACGAGGCTGACGTCAACCCGACCGTGAAGATCAAGGGTCTGGTCCAAGCCTAAACGCGGTTAAAAATGTGGGAGGAGGCTTGTCCCCTCCCATATTTGTTTTTTTGGTTTTTCAGATCCGTCTTACGCTCCGGCGCGCACCTCCCTCCTTGTAAATCTGCCAGACTCCCTCAGCTCTCAAACCACGCTAACGGAGGATCTGATGACGATTCGTGCAGTCGTTTTTGATTTCGGCGGTGTTCTCTTCGATTGGAACCCGCAGCACCTGTACCGCAAACTGATTGCCGACGATCAAGAGCGGCAGTGGTTCCTCGATAACATCTGTACCCAGGCCTGGAACACCGAGCAGGATGCGGGGCGGCCGCTGGCCGAAGCCACGCAGATCCTGATCGATCAATACCCCGAGCATGAACCCTTGATCACGGCCTATTACGGCCGCTGGCACGAAATGCTGCGTGGCCCGTTGCCCGAAGGCGTGGCGATTCTCAATGCGCTGCATCAGGCCAACATGCCACTGTTCGGGCTCACAAACTGGTCGGCCGAGACCTTTCCCTATGCGCTTGCCCATTACCCCTTCCTTCGGCAATTTCGCAACATCGTGGTGTCTGGCGAGTTGAAGCTGATCAAGCCTGACGCGGCGATCTACCACGCCAGTCTCAGCCAGGTACGGGTGTACCTGCCGGATATCCAGCCGGGGGAAGTGGTATTTATCGATGATGTTGCCGGCAATATCGAAGCGGCCGTCGCCCTCGGCTGGCAAGGCATTCACCATGTGTCTGCCGAGCAGACGGCTGCGCGATTGCGCGAGTTGGGCGTGGGCTTCTAGCGCGCCCACTTTTCCATGGCGAAATCCACAAAGGCGCGCAGCTTCGGCAAGCGATAACGGTCCTGGCCGTACAGTAAATGCATGGGCCGGCTGGGCAGTTGATAGGTGGTCAGCAAGGCCACCAGCTTGCCGGTTTGCAGGTCTGGCTGCACCAGGGCATCCGGCAGCATGACGATCCCCATGCCTTGCACGGCGGCCTGGCGCAAGGCCTGGGAGCTATTGATGGTCAGCGAGCCGGACACCGGGATTTCCACTTCGCCTTCTGCGCCGGTCATGCGCCACAGCTTGTCGGCGTTGCGCCAGTCATCGGTGGAAGGGTAGGCGAACGCCAGGCAGTCGTGCTGTTGCAGGTCCTCGGGCGTCCGGGGTGTACCACGTCGCGCCAGGTAGTCCGGTGAGGCGCACAGGGTGATGGTGTAGTCCTGCATCGGTCGGGCGATCAGGCTTGAGGGTTCCAGCTCGCCCAGGCGGATAGCCACGTCAAAGCCGCTGTCGACCATGTCCATGCGCTGGTTGCTGAGCACCACGTACAGCTTGATCAGCGGGTAGCGTTGGGAAAACTCGCTCAAGGCCGGCGCCAGGCGTTCAGTGCCGAACGCCGGTGGCGCGGTGATGCGCAGGGTACCTTTGGGGACGTCACCGTGGGCCTGTTCGGCCCATTGCTCGGAGTCGGCCACCAGCCCCAGTACTTCCAGGCAACGCTGGTAATACTGGCCGCCGAACTCCGTGAGGCTCTGTTTGCGGGTGGTGCGCTTGAGCAGGCTGACGCCCAGGCGTTGTTCGAGAGCGCGCAAGTGGTTGCCGACCATGGTGGTCGACATCCCGCAAGCGTGTGCGGCGGCGGTCATGCTGCCGCTCTCCACCACTTTCACGTACACCGACATCGCTTGGAACAGGTCCATTATCAAGCCCTGGTTTAAAGTCATTGCAGGAAGGCGCAGTTTATCCAGCTGGGATGGCTAACGATACTGTTGCTATCTCAACGATGCACTGGAGTCCGCCACCATGACCGCCGCCTGCCTGATGACCACCTATCAACCCCTGGCCCTGAGCTTCACCCGTGGCCTCGGCACGCGCCTGTGGGACCAGCAGGGGCGCGAATACCTGGACGCAGTGGCGGGTGTGGCGGTGACCAATGTCGGGCATTCCCACCCGAAACTGGTAACGGCCATCAGCGAGCAGGCCGGCCTGTTGTTGCACACCTCCAACCTCTACAGCATCGACTGGCAACAACGTCTGGCCCGGCGCCTGACACGGCTGTCCGGCCTGGACCGTGCCTTCTTCAATAATTCCGGCGCCGAAGCCAACGAGACGGCGCTGAAACTGGCGCGGTTGCATGGCTGGAAAAAAGGCATCGAAGAGCCCTTGGTGGTGGTGATGGAGAATGCCTTTCATGGCCGTACGCTGGGTACCATGGCGGCGAGCGATGGCCCCTCGGTGCGCTTGGGTTTCCAACGTTTGCCGGGGGATTTTCTCAAGGTCAGGTTTGGTGATCTGGCGGCGATCGAGGCAATCACCCAGGCGTTTGGCACACGGATCGCGGCGGTCTTGCTGGAGCCCATCCAGGGCGAAAGTGGCGTACTGCCAGCGCCGCCGGGTTACCTCCAAGCCCTGCGTGACCACTGCACACGGCACGGCTGGCTGATGATGCTCGACGAAATCCAGACCGGCATCGGCCGCACCGGCGCCTGGTTTGCCTTCCAGCATGAAGGCATTGTTCCGGATGTGATGACCCTGGCCAAAGGCCTCGGCAATGGCGTGCCCATCGGTGCGTGCCTGGCCAGGGCTGCGGTAGCCGCGCTTTTCACGCCCGGCAGCCATGGCAGCACCTTTGGTGGCAACCCGCTGGCGTGCCGGGTGGGCTGCACTGTGTTGGACATTATCGAAGAGCAAGGCTTGTTGCAGAACGCTGCACAACAGGGCGAGCGCTTGCTGGCGCGGTTACGCATGGAATTGGAAGAGCATCCGCAGGTGCTGGCGATTCGGGGGCAGGGCCTGATGATCGGTGTTGAGTTGGCCAGCCCCTATCGCGACCTGGCCCAGCGTGCTGCCCAGGAGCATGGGCTGCTGATCAACGTGACGCGGGGCAAGGTCATTCGCTTGCTGCCGCCGCTGACCCTGGATGCCAAGGAGGTGGAGATGATCGTGCGGGCCCTCACTCGGCTATTGAGCTAGGTCCTTTCCGTTGAGCCACTCCTGGTTCATCGTCTCGGTATCCCCCAGGTACTCCAGCAACCACGCCATGGCCGGGGACAGTTTGCTCTGTGCCCAGGCCACGCACGATGGGCTGGCCGGGAAGGGGCGCGTCAGTTGCAGCGCCACCAATTCACCGCGTTCGATCCACGGCAATACCTGATGCGCCGGTGCCATGCCGACGCACAGGCCATCGCGCAGGCAATCGATGGCGGAGGCCCAGTTGGGGACTACCAACCGGCGTTGGTTATCCAGAGTCCAGGTGTCGCGCTTGGGCAGGTTGCGCGAGGTGTCGGTCATGCACAGCGAGGCGAAGGGGCGCAGTTGGTCGTCATTGAGCAACCCGTCCACGGCCGCCAACGGGTGCCGGGCGCTGACCACGCACAGCCAATTCAATAAGCCCATATCGCGAAAGGTGAAGTGACTGGCCACCGGCACGGCGCTGGTGGCACCGATGACAATATCGGTGCGCTCATCCGCCAGGGCATCCCACACACCGTTGTACACCTCGTATTCCAGCAGCAATTCCACCTCGGGAAACTGCCGGTAGAAATCCAGCACCAACTGTCGGCAGCGCTGGGGTTTGACGATGGAATCCACCGCCACCTTCAACTGGCCACTCCAGCCATTGGCCACCTGCTGGCACAGGCGCCGTGTGCCGAGCATTTTTTTCATTACCCCGCGGGCCTCGTCGATAAACAGACGGCCGGCGGGTGTCAGTTCCACATCACGATGGCGGCGCACAAACAGCGGCACCGCCAGCCACTCTTCAAGTTGGCGTACGGTATAACTGATGGCTGACGGCACGCGATGCAATTCCTGGGCAGCGGCGCTGAAGCTGCCATGGCGCGCTACCGCATCGACGACATCCAGGGAGTATTCGGACCACATGAGAGTTGCCTTCAAAATTATTGATAACAGCCGCCAATTATTATCGCTTCACAGCAAAACTGTCAGCTTCATAATGGGCGGCAGTCAGCAAATAGTTTGATGGCAGGATTAACAAGGTTTCAATGAAAAATTCTTTTGGTTTCACCTGGTACCTGGCGGGGCTGAGCATGCTCGGTTATCTCGCCATGGACATGTATTTGCCGGCGTTCGGCGCCATGGGCGAGCAGTTGCAGATTGGTGCGGGCGCGGTGGGCGCCAGCCTGAGTATCTTCCTCGCGGGTTTTGCCGTGGGGCAGTTGCTGTGGGGGCCGTTGTCCGACCGCCTGGGGCGCAAGCCGATCCTGCTCGCAGGCTTGAGCCTGTTTGTGGTGGGCTGCGCGGGGATGTTTTGGGTCGAGACCGCGCCGCAGTTGCTGGCCTTGCGCTTTATGCAGGCGATTGGCGTGTGTTCCGCAGCCGTGAGCTGGCAGGCGCTGGTGATCGACCGCTACCCGGCCGACAAGGCCCACCGTGTGTTCGCCAGCATCATGCCGTTGATGTCGTTGTCACCGGCCCTGGCGCCGCTGCTGGGCGCGATGGTGCTGAACCACTTCGGTTGGCAAGCCATCTTCGGCGTATTGCTGGGCGTGTCGTTGCTGTTGTTGCTGCCGACGTTGTTCCTACGCTCCGTGCCGAAACCTCAGACGCGGGAAGACGAACCTTCGCGCCTTGGCTATTGGCAGTTGCTCACCTCCCGGGTGTTTACCGGCAATGTGATGATCTTCGCCGCCTGCTCGGCCAGTTTCTTCGCCTGGCTGACCGCTTCACCCTTCATCCTCGGCGACATGGGCTATAGCCCGAATGACATCGGCCTGAGCTACGTGCTGCCGACATTGGCGTTTCTGGTGGGTGGCTACAGTTGCCGCAGCGCTTTGCAGCGTTTCCAGGGCAAGACGCTGTTGCCGTGGCTGCTGCTGGCCTATTGCATCAGCATGCTGGCGTTGTACCTGGTCGCCACCTTGACCGTGCCGACGCTCACCACCTTGCTGATTCCGTTCTGCCTGATGGCGCTGGTCAACGGCGCGAGTTATCCGATCGTGGTGGCGAATGCGCTGATGCCGTTTGCAGAACATTCCGGCAAGGCGGCGGCACTGCAAAATACGCTGCAATTGGGTCTGTGCTTTCTCAGCAGCCTGTTGGTGTCGTCGATGATCGAACAGCCGTTGCTGATTACTGTGATTGTGATGCTGGCGACCGCGCCCTTGGCCGTCTTGGGCTATTGGCTGGCGCGGCCGAAAGCAGACAAGTCGGAACTGGCCGCCGCCTAGAACGTCACTTCCATGTTCACCGTCGGCGTTGACGTGCGGCTGCCCCGGCCGCCGTCCACGCCGAACTTGTTATGCCAGTACTCGTAACCCACCCCGAGGTACAGGTTCGGCTTCACGCGCTTGCCCGGTCGCACCGCGACCATCAGCGCGCTGCGCATCAGCGCTTCCGGTGCCGTGTCACGGCCATGGTAGTCCGCGCCTTTTTCCCCGACGTAGTTCACAAAACCCTGGAATTTCGCCGCATGGTTGGCGATCTCGAAAGGGCGCATCCACGTCAGATTGAGCATGTAGGTGTCGTCAAACGTGTGGTTCGACTCCCGTGCACCGGGGATGCCGGTGTGGTTGCGCTCTTTGTAGTACAGAAGGCTCAGGTCCAGCACGCCCACGGTGTTGAACTTCAAGGTCGGACCGATCACCAGTGCGCGTTTTTTCGCCGAAGCGAAGTTGTTGTTGCGGTTCGCATCAAAGCCCAGGGTCAGCGCGTAATCCTTGACCAGCCCGGTGCCCAGGGGCACATCCAGCACCCGTGAAGCATACAGCTGATGCCGGTACACCGCGTACACCTCGCTGCCGCCGTGGTCGGTGCCCTTGCGCGGGTCGCGGCTGTCGGACAGGAACACGTCCAGGTTCAGGAAGTTGCTGCCATACCGGTAGCCGCTGGCGTGGGTAACGCTGTAGATGCGCTTGCTGAATTCGTCGGGGTTATTCGGATTGGTGAACTGCTGGCCGTAGCGAAAACCTACGCTGTTGTTCATCCATTCCACCGCGACGGCCTCCCCGCCGCCGAGGAGGGTGAGTGCAACGGTGGCTCCCTGTAATGCCTTTTTCATTGTTCTAGTGTCCTTTGGCGTTCTGGCTCATCACGGCCGGGTTGTTTTTGTAACGCCGACGGAGGGTATCTTGTTCGATTGATTGTATACAACTCTATGGACATCCAGTCTAAACATTGCATACAGTGTCACCACAACAAAAACAGAGAACCCCTCACCATGACTATCCCGAAGGCGTCACCGCAGCGGCCGGAAGATGAGAATCTAGGCGTCGCCGCCAACATGGCTTACGGCCTGCAGCATGTGCTCACCATGTACGGCGGCATCGTCGCGGTACCGTTGATCGTGGGCCAGGCTGCCGGGTTGTCACCGGCGGATATCGGCCTGTTGATCGCCGCGTCGCTGTTTGCCGGTGGCCTTGCCACCCTGTTGCAAACCCTTGGCCTGCCGTTTTTTGGCTGTCAGTTGCCGCTGGTGCAGGGTGTGTCGTTTGCCGGTGTGGCAACCATGGTGGCGATTGTCGGCAGCGATGGCGCCGGCGGGGTACCGGCGATTCTCGGCGCGGTGATGGCCGCGTCGTTTATCGGGCTGTTGATCACCCCGGTGTTCTCGCGGATCACCCAGTTTTTCCCGCCGTTGGTGACCGGTATTGTGATCACCACCATCGGCCTGACCCTGATGCCCGTGGCGGCGCGCTGGGCCATGGGCGGTAACAGCCGCGCTGCGGATTTCGGCAGCATGCCCAATATCGGCCTGGCGGCGTTGACCCTGGTGCTGGTGCTGCTATTGAGCAAGATCGGCAGCGCGACCATCTCGCGCCTGTCGATCCTGCTGGCGATGGTGATCGGCACGGTGATCGCGGTGTTCCTCGGCATGGCGGATTTTTCCGGGGTCAGCCAGGGGCCTATGTTCGGTTTCCCTGCGCCGTTCCATTTCGGTATGCCGACCTTTCACATCGCGGCGATCATTTCCATGTGCATCGTGGTGATGGTGACACTGGTGGAAACCTCGGCCGACATCCTGGCGGTGGGGGAAATCATCGATACCAAGGTCGACTCCAAGCGCCTGGGTAACGGCCTGCGCGCCGATATGCTGTCGAGCATGTTCGCGCCGATCTTCGGTTCGTTCACCCAGAGTGCCTTCGCCCAGAACGTTGGCCTGGTGGCGGTGACTGGAGTGAAGAGTCGTTTTGTGGTGGCAACCGGCGGCTTGTTCCTGGTAATCCTCGGCTTGCTGCCATTCATGGGGCGGGTGATCGCGGCGGTGCCGACCTCGGTACTGGGCGGTGCCGGGATTGTGCTGTTCGGTACCGTGGCGGCCAGTGGTATTCGCACCTTGTCCAAGGTGGATTACCGCAACAACATGAACCTGATCATCGTCGCCACGTCCATCGGGTTTGGCATGATCCCGATTGCCGCACCGAGTTTCTACGACCAGTTCCCCAGCTGGTTCGCGACCATTTTCCATTCGGGTATCAGTTCATCGGCGATCATGGCGATCCTGTTGAACCTGGCGTTCAACCATTTCACCGTAGGCAATTCGGACCAGCAGTCGGTGTTTGTGGCGGGGACTGAGCGCAGTTTGTGTTTCCACGACGTAGCGGCGTTGCGTGATGGGGACTATTTCAGGGGTGGCAAGTTATTTGATGCCGAGGGCAAGGAAATTCCATTGGTGGCGCAGGAGCCAAGGAAAGCCCCACACGCTGAAACCACAGAGGTCTGAAAATGTGGGAGGGGCGGTGCGACGATTCGACTTGCTCCCGATAGCGGTGGGTCAGTCACAAATACAGTGGCTGACACTCTGCTATCGGGAGCAAGCCCCCTTCCACATTTGGAACTCAACCAGCCTTGCGGACTGTGTGCGGAACAGAGCACGCCTCATCCAGAAACTTCACCACGGTGCCCATGCACGCCTGGCGTTCTTCCACGTGGGGCATGTGGCTGGAGTCTTCGAACAGCGCCCAGCGCACATCCGCGATCTCATCCAGGAATGGCTTGACCACCAGTGGAGTGGCCTCGTCATGCCGGCCGGAAATCACCAGGGTCGGCACCTTGATGGCCGACAGGCGGCCAATGGATTTCCAGTCCTTCAGGCTGCCGATCACGTGGAACTCGGTCGGGCCGCTCATGGCGTGATACACCGTGGGGTCCGAGTCGACCTGGGCGAAGGTGCGCGCCACTTCTTCCGGCCATGGGTTCACCCGGCACACATGCTGGTCATAGAACACCCGCGAGGCGGCGAGGTATTCCGGATCGTGGTAGGTGCCGGCGGCTTCATGCTTGAGCAGGGTTTCATGCACGCCTTGGGGCAGCAGCTTGCGCAGGCGGTTGGCTTCGCTGACCCAGGTGCGCATGCAGGTCGGTGAGTTGGCCGGGATAAACGCACGCAGGCCCTTGGGTTGCAGGATTGCGTGCTCGCTGCCGAGCATGCCGCCCCAGGACTGACCAAGGATCGCGTAGTTATCGCTGATCTGCAGGTGGTCCAGCAGGTTGTCCAGTTCTTTAAGGAACAGATCGACGGTCCAGAAGGACGGGTCTTTCTCAGGCAAGTGCGTGGAGCGGCCGTTGCCCAGTTGGTCGTAGTGGATGACCGCATGACCGCTGGCCGCGACGTCCTTGAAGGCGTCGACATAATCATGGGTGCAGCCCGGGCCGCCGTGGATGACCACCAGCGGCGTGCGGCCGCTGGCCAGGTCGCCAGTGACGCGGTACCAGGTCTGGTAGTCGCCAAACGCGGCATACCCTTCGCGGATTTTTTCGATGAAGTCCATTTCCTGCCCTGCCCTGAAAAAATGATCAGAGACACGATAGTCTGCGGGCGAGATTTAGGTAACTAGCAAAACAGCTAGGTTTTGCCGGGGGATCAGTCTTCCAGCAGGCGGTAATGGGTGGCGCGGACCACCGCCTGCACGCGGTTCTTGGCGCCCAGTTTGTGCATCGCCGAGGCCAGGTGCAGGGTGACGACGGCCAGTGAGCGGCTCAGTTGCGTGGCGATTTCGGCGGCGGTCAGGCCGTCGGCGGCCCATTTGAGGCATTCGCGTTCACGTTTGGTCAGGTGAATGTGCGGGTAGGTGCGCAGCTCCTTGCCGAACAGCGGGTAGGCCGCTTCCTGCAACGCGTGGGAAATCAGGCTGAAGTCCGACAAGGTCTGCTGCGTGTCCTGCAGCACAGTAGGCGTTTTGCCAGTGCGCAAGCCGGTCAGTGACGCGAAGCCGCCACGGGGCAGATGCATCGGCACGCTGACGCCGCAGGTCAGTTGCTGGTCGTGCAGGTAGGACGAAACGGGGGCGTGGCAAGGGTCGATGATGGTTTGCAGGGCCGTGTCAGCCTTGGCTTCGTAGGACCACACGAACGGCGATACCGTGCGCAGGGCCAGGTGTTGCACCGGGTCGATCTGGTAGAAACCCTTGCTGCACCACAGCGCATGCCAATCGGTCGGCGTGTTACGCAGCTCCAGCACCGAGGGGGTGATCAATGCACCATCCTGGTCGATCGGCACCGGGGTGTAGTCGTATACCAGTGCATCGAAGCCCAATTGCTGGGCGAGGATAAAAGTGTTGTCCATCTGCTCATCCAGGCTCCTGCCCGGCATCAGACGTTGATTGAAGGCAGTTAGCTTGGCCAGCATCCGTTCTGCTCCCGAATTCATTTGAATCTCCACTTCCTGCAAGTAGAATGCCACGCCCCGGCGAAGGACTGCCAGGCCAAACCTATAAGAAATACCAGGTTATGGACGCGCGGCATCCTCGGTAGTGTTGGCCTGATAAACGGCCGCTGCCCGCCAGGCCGATACAACACAAGGAATGTATGCATGTGGCGTGAAATTGCCCCCGACCAGCAGTACAACGTGCAAGTCGATGGCCACAACCTCGTGGTCTACAGCTTCGGCGAAGGCGATGAGGTGCTCTTGTGTCTCAACGGCGGGCCGGGCCTGCCGTGTGACTACTTGCGCGACGCCCATGGCTGGCTCAAGGACCATGACCTGCGAGTGGTTGCATTCGACCAGCTTGGCACAGGCGCATCAGCCAGACCGACCGATGTTTCCCTGTGGGAAATCCGCCGTTATGTCGAAGAAGTCGAAACCGTACGCCAAGCCCTTGGCCTCGGCCGCGTGCACCTGCTCGGGCATTCCTGGGGCGGCTGGCTGGGCATCGAATACGCCATCCATTACCCCGACAGGCTGAAAAGCCTGATCCTCGAGAACACCGTCGGCGACATTCCGCATCTTTCTCAAGAACTCGAACGCCTGCGCGGCGCGCTGGGCAGTGAGACCGTGGCGATGATGCAACGCCACGAAGCCATGGGCACCCTGAATCACCCGCAGTACCAGGCCGCGATCACCTTGCTCAACTATCGCCACGTCTGCCGCCTGGACGAATGGCCCGAACCGGTCAAGCGCTCCCTCGGCGACTGGAACATGGGCCCCTACGAAACCATGCAGGGCCCCAACGAATTCCTCTACGTCGGCAACCTCAAGGACTGGAACCGCATCCCCGAGATGGCCGCTTTCAACATGCCGATCCTGATCACCACCGGCCAGCACGACGAACTCACCCCAGCCTGCGCCATGCGCATGAAGATGGCGGCCAGACACGCCGAACTGCATGTATTTCCCAACAGTAGCCATATGCCGTTCTATGAAGAGCCACAGGCTTATTTTCCGGTACTGTTGGACTTTCTCGCTCGCCACCGAGGCTGACAGATGAACCTGGCGCGCTACCGTTTTGTACTGTCCCGGCCGCTGCAATTGCTGCCGGTACTGTTTGGCATCAGCCTGATCACGTTTGTGCTGGTGCGCTCGATTCCTGGCGACCCGGCACGGGCCCTGCTGGGCTCGCGCAGCACGCCGGACGCCTTGCTGAAAATCCGCGCCCAGTACGGCCTCGACCAGCCTTTGTGGCAGCAGTATTTCTATTTCCTGAAGAACCTGCTCAAGGGCGATCTCGGCCAATCACTGCTGTACAAAGTCGACGCCTTGAAATTGATCGTCACCCGCATCGAACCCACCCTGGTGCTGGTGCTTGGCAGTGTGGTGCTGGCACTGCTGATCGCGGTGCCGCTGGCGACGTGGGCCGCGCGCAATAAAGGCGGGTGGGCGGACAACCTGATCCGCGTGTTCACCACCGTGGGCCTGGGCATGCCGGCGTTCTGGCTGGGCCTGATGCTGATCCTGCTGCTCAGTGTGCAATGGGGCTTGTTCCCGGTGTCCGGCTACGGCCGTACCTGGCTGGACAAGGCGCACCATATGGTCTTGCCGTGCCTGACCATCGCCCTGGCGCTGTCGGCGGTGCTGGTGCGCAACCTGCGGGCGAGCATGTTGATGGAGCTGCAGGCCGACCACGTCACTGCCGCGCGGGCGCGTGGGCTGTCGGAAGCTGCGGTGTTCCGACGCCATGTGCTGCCCAATTCCCTGGTGCCGGCGGTCAACCTGCTGGCGGTGAATATCGGCTGGCTGATCAGCGGCACCGTCGTGATCGAAAGCCTGTTCGCCATTCCCGGTATCGGCCAGTTGCTGGTGCGCGGCATTTTTACCCGCGACTACATGGTGGTGCAGGGCGTGGCCATGGTGCTGGCGTGTGCGACGGTGGTGGTCAACTTTATCGCCGACGTGGTCACGGTGGCCCTCGATCCTCGGGTGAAAATGCAATGAGCAGCCGTCCACTGATTGCCCCATGGCGCCTGCGTCTGCGGTTTGGCTTTCGCAATGGCCGCCTGACGGCCGCGTGGGGGCTGTTGATCCTGCTGGTGTGGTTGGTCCTGGCGCTGTGTGCGCCGTGGATCGCGCCCTATGACCCGATCGCGCAGAACACCGACATCAGCTTGCTGGGGCCGAGTCTGGCCCATCCATTCGGTACGGATAACTACGGTCGAGACATCCTTTCGAGGGTGATCTGGGGCGCGCGCGTCGATCTGCAACTGGCCATTATCGGGGTAATTTTCCCGTTCATGATCGGCACGTTTGTCGGCGCGGTTTCCGGCTATATCGGCGGGCGCTTCGACAGTTTCTGCATGCGCGTGATCGATGTGATCCTGGCGTTCCCGTTCCTGGTGTTGATGCTGGCGATCATGGCTATTCTCGGTCCGGGCCTGAAGAGTTTTTATATCGCCATGGCGCTGGTGGGCTGGGTGTCGTATGCACGGCTGATCCGCTCCCAGATCCTGGTGCTCAAGGAAAGCGACTTCGCCCTGGCAGCCAAGAGCCTGGGCTTTGGCCATGGGCGCATCCTGTTCCGGCATTTGCTGCCGAATGCGATGTTTGGCTCGATTGTATTTTCCATGTCTGACGCGGTGCTGGTACTGCTCAACGGTGCCGCCGTGAGCTACCTGGGCCTGGGCGTGCAACCGCCGACGGCGGAGTGGGGGACGATGATTGCCGAAGGGCAGGCGTTTATTACCACGGCCTGGTGGATCTGCACCTTTCCGGGGCTGGCCATCGTGACCCTGGCCATGGGCTTCAGCCTGCTGGCCGATGGTGTGGCGCAAGTGTTGGGGGATCGCTCATGAGTCTGCTTCAAGTGCGGGATCTTAGTGTGATCGCCAACAACAGCGGGCGCGATGTGACCTTGGTCGACCGCGTGTCCTTCGACCTGGCCGAAGGCGAGATCCTCGGTCTGGTGGGTGAAAGCGGCTCGGGCAAGACCATGGCCTGCCGTGGCTTGATGCGCCTGTTGCCGTCGCCCAACCTGCGTGTGCAGGGCGGTGCGGTACGCCTGGCGGGCCAGGACCTGCTGCAACTGGATGACACCGGCATGCGCGCGGTGCGTGGCGGACAGTTGGGCATGATCTTCCAGAACCCCAGCAGCCACCTCGACCCCTTGATGCGCATCGGCGATCAGATCGCCGAAGGCATCCGCCTGCATCAGGGCGCGTCAAAAAAACACGCGCGCCGACAAGCCATCGAAGTGTTGCGCCAGGTGGGCATTCCCGATCCCCAGGCACGGGTCGACAACTATCCCCATGAATTTTCCGGTGGCATGCGCCAGCGCGCGATGATCGCCGTGGCCCTGGGCTGCAACCCGAACGTATTGATTGCCGACGAGCCGACCACGGCGTTGGACGTGACCGTGCAGGCACAGATCCTGCGCCTGTTGCTGGACCTGCGTGACCAGCGCGGCCTGTCGCTCATCATGATCACCCACGACCTCGGCGTGGTCGCGCAAACCTGCGATTCCATCGCCGTGATGTATGCCGGGCGCCTGTGCGAACACGGCAGCAAGTACGACGTGCTCGCCCACCCGCAACACCCCTACACCGCCGGCCTGATTGATTGCCAACCGGCCCACGGCAGTGGCCCTGGGTTGCTGCGTACCATCCCCGGCCAGCCGCCCTTGCTCGATGCATTGCCCGGTGGCTGCCGCTTCAACCCGCGTTGCCCGCAGGTCGGCGCGTTGTGCACCGAACGGTTGCCCGAAGGGGCGCGCGTGGCCTGTCACTACCCGTTGGGAGCACGCCCATGAGCCTGTTGCAGATCAAGGACCTGGAGGTGCGGTTCGCCGCGTCCGGCACGGGGGTGTTCGGCCTGAACAAGCAATGGGTGAGGGCGGTGAACGGTGTGTCGCTGAACCTTGCAGCCGGTGAAACCCTGGGGTTGGTGGGGGAGTCCGGCAGCGGCAAAAGCACCCTGGGCCGCGCGATCCTGCACCTCAACCCGATCAGTGCCGGGCAGGTGCTGTTCGATGGCATCGATATGGCCCATGGCAGCGCGATCGACATCGCGCGCCTGCGCCAGGAAACGGCGATGATCTTCCAGGATCCCTACGCCGCGTTGAACCCGCGCCACACCATCGGCGAAACCATCGCCGAGGTGCTGCGGGTGCAGCGCAAAGTCCCGGCAGCGCGCATCCCGGCTCGCGTCAACGAACTGCTTGACCTGGTCGGCCTGCGCCCCGAACTGGCCAGTCGCAAACCCGGCGCCCTCAGTGGCGGCCAATGCCAGCGTGTCGGTATTGCCCGGGCGCTGGCGGTGGAGCCGCGCTTGATCATCGCCGATGAATGCGTGGCGGCCCTGGATGTATCGATCCAGGGCCAGATCATCAACCTGCTGTTGGAACTGCAACAGCGCATGAACCTGGCGATCCTGTTTATCGCCCACGATTTGGCCATCGTGCGGCGCCTGTGCGACCGCGTGGCGGTGATGTACCTGGGCAAGATCGTCGAGGAAGGGCCGGTGGAAGCGGTCTTCACCGCGCCGCGCCATCCGTATACGGCGGCGTTGATCGAGGCGATTCCGGAGATCGATCCGCACCGGCCCTTGCCGACGCAGCCGTTACCTGGCGAGCCGCCGAGCCCGCTGAATTTGCCTACGGGCTGTGCCTTCCACCCGCGTTGCCGGTACGCCCGGACGATGTGTTCCGTGGTATTGCCGCCTATCCATTCCCTGCACGAGCATCGATACAGTTGCGTGCTTGAAGAACCGTTGACCCTTCCTGCCCATCATGAACAAGGAGTTATGACATGCAATCGCGCCACTTGAAATTGCTCGCCGCTGCCACGCTGACCGCCTGGTCGTTGACCGCCGGCCTGGCCCAGGCCGCCGGCGTCCTGACCATCGGTTGCCGTGAAGACAGCACCACGTTCGACCCGATCAAAAGCGCGCAAAACCGCGATACCTGGGTATTTGCCAACGTCTACGACACCCTGGTACGCGTGGACAACCTGGGGACCAAGATGGAGCCGGGCCTGGCTGAAAGCTGGGATATTTCCAAGGACGGCCTGACCTACACCTTCAAGCTGCGCGATGCGAAGTTCTCCGATGGCTCGGCGATCACCGCCGAGGATGCAGCGTTCAGCCTGTTGCGCATCCGCGATAACAAGGCTTCGTTGTGGGCTGATCCCTTCAACCTGATCGACACCGCCAAAGCGACGGACTCGAAAACCCTGGTTGTCACACTGAAGACTCCGGCGGTCGCCTTCCTGTCGCAACTGGCCTCGCCGACGGTGTCGATCCTGTCGGAAAAAGCCATGACCAAAATGGGGGAAGACGCCTATTCCGAGAATCCGGTGACCTCCGGCGCGTTTACCGTAGACGAATGGCGCAAGGGCGACCGGGTCATCCTGAAGAAGAACCCGAACTTCTGGCAGGCCAAGAAGGTCAGCCTGGATGGCGTGGAGTGGGTCTCCGTGACCGACGACAACACGCGGATGCGCATGGTGCAGAACAACGAGCTGGACACGGCGATCTTCGTACCGTTTTCCCGGGTTGAAGAGCTGAAGAAAGACAAGAACGTGGTGATCCACTCCGACCCGTCCACCCGTGAAGATCACCTGCTGATCAACCACGCCCACGGTCTGCTGGCCAAGCAGGAAGTACGCGAGGCGCTGGACATGGCCATCGACAAACAGTCGCTGGTGAAAACCGCGACCTACGGTCAGGGCACGGTGGCCTATTCCTACATCCCGAAAGGCTCGTTGTTCCACTACGCCAACAACCTGCAACGCCCGTATGACCCGACCGCCGCCAAGAAACTGTTGGAAAAGGCTGGCGCGAAGGACTTGAAGCTCAACTATGTGGTCAACGCCGGCAACGAAGCCGACGAGCAGATCGCGGTGATCATCAAGGACCAGTTGGCCAAGGTCGGCGTGACCGCCAACCTGCAGAAGGTCGACCCGACCCAAAGCTGGCAGATGCTGGTGGACGGTGAGTACGATATTTCGGTGATGTACTGGACCAACGACATCCTCGACCCGGACCAGAAGACCACCTTCGTACTGGGTCACGACACCAACCAGAACTACATGACCCGCTACAAGAACGACAAGGTCAAGGAGCTGGTGGCGGCGGCGCGCATCGAGGCTGACCCGGTCAAGCGTGAGCAGATGTATGTCGAACTGCAGAAACTGGCGAAACAGGATGTGAACTGGATCGACCTGTACTACAGCCCGTACATCAACATCTCACGCAAGAATGTGAGCAACTTCCTGCAAAACCCGTTGGGTCGTTTCACGCTTGAAGATGTCGTGAAAAACTAAGGCCTAGAGAACACCGCAATACAAATGTGGGAGGGGGCTTGCCCCCGATAGCGTTGGGTCAGTCACAGATACAGTGACTGACACCCTGCAATCGGGGGCAAGCCCCCTTCCACATTTAGTTCCGGTGTGTCAGTTGTTACTGGGCGTCAAACGCCTGCCCATTAATGCCGGTACTGTCCGGGCCCATCAGGTACAGGTACACCGGCATGATCTCTTCCGGTGCCGGCCTTTCCATCGGGTTCTCCCCTGGATATGCCTGGGCCCGCATGCTGGTGCGCGTGCCGCCTGGGTTGATGCTGTTGGCTCTTACTGCAGCCACGTCTTCGAGCTCATCCGCCAGGGTCTGCATCAAGCCTTCAGTGGCGAATTTCGACACCCCGTAAGCGCCCCAATACGCCCGGCCCTTGCGCCCGACGCTGCTGGAGGTGAACACCACCGACGCATCCTGGGACAGCTTGAGCAGCGGCAACAACGTGCTGGTGAGCATGAACATCGCATTGACGTTGATGTGCATCACCCGCATGAAGTTCTCGCCGGACAACTGCTCGATCGGCGTACGTGGGCCGATGATCGAGGCGTTGTGCAGCAGGCCATCGAGGTGGCCGAATTCTTTTTCGATCATCGCTGCCAGCTCATCGTATTGATGGGGCAGGGCGGTCTCCAGGTTGAAGGGGATCACCACCGGCTGCGGGTGGCCGGCCGCTTCGATCTCGTCATACACCTGGGCCAGGTTGGCTTCGGTCTTGCCCAGCAACAGCACGGTGGCGCCATGGGCGGCGTAGGTTTTCGCCGCCGCCGCGCCAATTCCGCGACCGGCGCCGGTCACCAGGATGATCCGGCCTTTGAGCAGTTCTGGACGTGCAGAGTAATCAAACATAAAAAGCCTCGACAGAATTCAACATGTTTCAGCACAAAACTTGAGACCGGTGGAGATCCCCTGTGGGAGGGGGCTTGCCCCCGATAGCGGTGGATCAGTCAACAAATGCAGTAACTGACACACTGCAATCGGGGGCAAGTCGAATCGTCGCACCGCCCCTCCCACAGGGGATCATCATAGGTCAGCTGGGTTGGTGAGCCATCAGCAACTGCACAGTGCGTTATCCAGCACCTTGCGCAGTTCCAGCGGGTGATCCACCACCACATCCGCGCCCCAATGGCGCGGGTTGTCGTCCGGGTGGATATAGCCATAGGTGACCGCCGCCGTGCGGGTGCCGGCGTCGCGGCCGGACTCGATGTCACGCAGGTCATCCCCCACGAACAACACACTGGCCGGGTCCAGGCCGAGCATCTTGCACGCCAGGATCATCGGCTCCGGGTCCGGCTTGCTGTTTTTCACATGGTCCGGGCAGATCAGCAGCGCCGAGCGCTTGGCCAGGCCCAGTTGCTGCATGATCGGCTCGGCAAAGCGCAGTGGCTTGTTGGTGACCACGCCCCAGATCAGCTTGGATTTCTCGATGTCTTCCAGCAGTTCGGCCATGCCGTCGAACAGTGTGCTGTGGACCGCACAACCCTTCAGGTAACGCTCGAGGAACTCCAGGCGCAGCTCTTCAAAGCCGGGGGATTCCGGGTCCATCGAGAAGGTCACGGCCACCATCGCCCGCGCACCGCCGGAGATTTCATCGCGGATATGCTGTGGGTTGATTGGTGGCAGGTCGCGGTCGGCGCGCATCGCCTGGCAGATGGCGATAAAGTCCGGCGCAGTGTCCAGCAGGGTACCGTCCATGTCGAAGAGAACCGCTCGCAACTTCACAGGCTTACTCCTCGCGCAGGGTCTGGATCATGTAGTTGACGTCAACGTCGCTGGCCAGTTTGTAGTGCTTGGTCAGCGGGTTGTAGGTCAGGCCGATGATGTCCTTGACGGTCAGCCCGGCCTGGCGGCTCCACGCACCCAGTTCGGAAGGGCGGATGAATTTCTTGAAATCGTGGGTGCCGCGCGGCAGCAGCTTCATGATGTATTCGGCGCCGATGATCGCGAACAGGTAGGCCTTGGGGTTGCGGTTGATGGTGGAGAAGAACACCTGGCCGCCCGGCTTGACCATGCGGAAGCAGGCGCGGATCACCGACGATGGGTCTGGTACGTGCTCCAGCATTTCCAGGCAGGTGACCACGTCGAACTGCTCGGGCATTTGCTCGGCCAGGGCTTCGGCGGTGATCTGGCGATATTCCACGCTCACGCCGGATTCCAGCTGGTGCAACTGGGCCACGGCCAGCGGCGCTTCGCCCATGTCGATCCCCATCACGGTGGCGCCGCGCTGGGCCATGGCTTCGCTGAGGATGCCGCCGCCGCAACCGACGTCCAGCACCTTCTTGCCGGCCAGGTTGACGCGTTCGTCAATCCAGTTGACCCGCAGCGGGTTGATGTCGTGCAGGGGTTTGAACTCGCTTTCGCGGTCCCACCAGCGGTGGGCCAGGGCTTCAAACTTGGCGATTTCGGCGTGGTCGACGTTGCTCATGGTGAATCCTCTAAATCTGATAAATCGGTTTGTCGGTCCTGAACACGCAGGTTCAGAGCCAGCGTTATTCGGTGTGCCCGCTGATGCGTTTTCCCCAGGCAATGGCCGTGGTGGTCAACTGTTGTTCATCCATGCGGGTGAGTTGCCGGTCGTCGAGCAACTGCTTGCCGGCGACCCAAAGGTGTTTCACGCAATCGCGTCCGGTGGCATATATAAGCTGTGAGACCGGATCGTAGATCGGTTGTTGCGCCAGCCCCGTCAGATCGAAGGCGACCATATCCGCCGCCTTGCCCACTTCCAGGGAGCCGATTTCACTTTCCAGGCCCATGGCACGTGCACCGTTGAGCGTAGCCATGCGTAGCGCACGGTGGGCGTCCAGGGCGGTGGCCGAACCCGCGACGGCCTTGGCCAGCATCGCGGCGGTACGGGTTTCACCCAGCAGGTCCAGGTCGTTGTTGCTGGCGGCGCCATCGGTGCCGATGGCCACATTGACGCCCGCCTGCCATAGACGCTCCACCGGGCAGAAGCCACTGGCCAGTTTCAGGTTCGATTCCGGGCAATGGATCACGCTGGTGTTGCTTTCTACCAGCAAAGCCAGGTCGTCCTCGCTGATTTGGGTCATATGAACGGCCTGGAAGCGCGGGCCCAGCAAACCGAGGCGTCCCAGGCGCGCCAATGGCCGCTCGCCGGTCTGTTCGACGGCCTGTTGTACCTCGAAAGCGGTTTCATGCACATGCATATGGATCGCGGCGTCCAGCTCTTCGGCGATGACCCGGATCTTTTCCAGGTTGGCATCGCACACCGTATAGGGCGCGTGGGGGCCGAAGGTGATCTTGATGCGCGGATGGTGCTTGAGGTCGCCGAACAGCTCGATGCCCTGGCGGATCGCCTCATCGGCGGTGCCGGCGCCGGGAATCGGGAAGTCGAGGATCGGAATCGCGATCTGCGCACGCATGCCGCTGTTATGCACGCAATCGCTGGCGACCTTGGGGTAGAAGTACATGTCCGAGAAGCAGGTGATACCGCCCTTGAGCTGCTCGGCAATGGCCAGGTCGGTGCCGTCACGCACGAAGGCCTCGTCGACCCACTTGGCTTCGGCGGGCCAGATGTGTTTTTCCAGCCAGGTCATCAAGGGCAGGTCATCGGCCAGACCGCGAAACAGGCTCATCGCCGCATGCCCGTGGGCGTTGATCAGGCCTGGACTGAGCAACATGCCCGGCAGTTCGCGCACGTCAGTGGCCGACAGCTTCAACGCCGCAGCCCGTGGACCGATAAAGGCGATACGCCCATTGCGGATGCCCACGCCATGGTCCTTGAGCACCACGCCGGCGGGTTCGACAGGTACCAGCCAGGTTGGCAGTAGCAATAAGTCGAGCGGGGCGGCAGTGGAGGTCATCGCAGGCTTCTTCCCGGGCAGCTATAAAAGAAGCGCGAAGTATACCCGAGCGTCCTGGCTGGCGGATCGCTATAATCGGCGGCTTTTGTTGATGAGTATGGGGTGATGGATGCGCGATCGACTGTTGGCAGCGGAGAAAGTGAAGGCCATCGATTGGCGTGATGGCACGCTGCACCTGCTCGATCAACGCGCCCTGCCGTCCCAGGAACGCTGGGTGGCCTGCACCACGGTCGATGCAGTGGCTGCGGCCATTCGCGCCATGGTGGTGCGTGGCGCATCGGCCATCGGCATCAGCGCGGCCTATGGCCTGGTGCTCGCCGCTCGCGAGCGCATCGCCGAGGGCGGTGACTGGCAGGCCGCCTGGGAAGAGGACTACGCACTACTGGCCGATACCCGTCCGACCGCCTCGAACCTGTTCTGGGCGCTCAAGCGCATGCGCGATCGCCTGGATCGCGTCAAGAAGCACGCCGATCCGCTGGCGGTGCTGGAGGCTGAAGCGATCGCTATCCATGAAAGCGACCGGGAAGCCAACCTCGTCATGGCCCAGTTGGGCGTTGAGCGGATTCGCAAGCATCAGGGCAACGCCCAGGCGATCTTGACCCATGGCAACGCCGGCGCCTTGGCAACCGGCGGTGTCGGCACGGCCCTCGGGGTGATTCGCGCGGCCTTCCTGGAAGGCTTGGTCGAGCACGTCTACGCCAATGAAACCCGCCCATGGCTGCAAGGCTCGCGGCTGACCGCCTGGGAGCTGGCGGGCGAGGGGATCCCGGTCACTGTGAATGCCGACTCGGCCGGTGCGCATCTCCTCAAGACCAAGGGCATCACCTGGGTGATCGTCGGCGCTGATTGCATTGCCGCCAATGGCGATGTGATCAGCAAGATCGGCACCTATCAATTGGCGGTGTGCGCCATGCACCACGGCGTGCGTTTCATGGTGGTGGCGCCGAGTTCGAGCCTGGACCTGATGATGGCCACTGGTGACGATGTGGCCTTGGAGGAGCGCGATCCCGGTGAGCTGCTGGAGGTCATGGGGCAGCGCTTGGAGGTCAATGCGTTTAATCCGGTATTTGATGTGACTCCGGCCGACTTGATTGATGTGATTGTGACGGAGAAGGGCGTGATTGAGCGGCCGGATACGGCGAAATTGGCCAAGCTGATGTGCCGCAAGCGGCTGCATTGAGGGCTGTGGTGTCTATGAAATGGCTATCGGGGGCAAGCCCCCTGCCGCATTTTGACTGTTCACAATTAAAGTGTGGGAGGGGGCTTGCCCCCGATTGGCCCTGAAAGTCAATAAAACCCTCGGATCCGCCCTCAAAAAAAAGCACCACCCCATCTCTGAGCCCCTCTCGGCCTCCTCAAGCCTGTCATCCGTCAAATTACTAGTCTCCATGCGCATCAGGGGGATAGGTGCGTGGCGGCGATTGTGATAACATCCGGCGGTTTCCAGGGCCGCCCCCAGGGGTTGCCCATAACGTGCAGATCCGTGTCATAACTCGTTGATTTGTCGTAAGTCGTTGTCAGGCAGTGTGCCGGCGACGGCGAGCTTCGTTCGTCCCATATGGATGCGACGAGGTTTCACCCGAAAAAGGAATCAGGCTTCTCATGGGCGAACTGGCCAAAGAAATCCTCCCGGTCAATATCGAAGACGAGCTGAAACAGTCCTACCTCGACTACGCGATGAGCGTGATTGTCGGTCGGGCACTGCCTGATGCGCGCGATGGCTTGAAGCCCGTGCACCGGCGTGTGCTGTTCGCAATGAGCGAGCTGGGTAACGACTGGAACAAGCCGTACAAGAAATCTGCCCGTGTTGTCGGTGACGTGATCGGTAAGTATCACCCTCACGGCGACACTGCGGTGTACGACACCATCGTTCGGATGGCCCAGCCGTTTTCCCTGCGCTACCTGCTGGTAGACGGCCAGGGCAACTTCGGTTCGGTCGACGGCGACAACGCCGCGGCCATGCGATACACCGAAGTGCGCATGACCAAGCTGGCGCACGAGCTGCTGGCCGACCTGCATAAAGAAACCGTGGACTGGGTGCCGAACTACGACGGCACCGAAATGATCCCGGCGGTCATGCCGACCAAGATTCCCAACCTGCTGGTCAACGGTTCCAGCGGTATCGCCGTGGGCATGGCCACCAACATCCCGCCGCACAACCTCGGTGAAGTCATCGACGGTTGCCTGGCCCTCATCGACAACCCTGAGCTGACCGTCGATGAGCTGATGCAATACATTCCGGGCCCGGACTTCCCGACCGCCGCGATCATCAACGGTCGCGCCGGCATCATCGAAGCCTACCGCACCGGTCGCGGCCGTATTTACATGCGCGCCCGCTCGATCATCGAGGACATCGACAAGGTCGGTGGCCGCCAGCAGATCGTCATCACCGAGCTCCCGTACCAGCTGAACAAGGCGCGTCTGATCGAGAAGATCGCCGAGCTGGTTAAAGAGAAGAAACTCGAAGGCATCACCGAGCTGCGCGACGAATCCGACAAAGACGGTATGCGCGTGGTGATCGAGCTGCGTCGTGGCGAAGTGCCTGAGGTGATCCTCAACAACCTCTACGCCCAGACCCAGCTGCAGAGCGTGTTTGGTATCAACGTGGTTGCACTGATCGACGGCCGCCCACGCATCCTGAACCTCAAGGACCTGCTGGAAGCCTTCGTACGTCACCGTCGCGAAGTGGTTACCCGCCGTACCGTGTTCGAGCTGCGCAAGGCCCGCGAGCGCGGCCACATCCTGGAAGGCCAGGCTGTAGCGCTGTCGAACATCGACCCGGTCATCGCCCTGATCAAGGCCTCGCCGACGCCGTCGGAAGCCAAGGAAGCGCTGATCAAGATGCCATGGGAATCCAGCGCCGTGGTGGCGATGGTTGAACGTGCCGGTGCCGACTCGTGCCGCCCGGAGACACTGGACCCGCAATACGGCTTGCGCGATGGCAAGTACTTCCTGTCGCCGGAACAGGCCCAGGCCATCCTGGAACTGCGCCTGCACCGCCTGACCGGCCTGGAACACGAGAAGCTGCTGGCCGAGTACCAGGAGATCCTCAACCAGATCGGCGAGCTGATCCGCATCCTCAACAGCGCCGTGCGCCTGATGGAAGTGATCCGCGAAGAACTGGAAGTGATCCGCGCCGAATACGGCGACGTGCGCCGCACCGAAATCCTCGATGCTCGCCTCGACCTGACCCTGGGTGACATGATCCCGGAAGAAGAGCGCGTGGTGACCATCTCCCACGGTGGCTATGCCAAGACCCAGCCATTGGCTGCGTACCAGGCCCAGCGTCGTGGCGGTAAAGGTAAATCGGCTACCGGCGTGAAGGATGAGGACTACATCGCTCACCTGCTGGTCGCCAACAGCCACACCACGCTGTTGCTGTTCTCCAGCAAGGGCAAGGTGTACTGGCTCAAGACCTACGAAATCCCGGAAGCTTCCCGTGCTGCCCGTGGTCGTCCGTTGGTCAACCTGCTGCCGCTGGACAGTGATGAATACATCACCACCATGCTGCCGGTCGAGGAATACACCGAAGGTCACTTCATCTTCATGGCCACCGCCAAGGGCACCGTGAAGAAGACCCCGCTGGAATCCTTCAGCCGCCAGCGCAGCGTGGGTCTGATCGCCCTGGAGCTGGACGAAGGCGACGTACTGATCAGCGCGGCCATCACCGATGGCGAGCGTGAAGTCATGCTGTTCTCCGACGGCGGCAAAGTGACACGCTTCAAGGAATCCGACGTTCGCGCCATGGGCCGTACCGCCCGCGGTGTGCGCGGCATGCGCCTGCCGGAAGGGCAGAAGCTGATTTCGATGCTGATCCCGGAAGAAGGCAGCCAGATCCTCACCGCTTCCGAGCGTGGTTATGGCAAGCGCACCGCCATCAGCGAGTTCCCGGAGTACAAGCGTGGCGGCCAGGGCGTGATCGCCATGGTCAGCAACGACCGCAACGGCCGTCTGGTCGGCGCGGTCCAGGTGCTCGATGGCGAGGAAATCATGCTGATTTCCGACCAGGGCACCCTGGTGCGTACCCGTGTGGCCGAAGTGTCGAGCCTGGGCCGTAACACCCAGGGTGTGACCTTGATCAAGCTGGCCAAGGACGAAAAACTGGTCGGCCTGGAGCGTGTCCAGGAACCATCGGAAGTCGAAGGCGAAGAGCTGGAAGGTGAGGAGTTCGAAGGCGAGGTGATCGCAACCGGCGATGACAGCGTCGACGAGCCAACCCTCGATGCTGCCGCAGACGAAGAAGAACCGCAGGAATAAGCGGACACACAGGGGGCGGATGAAGATTCGCCCCCTTGTTGTTTGTCCCTTATGAAAGTATTGAAACCCGATTTATTGCACCACCCCACCAGATCAGAGTGAGATTGGATGTGAGCAAGAGAGCCTATAACTTCTGTGCCGGTCCCGCGGCGCTTCCTGAAGCAGTCCTGCAGCGTGCGCAGGGTGAACTCCTCGACTGGCATGGAAAAGGCCTCTCCGTGATGGAAATGAGCCATCGCAGCGATGAGTTCGTGTCCATTGCCACCAAGGCCGAGCAGGATCTGCGCGACTTGCTCGACATTCCATCCAACTACAAAGTGCTGTTCCTGCAAGGCGGCGCGAGCCAGCAGTTCGCCCAGATCCCGCTGAACCTGCTGCCGGAAGACGGCACGGCCGACTACATCGACACCGGCATCTGGGGGCAGAAGGCCATTGAAGAGGCCTCGCGCTACGGTCATGTCAATGTGGCCGGCACCGCCAAGCCCTACGACTACTTCGCCATTCCCGGTCAGAACGAATGGAAGCTGTCCAAGGATGCGGCCTACGTGCACTACGTCGCGAACGAAACCATTGGCGGCCTGGAGTTCGACTGGGTGCCGGAAGTCGGCGACGTTCCGCTGGTGTGCGACATGTCCTCGGACATCCTCTCGCGGCCTATCGATGTGTCGCGCTACGGCATGATCTACGCCGGTGCGCAGAAGAACATCGGCCCGAGCGGCATCCTGGTCAATATCGTCCGTGAGGACCTACTGGGTCGCGCCCGTTCGCTGTGCCCGACCATGCTCAACTACAAGGTCGCGGCCGACAACGGCTCGATGTACAACACCCCGCCGGCCTTCGCCTGGTACCTGTCGGGCCTGGTGTTCGAGTGGCTGAAGGAGCAGGGCGGCGTGGCTGCCATGGGCAAGCTCAACGAAGAGAAGAAGCGCACCCTGTACGACTTCATCGACGCCAGTGGCCTGTACAGCAACCCCATCAACCTCACCGACCGCTCCTGGATGAACGTGCCGTTCCGCCTGGCCGATGACCGCCTGGACAAGCCATTCCTGGCCGGTGCCGACGCCCGTGGCCTGCTGAACCTCAAGGGGCACCGTTCGGTAGGCGGCATGCGCGCCTCCATCTACAACGCTGTCGACATCCATGCGATCAACGCGCTGGTTGCCTACATGGCAGAGTTCGAAAAGGAACACGGCTAATGTCTGAACAAGAACTCAAGGCCCTGCGTGTACGCATTGACAGCCTGGACGAGAAAGTCCTGGAGCTGATCAGTGAGCGTGCGCGCTGCGCCCAGGAAGTGGCACGGGTGAAGATGGCGTCCCTGGCGGAGGGCGAAGTGCCGGTGTTCTACCGGCCGGAGCGTGAAGCCCAGGTGCTCAAGCGCGTCATGGAGCGTAACAAGGGCCCGCTGGGCAACGAAGAGATGGCGCGGTTGTTCCGTGAAATCATGTCGTCGTGCCTGGCGCTCGAGCAGCCGCTGAAAGTGGCCTACCTCGGCCCGGAAGGCACCTTCACCCAGGCGGCGGCCATGAAGCACTTCGGCCACGCGGTGATCAGCAAGCCGATGGCGGCCATCGACGAGGTGTTCCGTGAAGTGGCGGCCGGCGCGGTGAACTTTGGCGTGGTACCGGTGGAAAACTCCACCGAAGGCGCGGTCAACCACACGCTGGACAGCTTCCTTGAGCACGACATGGTGATCTGCGGCGAAGTCGAGCTGCGCATCCACCATCACCTGTTGGTGGGTGAGAACACCAAGACCGACAGCATCAGCCGCATCTATTCCCACGCCCAGTCCCTGGCCCAGTGCCGCAAGTGGCTGGATGCGCATTACCCGAATGTGGAGCGCGTGGCGGTGTCCAGCAACGCCGAAGCGGCCAAGCGGGTCAAGGGTGAATGGAATTCGGCGGCGATCGCCGGTGATATGGCGGCAGGCCTGTATGGCCTGACGCGCCTGGCCGAGAAAATCGAGGATCGCCCGGACAACTCCACGCGTTTCCTGATGATCGGCAGCCAGGAAGTGCCGCCGACCGGCGACGACAAGACTTCGATCATCGTCTCCATGAGCAACAAGCCCGGCGCGCTGCATGAGCTGCTGGTGCCGTTCCACGACAACGGGATTGACCTGACGCGCATCGAGACGCGTCCTTCGCGCAGCGGTAAATGGACTTACGTGTTCTTTATCGACTTTATCGGCCACCACCGCGATCCGCTGGTCAAGGGCGTGCTGGAGAAGATCAGTCAGGAAGCCGTGGCACTCAAGGTGCTGGGCTCTTACCCGAAAGCGGTTTTGTGAGGCTTTAACATGAGTGGCAACTTCCTCGTCCTGGCCCAGCCGGGCGTGCAACAACTGTCGCCTTACGTTCCGGGCAAGCCTGTGGACGAGCTGGCGCGTGAGTTGAACCTGGATCCTTCCAAAATCGTCAAGCTGGCGAGTAACGAGAACCCACTGGGCCCAAGCCCCAAGGTATTGGCGGCGATTCGCGAAGAATTGGCCGAGCTGACCCGTTACCCGGACGGCAATGGCTTCGCCCTCAAGTCCCTGTTGGCAGAAACATGCCGGGTCGAGCTGAACCAGGTCACCCTGGGCAACGGTTCCAATGACATCCTCGAGCTGGTCGGGCGTGCCTACCTGGCGCCGGGCCTGAACGCCGTGTTCAGCGAGCACGCGTTTGCGGTCTACCCGATCGTCACCCAGGCGGTCGGTGCCGACGCCCGTGTGATTCCTGCCAAGGACTGGGGTCATGACCTGCCGGCCATGCTGACCGCCATCGACGCCCAGACCCGCGTCGTGTTTATCGCCAACCCGAACAACCCGACCGGCACCTGGTTCGATGCACGGGCGCTTAACGACTTCCTGCAGGACGTGCCTGAGCATGTACTGGTGGTGTTGGACGAGGCCTACATCGAGTACGCCGAAGGCAGCGACCTGCCGGACGGCCTGGATTTCCTGGCGGCCTACCCGAACCTGCTGGTGTCGCGCACCTTCTCCAAGGCTTATGGCCTGGCGTCGCTGCGGGTCGGCTATGGCCTGTCGACTGCGGTGGTTGCCGATGTACTGAACCGCGTACGCCAGCCGTTCAACGTCAACAGCCTCGCCCTGGCGGCAGCCTGTGCGGCGGTGAAGGATACCGAGTACCTGGAAGAAGGTCGCCGCATCAACGCAAGCGGCATGTTGCAGTTGCAGGATGGCTTCCGTGCGTTGGGCCTGGGCTGGATTCCCTCCAAGGGCAACTTCATCTGTGTCGACCTTGGTCAAGTGGCTGCCCCGGTATTCCAGGGGCTGCTGCGCGAAGGTGTGATCGTGCGGCCGGTGGCCAACTACGGCATGCCGAACCACCTGCGGATCACCATCGGCTTGCCGGCTGAAAACAGCCGCTTCCTGGAGGCGCTGGCCAAGGTCCTGGCTCGTGGTTGATGTCACTGCATTGCAACCTGCCGTGCCTATGATCGGTCGCCTGGTGGTGGTCGGCCTGGGCTTGATCGGTGGCTCCTTCGCCAAAGGCCTGCGCGAAAGCGGGCTGTGCGGCGAAGTAGTCGGTGTGGACCTGGACCCGCAATCGCGCAAGCTGGCGGTGGAGTTGGGTGTGGTGGATCGCTGCGAGGCGGACCTGGCGCTGGCGTGTCAGGGAGCTGACGTCATCCAGCTCGCTGTGCCGATCCTGGCCATGGAGAAACTGCTGGCGGTATTGGCCGGCATGGACCTGGGCCAGGCGATCCTGACGGACGTCGGCAGTGCCAAGGGCAATGTGGTGCGGGCCGCGCAGCAGGCCTTTGGTGGCATGCCGTCGCGCTTTGTGCCGGGCCATCCGATTGCCGGCTCCGAGCAGAGCGGGGTGGAGGCGTCCAATGCGCAGCTGTTCCGCCGCCATAAAGTGATCCTGACGCCGCTGGAACAAACCGATCCGGCCGCGCTGGCGGTGGTGGATCGTCTCTGGCGTGAGCTGGGGGCGGATGTGGAACATATGCAGGTCGAGCGCCACGACGAAGTGCTGGCGGCGACCAGCCATTTGCCCCATCTGTTGGCATTCGGCCTGGTGGACTCCCTGGCCAAGCGCAACGAAAACCTCGAGATTTTCCGTTACGCCGCCGGTGGCTTCCGCGATTTCACGCGGATTGCCGGCAGCGATCCGGTGATGTGGCACGACATCTTTCTCGCCAATCGCGAAGCGGTGTTGCGCACCCTGGACACCTTCCGCAGTGACCTCGACGCGTTGCGCGACGCGGTCGATGCCGGGGATGGCCATCAATTATTGGGCGTGTTCACCCGTGCGCGGGTGGCGCGTGAGCATTTCAGCAAGATCCTGGCTCGCCGGGCCTATATGGAAACCGCTGTGAACGCCGATGACCTGACCTTCCTCGCCAACCCGGGCGGCCGCTTGAGCGGGCGTATCCGGGTGCCGGGTGACAAGTCGATCTCCCATCGCTCGATCATGCTCGGCTCGTTGGCCGAGGGCGTGACGGAGGTGGAAGGGTTCCTTGAGGGTGAAGACGCCCTGGCGACCCTGCAGGCGTTTCGCGACATGGGCGTGGTGATTGAAGGGCCGCACCATGGGCGCGTGACCATTCATGGTGTGGGCTTGCACGGCTTGAAGCCGGCGCCGGGGCCGATCTACCTGGGCAATTCCGGTACGTCCATGCGCCTGCTGTCCGGTTTGTTGGCGGCACAACGCTTTGACAGCGTGTTGACCGGCGATGCTTCCCTGTCCAAGCGCCCGATGAACCGCGTGGCCAAGCCATTGCGGGACATGGGTGCGGTGATCGAGACCGGGCCGGAAGGGCGTCCGCCGCTGACCATTCGTGGCGGCCAGGCGCTCAAAGGCATGAGCTATGTAATGCCGATGGCCAGTGCCCAGGTCAAATCGTGCCTGTTGCTGGCGGGGCTGTATGCCGAAGGTCAAACTGCGGTGACCGAGCCTGCGCCGACCCGTGACCATACCGAGCGTATGTTGCGCGGTTTTGGTTACCCGGTTGCGGTGGAAGGCGCTACCGCATCGGTGGAATCGGGTCATGTACTGACGGCTGCCCATATTGAAGTGCCGGGGGACATCTCCTCTTCGGCATTCTTCCTGGTGGCGGCTTCGATTGCCGCGGGCTCCGAGTTATTGCTGGAGCATGTCGGCGTCAACCCGACCCGCACCGGGGTGATCGATATCCTGCGGTTGATGGGGGCCGATATCACCTTGGAAAACCCGCGCGAAGTGGGTGGCGAGCCTGTCGCTGACCTGCGGGTGCGGGCAGCTGTATTGAAGGGTATCGAGATTCCAGAAGCGCTGGTGCCCCTGGCTATTGATGAATTCCCGGTGTTGTTCGTCGCGGCCGCCTGCGCTGAAGGCCGGACCATTTTGCGGGGCGCCGAAGAGTTGCGTGTTAAGGAGTCCGACCGTATCCAGGTCATGGCCGACGGTCTGCAGGTGTTGGGGGTGAAGTGTGAACCGACCGCCGATGGGATTATCATTGACGGTGGCCTGATGGGTGGTGGTGAAGTCCATGCCCATGGCGATCACCGGATTGCCATGGCCTTCAGTGTGGCTTCCTTGCGGGCGGCTGCGCCGATTCGTATCCATGACTGCGCCAATGTTGCTACGTCTTTTCCGAACTTTCTTACACTGTGTGCCCAAGTCGGCATCCGTGTTGCCCAAGAGGCTCAATTGTGAATATCAAAGCACCGGTGATTACCATCGACGGGCCAAGCGGCTCGGGCAAAGGCACGATCGCCGGCATCCTGGCCAAGCGCCTGGGCTGGTGCCTGCTGGATTCCGGCGCGTTGTACCGCCTGCTGGCGTTTGCCGCACGCAACCATGGCGTCGACCTGACCAACGAAGAATCCCTGAAACTGCTGGCTGCGCACCTCGATGTGCAGTTCGTCGGCGCGATGGAAGGTCATCCCCAGCGCATCATCCTGGAAGGGGACGATGTGACCGATGATCTGCGTAACGAGCAGGTCGGCTCCTGGGCCTCCCAGGTTGCCGCGCTGCCGGCGGTGCGTGATGCGCTGTTGCAGCGTCAGCGGGCTTTCCAGGAGCCGCCTGGGCTGGTGGCCGATGGCCGCGACATGGGCACGGTGGTGTTTCCCGAGGCGCCGCTGAAGATTTTCCTGACCGCCAGCGCCGAGGAGCGGGCTCGCCGCCGCTACTTGCAGTTGAAGGGCAAAGTCGATGGTGTTAGTCTGTCGAGTCTGCTAGATGAGATCCGTGCACGCGATGAGCGTGATACCCAGCGCGCAGTAGCCCCGCTCAAGCCGGCGGCTGATGCCATACAGCTGGATTCCACGGAGTTGTCCATCGAGCAGGTGCTGGAACGCATCTTGAGTGAAATCGCCATTCGCGATATCGCCGGGTGATCAAGAAGGCCGCAGGGGACCAGTCATAGTCCTGCGGTGGCTTCTTTTAACTGAAACTGACCCACACCGTCTGGGGTGTGGAGATGGGCGTATTCTTCGCCCTTATCAACAGGAATTAAAATGAGCGAAAGCTTTGCGGAACTCTTTGAAGAAAGCCTAAAAACCCTGAACCTTCAGGCAGGCTCCATCATCACCGGTGTTATCGTTGATATCGATTACCAAGCTCGCTGGGTAACCGTTCACGCTGGTCTGAAGTCTGAAGCTCTGATCCCGCTGGAACAGTTCTACAACGATGCTGGTGATCTGACAATCAATGTCGGTGACGAAGTTCACGTTGCTCTGGACTCGGTTGAAGACGGTTTCGGTGAAACCAAGCTGTCCCGTGAAAAAGCCAAGCGCGCTGAATGCTGGATTGTTCTCGAAGCAGCCTTCGCAGCTGAAGAAGTGGTCAAGGGCGTTATCAACGGTAAGGTTAAAGGCGGCTTCACTGTCGACGTTAACGGCATCCGTGCGTTCCTGCCAGGTTCTTTGGTCGACGTTCGTCCTGTGCGCGACACCACGCACCTGGAAGGCAAAGAACTCGAATTCAAGGTCATCAAACTCGACCAGAAGCGCAACAACGTTGTCGTTTCCCGTCGCAGCGTCCTGGAAGCAGAGAACTCCGCCGAGCGTGAAGCTCTGCTGGAATCCCTGCAGGAAGGCCAACAAGTCAAAGGTATCGTCAAGAACCTCACCGATTACGGCGCATTCGTCGATCTGGGTGGCGTCGATGGCCTGCTGCACATTACCGACATGGCTTGGAAGCGTATCAAGCATCCTTCCGAAATCGTCAATGTTGGCGACGAGATCGATGTCAAGGTTCTGAAATACGATCGCGAGCGCAACCGTGTTTCCCTGGGCCTGAAGCAACTGGGTGAAGATCCATGGGTCGCTATCAAAGCCCGTTACCCAGAAAGCACTCGCGTCACCGCACGTGTTACCAACCTGACCGACTACGGCTGCTTCGCTGAGCTGGAAGAAGGCGTTGAAGGCCTGGTACACGTTTCCGAAATGGACTGGACCAACAAGAACATCCACCCTTCGAAAGTCGTACAAGTCGGCGACGAAGTGGAAGTCATGGTCCTGGACATCGACGAAGAGCGTCGTCGTATCTCCCTGGGCATCAAGCAGTGCAAATCTAACCCATGGGAAGATTTCTCTGGCCAGTTCAACAAGGGCGATAAAATCTCCGGCACCATCAAGTCGATCACCGATTTCGGTATCTTCATTGGTCTGGACGGCGGCATCGACGGCCTGGTTCACCTGTCCGACATCTCCTGGAACGAAGTTGGCGAAGAAGCTGTTCGTCGTTTCAAGAAGGGCGACGAGCTGGACACCGTTATCCTGTCGGTTGACCCAGAGCGCGAGCGCATCTCCCTGGGTATCAAGCAACTGGAAAGCGATCCGTTCTCCGAGTACGTTCAAGAGAACGACAAAGGCGCAATCGTTAAAGGCACTGTGAAAGAAGTTGACGCCAAAGGCGCCATCATCGTTCTGGCCGACGATATCGAAGCGACTCTGAAAGCCTCCGAAATCAGCCGTGACCGCGTTGAAGACGCGCGCAACGTTCTGAAAGAAGGCCAGGAAGTAGAAGCCAAGATCATCAGCGTCGATCGCAAGAGCCGCGTGATCCAACTCTCCATCAAGTCGAAAGACGAAGTGGAAGAGAAAGAAGCCATCCAGAGCCTGAAATCGGCTCCGGAAGCTGCAACAGGCGAGACCACCATGGCCTCCCTGCTGCGCGAAGCAATGGCTAAACAGAACTAAGTTCTGTAAGGCTGTTAAAAAGGGCGACTTCGGTCGCCCTTTTTTGTGCCTGAAATTCGCTGAATCAACACGCAAGAACCAAGGCAGACGCCTTGGTGTCAGAGCTGAATAGAGTATTGATAAAGGCGCTCCCGTGTTTTTAAGGATTTCGATGAACAGGCTTATCGTGGTGTTCGCAGTGGTAATGCTTGCAGGCTGTTCCGTTACCAGCGCCAAAACTCACGCGAGGCGCGGTGTCAGCGGCATTGAGGTCGATTGCTCGGGGTTGGGCAACAACTGGGATAAGTGCGAGAAACGCGCCGCCCGCGAATGCAGGATGCAGGGCTATAAGGTCATCACCAGGTCCAGCGACGCCAAGGACGAAGAGGGTGATTACTTGTTCGGTTGGAACCCTGCAGGAGCGGTCACTCGTACCATGCTCGTGATCTGCAATTGAGAGTGTGGGTCGCTTATGGCGGGTGTTATTCAAACGGCAGATAAGTTGGTAGATGGGCTGTTCAAATTCATCAAGTCATGCTAAAACCTTCGAAGCGCTTTTCCTAGCTGCTTGAAAAAGAAGGGAAAAATATGACGAAGTCGGAGTTGATCGAACGAATTGTCACCCATCAAGGGCTGCTTTCATCCAAGGATGTGGAGCTGGCTATCAAGACCATGCTTGAACAGATGTCGCAGTGCCTGGCTACCGGGGATCGGATTGAGATTCGTGGGTTTGGGAGTTTTTCCCTGCACTACCGCGCGCCAAGGGTAGGGCGGAATCCTAAGACTGGGCAGTCGGTGAGCCTGGATGGGAAATTTGTGCCTCATTTCAAGCCGGGGAAGGAATTGCGGGATCGGGTGAATGAGGATGAGGAGGAGGGGGTTTGAGCATATTTAGGAGGATGTTCCATGCTAGGAGTTAAGCGTGTTGTGCTTGTTCTGATCGTTTTGGCTACCGCGTTGAGTGTTCTGTTTTTTGTGCTAGAGAATCAACGGAGCGTTGCAGTGTCCTTTTTGGGGTGGACGACGGTGCAGTTGCCCGTATCAGTGCTCATCATAGGTGCACTGATTGTTGGTCTGTGCGTTGGTCCAGCTTTGGCATCTATATTCCAAGGACGTACTGTTAAACGTTGATAGTGAGTAATGAGTGTTTTTCCTCTCTGAGTATGAACTACTTGTTGCTGCTTTAAGAAGATAATAGTGGACTTGATGGGACACGAGAGCTTTAATTCTTGGCTGGTAGATTAGGTTATCCTCCAGGATAATAATGAATGCTCTAGAGCCCGATAATCTTCCCTTTTGACCCTGTCGGGGAAGGGGGCGGTTATCCGTGGATTCTGTGGGAGCGGGTGACGCCATTAGCTTTTGTGGAAGTTGGCTCGAAATTTACATTCGGTATGTGCCGATTTTCTTGGCTGGGTAGCTCTTTCTAAGCCTTGCATCTTTTCCCCCCCCCTTCTGTGCATTGCTCGAGTCCCTCGGCATGATTCGCTCCCCCCTCCCCTGCTATCGAGCAGCAAGGATTGATTCTATCCAACTGATCTGTATTTTGCTTTTCAGTATTCTGTCGGATACACCTTGAGCAGGCAGTGTATAGCGTCAAAGGCATGGACGACGAGGCTCTGGGTAAGGCTAGGCGTCAGAAGCTTCCGATTTTCGAAAATGCTTATTTTCAGCTGTCGTAGCGGTGATGCCTCTCACGCCGCTCCATCGATATTGCCCGTGTGTTGCATGCAATGAGGGCATGTTCAACCAACTATCTACAGATGAGATCTAAACCGGTATTATTGCTGGCGGTTCTTTGCGGGGGAAGGATGGCTCCGTCTAGAAAGGAGCTGTAAAGAAATGGACAAGATTTTGGAGGAATGAGGGTTAGGAAGTGGTTATGGCAAATGTTCATATGCTATTAAAATACACATTGATGAAATAATAATTTCAAAAGTATTGTTGAAAATTAATAGCGCAGTTTCCAATTTTTCTTGTGTTTAAGGAGGTACTTTGAAAAATAAGCCTATATATGTAACTCAACCATCGTTGCCTTTACTTGCAGAGTTCAATCCTTATCTAGAGAGGATTTGGAGCAGTAAAATTCTGACAAATGGCGGAGAGATGCATCAAGCGTTGGAGCGAGAGTTGTGTAAATATTTAGGTGTGGAAAATATATCTCTATTCAATAATGGTACCATCGCTTTATTAACGGCGCTTCAAGCATTAGACATAAAAGGGGAGGTTATTACCACGCCTTATTCCTTCGTGGCTACAGCTCACTCTTTGCTTTGGAATGGTATTACTCCGGTTTTCGTTGATATTGACCCCATTAGCATGAATATGAATCCTCAGAAAATCAGAGCTGCAATAACATCGGAGACAACTGCGATAATGCCTGTGCATTGTTATGGGCATGCATGCGATGTGGATACTATAGAAGCTATCGCTGATGAATACGGCCTTAAGGTTATTTATGATGCAGCGCATGCTTTTGCTGTTAGAGATAAGGACGGAAAAAGCCTGTTGCGGCGTGGAGATTTAAGTGTATTAAGCTTTCATGCTACAAAAGTTTTCAATACATTCGAGGGCGGTGCAATTGTTAGCGGGAACAAAGAGGTAAAGAAAAAGATTGATCAGCTCAAAAATTTTGGTTTTGTTGATGAGGTTACAGTAGTAGCTCCAGGCATTAACGGGAAAATGAGTGAGATTAATGCAGCATTTGGATTGCTCCAAATGAAGACGATTGATACTGTTTTGAATAAAAGAAAAGACGTTGCGGAGTATTATCGTGGCCAACTGTCAGATGTAAAAGGGATAAAGTTGACAGAGGATATTTTTTTTGAACGATCTAATAATTCGTACTTTCCAATTTTAGTCACTGACGAATTTCCTGTGTCGCGTGACGAGTTGTACGAGCGATTTAAAGAGGTAAATATATTTAGTCGGCGCTATTTTTATCCGTTGATTAGCGCCTTTCCGATGTACAAAAAATTGACGTCATCTTCATCTGATAATTTGCCGGTTGCAAATATAATTGCAGCGCAAGTGCTTTGCTTACCAATTCATACGGAGCTTACGATAGATGACCTCCGTAGAGTTATAACAGTTATAAAGGCATTTTAGTCTTAGTTTTGGGTGGCTAAGTGTCCATTAAAAAAAATGTGCTTGCAAACTACGTAAGCCAAATATACACGACTCTCGCTGGCATTCTCATGCTGCCTCTGTATCTCAAATATATGGGCGCGGAAACATACGGATTGCTGGGTTTTTTCACGATGCTTCAGGCATGGTTTAACCTGCTTGATTTGGGATTGACACCTACAATAAGTCGAGAGGCTGCCCGACTGAAAGCAGATGCTACGCGTGCATTAGAATTCAGGCGTTTATTTAGGTCTCTCAGTGTTATTTTTTTAGGAGCGGCAGTAATTGGCGGAGGTGGAATTTTCTTATTGGCTCCTTATATATCCAATAAGTGGTTAAATGCGGAAGTTCTTTCCAATGGGCAGGTAGAGTTTGCTGTCCAAATTATGGGTGTATGTGTCGCATTACGTTGGATGGGGGGGATTTACAGGGGGGTCATAAGTGGAGTGGAGCAGCAAGTTTGGTTAGGGCTGCTTAATTTAATCATTACGACGTTGCGGTTCATAATTGTATTTCCGGTAATGTGGTACTTTGGTTTTACGGCAAAAGTATTTTTTGTTTACCAGTTATGTGTAGCTATGCTCGAGCTTATATTGCTGTGGAATAAGTCAAGAGTTATTTTGTGTCGTTTTAAGCTTACTATGGGCGCTATAGGATGGTCTATAAAGCCAATTAAGTCCGTTTTAAAGTTTTCAATGACTATAGCCTTCACTTCTTCAGTTTGGGTTTTTGCTACTCAGACAGATAAATTGTTATTATCGAAGTTACTAACATTGAATGAGTATGGTTTTTTCTCCTTAGCTGTTTTGGTTGCAAGTACTGTAATGGTGATCAGTGGGCCAATCAGCTCGGCTATTATGCCTAGAATGGCAAATCTTTACTCACAAAATAAGAAAGCCGAGGTTATTGATCTATATCGTAAGTCAACGCAACTAGTGAGTCTCTTTGCAGGCGCTTTGACGTTGACTCTACTTTGCGCTGGGGACCATCTGCTTTACGCGTGGACTGGTGGAGTGACACTGAAGGATGATACTGCACTGATAATGAAATTGTACGCCTTAGGAAATGGAATCTTGGCGATCGGTGCTTTTCCATATTACTTACAATATGCCAAAGGAGACTTGAAATACCACTTGGTGGGTAACTTGATTATGATTACTATTACGTTGCCAGCTACCTACTTCGCTACAATATTTTACGGCGCCACAGGCGCTGGGTTCACTTGGTTGATTATTAACCTATCATTTTTAATATTTTGGGTTGCTTACGTACACGGAAAGATCTCCCCCGGATTACACATGGACTGGCTAATTAAGGACGTATTGAGAGTGCTGTTTCCAGGTGTGGTGATTTCTTTGCTTATAGTTATTATCGATGTAAAAGTTGCTGGAGTGTTTTATAACTTGCTTTATGTTGCTTGCGCGGCATTGATAGTTATATTGTCTATGTCTGTGTTCGCCATGTTTGTCTATAAGTTGTCTATATTTGATGAGCTGAAGAGGTTTAGATGATCTTTATTCCAGTGTTGGTGGTGGGGTGGTTGCTAGTTGTATATCAGTTGGTAAATAAACTAAAAGTAGGTGTGGTGAGCTATTTGATATTTATTTATTTTTGTTCTTTATTTTGTTCTGCTATTCTCTATTTTTGTTTCGGCTATGATGAAAGGTACATGTTGCAATTAGAGCCTTTGATCTATTTTTCAATAAGCTTAAGTCTTTTATTGTTAGGTTTTTTTCGATTTAGGGATTTTCGCTTTAAGGTGATAGTTTTGAATAATATAAAGACTATAAAGTTCATAGAGTGGGCAATTGTGCCTTTCACTTTTGGGGCGATAGTGTTTTTTTTATCTCATGCACTGACGATGCTGAGCGGGGATATTGAAGCTAACCGGAATGCTGTAGCAGCAGGGCAAGTCAACTATTTGAGTGAGATGGGTCTAATAAATTCTATATTTTCTTTAGTATCAAATTTGTTTGTGTTAAATATGTTGTTCGCGTTTTTAAATTTGACAGAGGCGTACCCCGGTGCAAGTGTCTATAGGTCGCTTGTGCACCTAGTCTTGAGTACCGTTTATATTTTTTATATCATGGCTTATGTAGGCCGAGACGGAGTTGTCTTTTGGTTTATGTCTTTATGTTTTTTTTATTTGCTGTTTCGAGGTTTTATCGTCAATAGAAAATTGAAATTTCTGAAAAGGATGGCCATGATGTTGACGATACCTGCATTTATAATATTCATGGTTATCTCAGCTCAGCGCTTTGGTGGTGATAATCGAGGCGGCATCTTGATAGCATTGCTGGATTACGCAGGGCAGCAAGTACTTAACTTTAATGACCACTATCTTGTTAATCCGCCCTTGGCTAATGGGGCTATATCGTTTGCGCCGTTGGTGTCCCTTAGCTCCTATCTCTTTGGAGCAGATTCGATTCCTTTTAATAAGGAAGCATGGAATAAGGTGTTTTTAGATGAAGGTGTCGCTCCATGGGTGTTTACTACTCTTATCGGTTCGTTCATGTATGACTTTGGCAGAATAGGTGGTTTAATCGTAATTTCTCTATTGAGTTGTTTAGTGTGTTGGGTGCTACGTGATATAAAAAAGCATGGAGTAATAAAGTTTTCAGATTTAATCTTGTTTATTTTGTTGTTTCAGGTTTCATCGTGGGGTGTGTTTTATTATCGGCAGTATTCATCATTTTTTTATATATTGAGCCTGTTGTTGATGGTGGCAGTTTACAAGTTTTCAGGGAGAACTCGCCGTGTGTTTATTCGAAAGCTGGATGATCTGAATGAGTAGCCCGGTAGTAAGTGTTATTTGTTGTACGTACAATCAGCGGTCATTCATTGCCGAAGCGATTGAGTCTTTCTTGGCGCAAAAGATAAATGTGCCTTTTGAGATAATAGTTCATGATGACGCTTCGACTGACGGTACTCGTGAAATACTTTCCTTTTACGCAGGTCGTTATCCAGGATTGATACGAGTAATACAACAGCCCAAGAATATATACTCTACTGGTAAAAGAGTTTTTGATGTTGCGTTATCATACGCTAAAGGTGCATATATAGCCCCGTGCGAGGGAGATGATTTCTGGAATGATCCGTTAAAGCTGCAGAAGCAACTAACGTTCCTTGAAATGAACAGTGACTACGGTGCAGTGTTCACAGATTCTAATGTTTTAGTTCAAGAAACACAGTTTGTTTTTCACGCTCATGATGCTTCCAGAGGCGTAATTCCTCCAGTCGGGGATGTGAAAGCAAGTTTAGTTCTGGGTAATCAATATAAGTCTTGCACTGTACTCTTGAGGTCCGAAGCGCTAAAGGGATATAGCGTAGATGCAGATTTTCTAAAGGCAAAAATGCTCGACTATATTATATGGTTGCATATTGCAGGCAGCTACAAAATCGGCTATATAAAAGACAGCACTGCTACTTATAGGGTTCTTCAACGAAGTGCTTCGCACTTCGTAATGCACGATGGAAAAGTCGACTTTGAAAAAAGTGCCTACAAAGTTTCAGTATTTTTCAATAAGCGCTTTGGTGGCGTTGTTGAGCGAGAAGAGCTAAAATCTGCGTATGCGCACAACATGTTCATCTACTCTTTAAGAAAGAGGGAGTTTAGACATGCGATAGGATATTTTCGCTGCAGCTGGCCATTCATGGCGATGGCTGTGGGAGTCGTGAAACGACAGACGATAGCGCTGATGCGTAAATGGCGACAGCCGTAAGCTGTCTTTTATTTTTTTAACGGGCTAATTTTTACAAGTGTTTATCAATGAATAAAATAATCGGCAGTGGATTGATTAGTAAGCATATGGTCAATCTAAGTACGGATTCTGACTGCTTGATTATTGGCGCGGGCGTTTCTAATTCAAATGAAACAAGAGTTTCAGAATTCGCACGCGAGGCCGAGCTGATTGAGTCAGTGATCACTGCCAACAACACGCTTCGTGTAGTCTACTTCTCAACTTGCAGTGTTAATCAGGAAAATAGAACTCCTTACATTAACCATAAGCTTGCAATGGAAAATATAGTTTCGTCACTTGCGAGCGAGTGGTGCGTCTATCGGCTTCCTCAAGTTGTGGGACTGGTTAATAATACGACGTTAATCAGTTATTTCGTAAGGTCCGTGCTGCACCAAGTACCTATGACGGTTCAAGCCAATGCGTACAGATATCTGATAGATATAGAGGATGTCGTACGTGTTTGTGGGTTGTTGCTCAACTCAGATACAGGGATTAACACAATTCAAAGTATTTCCCCATCTCACGCTACATCTGTTGTTACGATAGTTGAACGCATCTCTCTTCTGCTTGGAAAACGCGCTGAGTACGAATTGGTTAAGTCCGGTGAATCATATGAAGTTGATTTGCACGCGCTAATGCAGTCTATTGGTTGCGGGGACAAGATTTTTGCTGAGTCTTACTGGTGTGGAGTGCTCGATAAATATATTCCACTGCTGAGAAACCTTTCATGCTAAAGGCTTTGTATGATCACTGAGCAAAGAAAGCAGGTCTTAATTAATTGTTCTAATTTACACGTGGGCGGAGCGGTTGCTGTTGCAACATCGTTTATTAATCGCGTGAGTGTTAAGCAGTCATTAGATTTTGACGTCTCGATTTTAGTCTCCACCAACGTTATGAAGAATCTCTTGGAGCTTGGCGTAAATCTGTCTGCTTTTAAAAAAGTAACAGTCGCGGATTTTATAGGAATCAAAGCGCTATGGGGGGGATTGAGCCAGAATATTTCAGGATATGATCTGGTGTTTACAGTGTTCGGTCCCGCTTACTCTATGAAAAAAATTAATAAACATATTGTTGGCTTTGCGCAGCCATCAATTATATATCCTGAAAGTCGGGCATTTTACAAGGTATCAGTTATAAGACGAGTATTGATGCGCCTGAAGTTTAGGGCTCAGAGGTTTTTCTTTGCTAAAGCAGACTCTTTTGTGGTTGAGCTGGAGCATGTAAAGTTGGGACTGCAGAGGATATCGGGTTTTCATAGAAAAAAAATTACTGTGATCAACAGTGCTGTTGATTCAGTTTTTAGTCAGCCTGATCGCTGGGTTTCAATTAATAGTGGAATGGAACAATCACCTGCAATAAAATTGGGACTGATATCACGGAATTATGTCCACAAGAATCTTGATTTATTGCCATACATAAAAATCGCGTTGAAAAAAAAACACGGTATTGATGCGGATATTTATGTAACGTTTTCTCCAGAAGAATGGGGCGCATGTTCCGATTTTTTTAAAAAAAACATTAATAACGTCGGCTCATTAACATTGGCGCAATGCCCAACTTTTTACTGTTCATTAGATGGCGTTGTCTTTCCAAGTCTCTTAGAGTGCTTTTCAGCTGTGCCTATAGAAAGTATGCTCATGGGTAAACCATTGTTTGCTTCGGATTTTTCCTTCATTAAAGATTGTTGTAAAGACTTTGCCAATTATTTTGTGCCGGAAGATGCTCACTCTGCAGCTGCGGCGATTGCTAATTACTTCGCTAAATCTCCAGATGAACAAGAACGTTTTATCCATAACGCAAAGATTTTTGTAAGCTCATATCCATCTGCTACGGATAGGGCGGACTCTTACCTGGGTTTGATACAACGTGAATTGCACGATTAATATTAATTTAGGAATCACGTTGAATAAGAAAATTTGAGGTCTATTATGTTTGAAAATAAAATTTTGCTATTGACTGGCGGTACAGGTTCTTTTGGTAACGCTGTGCTTAACCGGTTTTTGAAAACTGACATTTCTGAAATTAGAGTTTTCAGTCGTGATGAGAAAAAGCAAGATGATATGCGGAAAAAATATAATAATAAAAAGCTAAAGTTCTATATAGGAGATGTTCGCGATCTACAAAGCGTAACAAGTGCGATGAGAGGTGTCGATTATGTCTTTCATGCAGCGGCGCTTAAGCAGGTGCCGTCTTGCGAGTTTCACCCTATGGAAGCAGTCAAGACCAATATCCTTGGAACTGATAATGTCTTGGAAGCAGCGATCTTAAATAAAATTCAGCGGGTGGTCTGTCTTAGTACCGATAAAGCTGTGTATCCGATTAATGCGATGGGAATCTCCAAAGCCATGATGGAAAAAGTCATGGTCGCGAAGTCTAGAACCGTAGACGAATCCCAAACTGTTATTTGTGGAACTCGTTACGGTAATGTCATGGCCTCTCGTGGTTCCGTAATTCCATTGTTTGTTGAGCAAATAAGGAATGGCAAGCCACTGTCTATTACTGATCCCGCTATGACGCGTTTTATGATGACACTAGAAGATGCTGTGGATTTGGTTCTCTATGCATTTGAGCATGGCAGCAATGGCGATTTATTTGTGCAAAAAGCGCCCGCAGCGACAGTAGAAACTCTTGCGATTGCCTTATGCTCGTTGTTAGGTGTTCAGAATCATCCGATTCAAGTGATAGGCACACGGCACGGCGAGAAGCTGTATGAGGCGCTTTTGAGCCGAGAGGAGATGGCCTGTGCTGACGACATGGGAGATTATTATCGTATTCCGCCTGATCTCCGTGATTTGAACTACAGTAAATTTGTTGAGGTGGGAGAGGAGAAGATCTCACATATGGAAGATTATAATTCCCACAACACTGTGCGCTTGGACATTGCCGGCATGAAAGCACTGCTTCTTAAGCTTAAGTTTATGCAAGCCATTCAGAAAGGCGAAAAAGCAGATCCAGAGGAATAACGAGTATGAAAGTTCTAATTACTGGCGCAGACGGATTTTTGGGGCGTAATCTCATAAGTCGTTTGAATGAACTTGCCGAAATGGAGGTTATTAAGTTTTGTAAAGGTGACAACTTTTCGGACTTGGTTTCGCATGCGCCCCAATTGGATTTTATTTTTCATCTTGCAGGCGTCAATCGCCCCCAGAATATTAGCGAGTTTACGGTCGGTAATATAGAATTAACCTGCTCATTATGTGAGTTAGTAGCTAATTCAGGGCGCTCCATTCCCATATTATTCACCTCCTCGACGCAAGCAGGAATGGATAATGCTTATGGCATAAGCAAGCTTAAGGCAGAAAAGACGTTAGAAGCACACGCTCAGCTGATAGGTGCGCCGGTACTAATGTATCGATTGCCAAATGTTTTTGGAAAATGGTCGCGGCCCAACTATAATTCGGTAGTTTCCACGTTTTGTTATAATGTAGCTCGCGATATACCTATTACCGTCAATAATGCGCTATCAATTGTTGATCTAGTATACGTGGATGATGTCATAGATAGTTTTATTTTTAATATGACCGCAAACGTTTCCGGTTTTAATCGATTGAGTGCTACTCCCACGTATCAAGTCACGGTTGGCGGATTGGCCGAGCAGATTAAGGAGTTCAGGTTGTCACGAGAGACTCTGGTAACCGAAAGGGTTGGAACCGGCTTGGCGCGTGCTCTTTACTCAACCTATTTAAGCTTTATTCCGAAAGAAGACTTTGCTTATCCTGTAAAAAAATATGAGGATCCGAGGGGCGTCTTTGTTGAAATGCTAAAAACTAAAGACTCCGGCCAGTTTTCATATTTTACCGCCTACCCTGGTGTTACTCGGGGTGGACATTATCATCATACAAAGACTGAAAAATTTCTTGTTGTAAAGGGTAATGCATGCTTCCGTTTTCGAAACATAGTTACTAATGAGTATTGCGAGATTTTCACCGAAGGTGCTATACCCCAAATAGTCGAGACTGTTCCTGGCTGGACGCATGACATAACGAATGTCGGAATCGACGAAATGGTGGTGTTGCTTTGGGCTAACGAGATTTTTGATCGAGCACGTCCAGATACATTTCAATCAGATATTGCTCATTGAATATATATTGCAGTAAGAGGCTAAAATGAAAAAATTAAAAGTTGTTACTGTAGTTGGCACTCGCCCCGAGATTATTCGTCTTTCGCGTGTCATGTCATGTCTTGATGCATATTGTGAGCATATCCTGGTACATACGGGACAAAATTATGATTATGAGCTGAATCAGATTTTTTTCGATGATTTAGGAATTCGTAAACCCGACTATTTTTTAAATGCAGCTGGTGAGAATGGCGCTGAGACTATTGGCAATGTAATCATAACGGTTGACCGCGTGTTAGCAGAAATTTTACCTGATGCGCTACTTGTATTGGGAGATACAAATAGCTGCATGGCTGTGATTTCTGCCAAGCGCCGAAAGATTCCCACTTTTCATATGGAGGCAGGGAATCGCTGTTTTGATATGAGAGTTCCCGAAGAGATAAATCGTCGAATTGTTGATCACACGGCCGATGTGAATCTTACCTATAGTGCTATCGCCAGAGACTATCTGTTGAAAGAAGGTCTTTCTCCGGACTTAGTTGTAAAAACGGGCAGCCCGATGTATGAAGTTCTTAACTATTATAAGAATGATATTTTAGGGTCCAATATCTTGGAGCTGCTAAGTCTCGAGTCCGGAAAATTTTTCACGGTCAGTGCTCATCGAGAAGAGAATATCGACTCGGACAAAAACTTCCTAAAGCTTGTCGACGTACTTAATCAAGTTGCGGAGGTCTACGATTATCCGGTAATCGTGTCTACGCACCCACGAACCCAAAAACGTGTAGACGCTTTGGGCGTGCTGTTTCATCGGAATGTACGGCTTCTAAAACCTTTGGGTTTTATGAGCTATAACAAACTTCAAATCGAGTCGAAGGCTGTGCTTTCTGATAGTGGAACGATAAATGAAGAGTCGTCCATTCTCAATTTTCCGGCATTGAATCTGCGCGAGGCGCATGAGCGTCCGGAGGGAATGGAGGAGGCCTCAGTTATGATGGTTGGATTAGAGGTAGAGCGAGTAATGCAAGCGCTCGATATCTTGCAAAATCAGGGACGCGGCGAGGCGCGAACTTTGAGGCTTGTGGGAGATTACAGCATGCCTAATGTCTCAGAAAAAGTTGTTCGAATCATTCATAGCTATCGAGATTATGTAATGCGTACGGTTTGGAAAAGGTATTGAGTAGAATGGCTATTCGTGTGTTGCTAATGACTCAATGGTTCGATCCGGAACCGACATTCAAAGGACTTGTTTTTGCTCGAGCGCTAGTCGAAAAGGGGTTTGATGTGGAGGTCATTACAGGATTTCCAAATTATCCAGGCGGCAAAGTTTATCCTGGATATAAGCTTAAAATTCTTCAGAAGGAGCAGATAGATGGTGTGAGTTTGGTGAGGGTGCCTCTATATCCGAGTCATGATAAGAGTAGATTCGGTAGAGTTTTAAACTATGTTAGCTTTTCTATCTCCTTAATCCTGTATGGTCTGTTCTCAAAAAAGCCGGATGTCATATATTCTTATCATCCCCCTCTGACTGTTGGGGTTGCTTCTGCTGTGGTCGGTTTTTTTAGGCGTGTACCTGTGGTAAACGATATTCAGGATATGTGGCCGGATACGCTGAGTTCGACTGGCATGGTCTCTAATCGACGTGTCCTTTTCATGGTTGGAAAAGTGTGTGATTGGGTATACCGGCGGGCTGCGAAAATTGTGGTGTTATCACCAGGGTTCAAAAAATTACTAATTGAGCGCGGTGTGCCAACTGAAAAAATCTCAGTTATTTACAACTGGTGTGCTGAAGGCGCGATTGGAGATGCCCAAAATGTCGATCAAACTGTTATGAAGTCAAGTGACAAATTTCGTATACTTTTTGCTGGTAATATGGGCCGGGCGCAGGCATTAGATATTGTTCTGTCAGCCGCGAAGATTTTGGAAGTTAAGGCGCCAGAAATTGAATTTGTGTTTTTGGGGGGGGGGCTTGAAGTCGAGAATCTCAAAAAGTTAGCAAAAAAACTTGGGCTTAATAATGTCGATTTTCTACCTCCGGTGCCAATGAGTGCAGTTGGTAGCTATTTACGTTCGGCTGATGCATTATTGGTTCATCTTAAGAGAGATGATTTATTTAAGATTACAATTCCGTCTAAGACGCAGGCGTATATGGCTTCCGGACGACCTTTACTCATGGCGGTTGATGGTGATGCTGCTGAGTTAGTTGCCAAGAGTGGTAGCGGTGTTGTTGCTAATTCGGGCGATGCGAATTCTATATCCGAAGCTGCAGTTGAATTATTTAATGCTACTGATGACGAACGCAGAATTATGTCGGAAAATGGTTTGTTGTACTATAATGAAAATCTCTCTCTGCAATGTGGTGTAGAGAAGTTTGCGTTAATATTTAAATCTTTAGCTCTGTGATAGGCTTTATAAGGTTGTGTTGGGTATATATGTTTATGAACTATTTTATAATGAAAACTCATAATGTGTACAGCAGGCTATGATTTTGCTAAATCCCCCTGGTTAGGTTTTCCTGGGGGTGTTGACGAACAGCGTTTCGATTTCGTTAGCGAAACCACAAGCTTAGTGCCGGGCGCAGTGGATGATAAGGAATTGTGCTTTGAAACGAATTTTTGATATAGTTTTTTCTTTTTTAGGGTTAATTGTATTTTTCCCTGCATTGGTCATTCTCTCAGTTATGATTCGTCTGAAATTGGGCAGTCCGATATTTTTCACCCAAGAGCGTCCGGGGTTGGGCGGTAAGCCTTTCAAAATGATCAAATTTCGTACAATGAGAGACGCCGTAGATAGTGATGGAATTCCTCTCCCTGATGGTGAGCGAATGACAGCATTTGGCAGCATGCTTAGGTCTAGTAGCTTGGACGAGCTCCCTGAGCTGTGGAACGTTTTGAAGGGGGAAATGAGTCTGGTTGGTCCGCGCCCTCTGCTGATGCAGTACCTGCCTTTGTATTCGGTTGAGCAAAATCGACGCCACGAGGTAAGACCGGGTGTTACGGGGTGGGCGCAGATAAACGGACGTAATTCTGTCAGCTGGGATGAGAAATTTAAGCTTGATACGTGGTATGTTGACAATAAATCTATGCTGTTGGACATAAAGATAATCATATCTACGGTAAAAAAAGTACTTGTGAGGGACGGTATCTCCCAAGAAAACAACGCAACGATGGCACCGTTTATGGGCGAAAAAGTTGCGGATCAGGCAATATGTAATGATAGGAGAGAGTAATGAGTGACACTATTTTGCGACTGATTGAAGAGTCGATGGAAGCGGACGAAAATACGATTGCTATCGGTCAGTCATTGGACTGGGATTCGATTGCAGTTGTGACTTTTATGGCTTTAGTAGACGAGCGTCTGGGAAAAACTCTATCGGCTGATCGACTGAATAAATGTGAAACCGTAGAGCAAGTCGTAGAACTCGTTGCGGCTTAATAGTCTACGTTAATGGTTTTGAACATCGTAAGCGCTCAGCTGGATCTACAGCTGGGCATTTGCTTTTTATGGTTATTGTAAAAAAGTGATGCCCCGATGAGGGGTATTTGGCAGCTTTGTAAGTTTGTGACCTTGCTGCGCTAGAAGGGTGTGTTTAATATGAGTTTTTTGGATTCTACCAAGATATCAGGAGGTTTAGTCAGGTCATACTGGCATCCTGTCGCGCACAAGTCCGAGCTTTCTAACGATAGAGATTTTGTCCGTTTTGATGTGGCTGATTTTGAAGTTGTCATTATTAATGATAAAGGTAGCTTTGTCGCATTTGATAACCTGTGTCCTCATCGAGGCGCGCGCTTTTTTACCGAAGACTTCGGCAATAAATTCGTTAAATGTCTTTATCATGGTTGGAGTTATTCCCGAGGTAAGGTTAATGTCGCGGGGGTGAAAATGTTTCAAGGGTGTAATATTGAACAAGTTTCACTCAACCAGTTTAGTTTAGATGTATGTGGTGATTTTCTATTTTTTGCCATTGAGCCTCGGGTTACATTGCAAGAACAGTTGGGCCCTGAAGTTTCTGCTATTCTTAGTAAAATCGGCAGTGATATCGATTCTCGGGCTGATTTTAACCGGTATCCATTTAAATGCGATTGGACAATCGCACTTGAAAATGCTTTGGAGCCTTATCATATTCCGCTCATTCACACGGATACATTGGCATCGCTTCAATTAGGTGTTGGTGTAAACGAGTTTTATGGTGAAAACTCTATTTGGTACTCTCCGATTGAGAGCGAAAAAGTCGCACGGCGACTAAAAGGCTTGAGTCGATTTTACGCTACAACAGATGCTTATGAGGGGTACATGAGTATCTTTATATTCCCTTTTTCGATGATCTCTTCCACATTTGGCTACTCATATTCAGTTCAGAACTTTTTCCCATCTGCCTCTGCGGAGTCGACGTATTTTACGAGTCGACTTTATCCCGCTCGAAATAGTGATCCTCGTTATAGAGAGATGACAGCTGGCTTCGTACAGTCAAGTGCCGAAGTGAACAGGAAGATATTTGATGAGGATCATGGGATTTGCCAGCGTATCCCAAGCAAATCGTGGTCTACCTCTGCTCCGAAATTTGTAAGTGTGCTCGAACAAAAGCTACTGCATTTTCGTAAATCTTGTGCGTATTGGAATAAGTAATCAGGCTAACTCGGAATAAGTCTGCTGTTTTTTGAATTAGGAGGGTTCGATGACGTCCAACAATAAGGTTCGATTAGTCAGAAATGTCCGTGTTAAAGGGATAGCCTCAGCCGTGCCTCAAGGAGTCAAAGAGGTTTCATCTCTGTACGACACCTTCGGGGTTGAAAGTATTGATAAAATTATCGCTAGTACTGGAGTCGAGCGTCGCCATGTAGTCTCGAGCGAATGTTCTTCTGATCTTTGTCTAGCAGCAGCAGAGCGGCTAATTGCCGATATGAGTATTGATAAGAATTCTATTGATACTCTCATATTTGTGTCACAAACTCACGATTACACCTTGCCTGCGACAGCGTGTGTGCTGCAGGAGCGGCTAGGCCTCTCGATGCATGTCGCGGCGTTTGATGTAGCTATGGGATGTTCGGGTTATGTCTATGGACTTTGGACTGCGGCATCTTTGCTATCCGGTGGTGGGAGTAAACGCGCTCTTCTATTGGTGGGCGATACCATTAGTAGAGTAACGTCTCCTGTCGACCGTGCTGTCGCAGCTTTATTTGGAGATGCGGGTACCGCCACTATCCTCGATTTTGAAGAGGGGGCTCCTGATATGCATTTTGTTTTGGGTACTGACGGTCGCGGAGCTCCAAATCTTGTGATTCCTTCTGGGGGATTCAGGGATCGAGATGGAACTTCCACGTCGACGAGTGAAGAGGGCGTTCGTGGCCCATATGACCTTTATATGAATGGCGCTGAGATTTTTGCATTTACACTCGCGCGGGTTCCAGCATTGGTTAACGCGTTACATGACGTTGATCTTGGCAGTGCCAAAATTATTGATAAGTATGTTTTTCATCAAGCCAATCGTTTTATGCTTGACCATCTTGTAAAAAGAATGAAGTTGGATCGTGAAAAAGTTGTGCTTGATATAAAAAATGTTGGAAACACAAGTTGTGCATCCATCCCATTGGCTATTACATTGGACCAACGTGACAATGATGCGACTGTTTCAGGCAGATTTATGCTTGCAGGCTTTGGAGTAGGTTATTCGTGGGCTGGATGTGTTGCGGAATTCGATAACGTCTGGGTCAGCCCTTTGACGGTAACACTAGGTTCTGCAGGCGAGGCCATGTCGTGATAAAAACCAATCCTTTTTCTCTAGCCGATAAACACATACTCGTCACTGGGGCGTCGTCAGGGATAGGCCGTGAGGTGGCTGTCTGGATAAGCAAGCAGGGAGCTACGGTTACCCTGGCTGCCCGAGATACTTCTCGTCTTGAATCAACATTGGCTATGATGGATGGTAGTGGGCATAAAGTAGAGGTTATCGATTTCCTAGATGGTACTGATTGCTCACAGTGGCTCAAATCCATGGCAAAAGTTTCCTCGCCGTTTGATGGATTGGTTCATGCGGCAGGTGTACAAATGCCTATGCCAATACGCGCTACGAGTGTTGCTCACTGGGAAAAAATCATGGCGACTAACGTAACCTCTGGTTTTTCGCTAATTAAAGCATTCCGGCAGAAAGGGGTGTGTAACCTAGATTCAAGCATTGTTCTTATCTCCTCTGTCATGGCGCAAGCTGGCGAGTCTGCTCTTCTGGGATATTGCGCAAGCAAAGGCGCTGTTGAGTCTATGGTCCGTGCTGCCGCTGTAGAGCTGGCTCGTGAGCGTATTCGCGTTAATGCAATTGCACCAGGAGTTGTGCAGACCGAACTGGTCGATACTTTGCAAGGCCTAGTGGGAGCTGACGCGATGAAAGTAATCGAACAACGACACCCTCTAGGGTTTGGCCAGGCACAAGACGTAGCTTATGCAGCTAACTATTTGTTGTCGCCCGCTGCTCGCTGGGTGACGGGTACTGCTTTAGTTGTTGACGGAGGCTACCTAGCATGACGCGTGTCAAAAAACTAGTGATCTTGGGGGCTGGTGGCTTTGGGCGTGAGGTTCATGCGTGGCTATTGGACTCGATACGCAGTGGTACTTGTAAGCCTACGGACGGGGTTGTTTGGGAAATCGCTGGTTTCATTGATGATTTTAGTAATGCGCCTGATATTTTTCCTAGTCTGCCACCTATCTTATCAAAGATCGATGAGTATGAACCGGAACCGGATAGTTATGTGGTATGTGCGATTGCTGATCCCGCAGCCAAAAAAATGCTGGCAAATAAGCTGCTCTTAAAGGGAGCAAAGTTTTTCTCCCTAGTCCATCCAAGTGTGGTGGTTGGAACTAACGTAACAATTGGAAAAGGCGCAGTCATTTGTCCGTTTACTGTACTGTCTAGTGATTTGGTGGTTGGTGACTTTGTGACCATAAACTCGGGATGTACTATCGGCCACGATAGCTCAATAGCCGACTATTGCACGTTGAGCGGTCATTGCGATATTACTGGGGGCGCCAAGTTACAAGAGGGGGCGTTCCTCGGGTCACACGCTGTGATTATTCCTAAGGTAACTGTGGGGGAATATGCAGTAGTCGGCGCTGGAAGTGTAGTCATTCGTAAGGTAGGTCCGGGCGTAACGGTGTTCGGTGTTCCAGCCAAGCGCATATCGGGTTAAAAAATGAATAAATTTGCTAAAATAACAGCTATTGAGTACGTCCTACCGTCCAATACGTTGTCGAATGAAGATCTTGCTCGTGAGTTCCCTGAATGGGACGTAGACAAAATCTTCGGTAAGACCGGAATAAATAAGCGTCAGATCGTCGGGGTTGATGAGTGTGCCTCCGATCTCGCATTTCAAGCTTGCGAAAAGCTCTTGAGCGCTGTTGATTTTAAGCGCTCTGAGATCGACTTCATTATCCTGTGCACTCAAAGTCCTGATTACTTGCTGCCCTCTACTGCTTGTATCCTTCAGCATCGCTTGGGACTATCTACGCAGTGTGGTGCCTTTGATTTCAATCAAGGGTGCTCCGGATTTATTTATGGGCTCGGATTAGCTAAAGGACTTATCGAGACCGGGCAGGCTAAGAACGTACTATTAGTTACGGCTGAGACTTATAGTAAATATATTCACCCGGCAGACAAGAGTGTTCGTACTTTGTTTGGAGATGCCGCAGCAGCTACATTAGTACAATCGACAGTGGGAACGCCTCATATTGATCGCTTTCGCTATGGAACTGATGGTGCCGGTGCTAAGAATCTAATCGTCCCTGTTGGCGGTGCGCGTCGTCCTTCTGCATTAAATATAAATCCACCAGTTTATCAAGATGATAGCGGTAATGCGCGTACAGATGCTAACCTTTATATGAATGGGTCTGCGATATTTGAGTTTTCAATGACTCGAATTCCTCAAATGTTTGCAACGCTGTTCGATGATGAGTTTAAGATAGAGGAAGTCGATCTTTTTGCCTTTCATCAAGCTAACAAATTTATGCTCGACTCATTGCGTCGGAGAATAAAGCTGCCGGAAGAGAAGTTTATCTCTGAGTTTGAACACTGTGGTAATACTGTATCTTCCAGTATTCCGATTGCATTGAAGGTTTCGATAGAGAAAGGCATATTAACTAGTGGTAAGACTGTGGTTGGTATTGGGTTCGGCGTAGGTTATTCTTGGGCTGGTTGCGTAATTAAATGGTAACGATACTCGCGTAGTCGTTTGGGTCCAGCATTCTAATAGAGGTTTCTAGTGCTCAATACTAAGTTTTCTCCTTGGCCATCCTTTACCGAAGAGGAGGCGAACGCCACCAAAGATGTTATTTTGTCTAATAAGGTCAACTACTGGACTGGTCAGGAGGCGCGTCATTTTGAGACAGAGTTCGCTGAGTGGACGGGCACTCGTTATGCGGTTGCTCTGGCGAATGGTACGGTGGCGTTGGATTTAGCGTTGAAAGCACTGGGAGTTGGTCCGGGGGATGAGGTCATTGTTACCTCGCGTACGTTTTTAGCGTCAGTCTCGAGCATTGTGAATGCTGGAGCGACCCCTATATTTGCGGATGTCGACCCCGACTCGCAAAACGTTGTAGCGCAAACGATCAGGGCGGTCGTGACTGCACGAACTAAAGCGTTGATTTGTGTCCATTTGGCCGGCTGGCCATGTGACATGGACCCGATCATGTCGTTGGCTAATGAACTGAATCTGAAGGTCATTGAAGATTGTGCACAGGCTCACGGCGCCACATACAAAGGGCGTTCTGTTGGTTCGATTGGGCATGTGGGGGCTTGGTCATTTTGCCAGGACAAGATTATGACAACGGGTGGTGAGGGCGGAATGGTCACCACCAATGATCGTCAACTCTGGGCTGACATGTGGTCGTATAAGGACCACGGGAAAAGCTGGGAAGCTGTCTATGAGCGTCAGCACAACCCCGGTTTTCGTTGGTTACATGAACGCTTCGGCACAAATTGGCGGATGCTTGAGGTTCAAGCTGTTATAGGCCGCATTCAGTTGCGACGCATGAAAGAGTGGCAAGTATCTCGCATTCAAAATGCCACGCGCATCTGGGACGTCGCTCGGCAATTGCCTGCGCTGCGCGTTCCTGTTATTCCAAATACTATTAAACACGCTGCATATAAGTGCTATGTGTTTGTTCGTCCGGATCAACTAAAAAGTGATTGGTCTCGAGATCGAGTTCTCGATGAAATCGTTGCCAGGGGGGTGCCAGCATTTTCAGGATCCTGTTCGGAGGTTTATCTTGAAAAAGCATTTGATAATACAGGGTGGCGTCCTGTCAATCGTCTTGCCAATGCCAAATATTTAGGTGAGACAAGTTTAATGTTTTTGGTGCATCCAACGTTGACAACGCAAGAAATAGAATTAACTTGTGAGGTGCTAGTGGCCGTTATGCAGCAAGCTACTTTGATATAGCGAATTAGAGAGTGGCTCGCTTTAATGATATGTTACCTCTGTGGCGGATTGTTTTAGCGATAGCTCTAGGCTCGTATGATCAGAGTCTATATTGTTAATTTGTGTGCCGTTTTTAGTTTTTACAGTGAATTGTATAGTGAACACATTACTTTTCGAGTTGCCTTGAGAATTTTTTAAAGACATCTTTCGATTATAGGGGCCGTTATGACGCGTTGCCATTTGAACCGCTATCACGTTTTGTGTTTTCCTGTTTCCCTGTTTCCCTGTTTTCGTTGTTTTTCGTTGTTTTTCGTTGTTTTTCGTTGTTTTTCTTGGCTGATGAGCTTGGAAGCTAGTGACTCAAAACTATTATGCTCGAATCCTGAAGAAGATTTTTGAGCGAGGATCCGTAAGGAAACATAGAATGATCCTTAGCGCGAATATATCAGGAGCTGTTTGAGTGGATGGAAGGGGTATGGAAAAATTGAGAGGACTGCTTCTGGGCCTTCCCAGGCGCACAAAACGGCTCATCCAGGTAGCTACTGACGTCGTTGTTGTGTGGGTCGCGTTGTGGCTGGCCTTTGCCGTCAGATTGGGCATGGATGAAATGATTAATCCTTTGATTTTTCATTTTTGGCTGTTTTTAGCGGCTCCGGTTGTGGCCATCCCTCTTTTTATCCGATTTGGAATGTACCGCGCAGTTATGCGCTATTTTGGCAACGATGCATTGATTGCCATTATCAAGGCTGTCAGCTTGTCTTCGCTGGTGCTGGGCTTTTTTGTCTACTGGTACAGTAATCATCAGCACGTAGTGCCACGCTCCATCATCTTTAACTATTGGTGGCTGAGCATGATTATGGTTGGCGGGCTTAGGTTAGCCATGCGGCAATACTTTTTAGGGGATTGGTTTTCAGCGTCCCAGCACGTGCCTTTCGCCAACCGCGACGATGGCTTGCCACGCGTAGCCATCTACGGTGCTGGTTCGGCTGGTAATCAATTGGTTGCGGCTCTTCGCATGGGCCGTGTGATGCGGCCAGTCGCGTTCATCGATGACGATTCGAGCATCACTGACCGGGTAATTTCTGGATTGCAGGTTTACAAACCCAAGCATATCCAATTGATGATCGAGGCAACCGGCGCTCAGGAAATACTATTAGCCATCCCATCTTCGAATCGCGGTCGCCGCCGTGAAATTCTCAGTTTCCTTGAGGGGTTCCCTCTTCATGTGCGCAGCGTGCCGGGCTTTATGGATTTGGCGAGCGGCCGAGTCAAGGTTGATGACATTCAAGAGGTTGATATCGCGGACCTGCTTGGCCGTGATGCCGTTCCCGCCCAAGGCGAATTGCTGGAGCGTTGTATTAAGGGACAAAGCGTACTGGTCACAGGAGCGGGTGGTTCAATTGGTTCTGAGCTTTGCCGACAGATCCTAGTGCTTCGACCTACGATATTAATTCTGTACGATCACAGTGAGTTCAATCTCTACAGCATTCTTTCCGAGCTCGAGCAGCGAATTACCCGTGAGTCTCTACCCGTCAAGCTCCTGCCGATTCTCGGTTCCGTACGTAATCCTGGCAAACTTTTGGACGTGATGAGGACTTGGCGTACAGATACGGTTTATCATGCTGCCGCCTATAAGCATGTACCTATGGTCGAACATAATATCGCTGAAGGCGTTTTGAACAATGTCATCGGTACACTAAACACCGCTCAAGCTGCGCTTCAGTCGGGAGTTGCTAACTTTGTCCTAATCTCCACAGATAAAGCTGTACGCCCAACTAATGTCATGGGTAGCACCAAAAGGCTTGCAGAGTTGACGTTACAAGCGCTTAGTAATGAACTGGCTCCAGTGCTGTTCGGTGAGAGGTCGAATATATCAAGGGTTAATAAAACACGTTTCACCATGGTTCGCTTCGGCAATGTGTTGGGCTCGTCTGGCTCTGTAATTCCGTTGTTTCACAAGCAGATCAAGTCCGGTGGGCCTTTAACCGTTACCCACCCCAAAATCACTCGCTACTTCATGACCATTCCCGAAGCCGCACAGTTGGTTATCCAAGCGGGTTCAATGGGATTGGGTGGTGATGTGTTTGTGCTTGATATGGGCGAACCGGTGAAGATCATTGAGCTTGCCGAAAAAATGATCCATCTTTCCGGCCTTAGCGTTCGCTCCGACAAAAATCCCCATGGCGACATCGCCATTGAATTCACCGGCTTACGCCCCGGCGAAAAGCTTTACGAAGAGTTACTGATTGGTGACAACGTAGTCGCCACCCAGCACCCCATGATCATGAGTGCTAACGAGGACCATCTCTCTTGGGAAGTTCTCAAGAGTAAGCTAACTGAATTGCTGACGGCCGTGGAGCAAGACGACTACACCCGCGTCCGCCAACTCCTGCGCGACACCGTCAGCGGCTATTGCCCTGACGGTGAAATCGTCGACTGGATCTACCAGCAGCGTCGTTTGGAGCCATGATTTAGCACTCTGCTACTCAAGCATTTTTGACGAATCTCCAGCATCACCTAAGTTTGAAAAGCAGCTTCGGAAAAGCTGCTTTTCTCTTAACGATGTCATGGAGCGCCACCAATGCAAAACACCTACCTTACCTCTCTAATCTTCGCCTTCCTCACCACCCTCTCCGTCACCACCACCGCAGCCTCGCCCATCAAATCCGAAGCCCCGGCCGCTATCAGGGCCCACATGGCCCCGGCCGAGCAATTCGCCAAGGTCAACTTGAATCCCACCGACGCCGAAACCTTGCGTCGTGACTTGTTCGGTATCTGTGTCGCTAAAGCGTAACCTTAACCGTCCGAGTTACACCGCCTTGAAACTCAGACCTTAATCATCTTCAACTATTGAGTGACGCGCTCCCATTCAAAAACCGCTGGATCAAAGGTACCCCATGCCACTCCATCATGTCCTCATGCTCTGGGTGGTGCGGCAGTCCAAATGAGCTTGCAAGGTGTCTAAAGAATCCGGGGCGATTCACAATGGCCTAAAGCTGGTTTCGCCAGCCTGGATACCGAGAGGGCTGGATGAGGGATTTTAAGCACTGGTATAACCACGAGCACCGGAATAGCCGGATCCGGTTCGTCACGCCGGCAGATCGTCATCGCGGTGTGGATCATCAGATCCTTGCTCGACGGCATGAACTGTACGAGCAAGCCCGGGAGAAAAGCCCGGAACATTGGTCTGGAGAGACACGAAACTGGTTGCCTATGGGCACGGTGCTGTTGAACCCGGATCGGGATGAGCAGGTCGAGAAAAGAGCGGCATAGTTAGGCGGTGACGCGACAACTACCTTGAAAAACGCCGCGGTGTCAGTATGAGACGGACTAAAGTAAGCAGCAACGCAGTACCTTAGAGATAAAAAACAATGACTTATTGGTGGCTGGGTGTCGTTATTGCTCTTTTGTCGCATCTGTTGACCGCGTTGCTGAGGCGGTACGCTGTTGCTAACAGCATCATTGATATTCCCATTGCCCGTAGTTCCCACTCCGTACCCACACCCAGGGGGGGAGGGGTAGCTATTGCGGTCTCCTTCCTTTTAGCGTTGTCTTTGCTCGGATGGACTCAGGCGGTTTCATTTCAGACCTTGATTGCAACTGGAGGAGCGGGTGCGTTGATCGCGATAATTGGCTTCATGGACGACCTTAGGCATATCGCCGCCCGGTGGCGTCTATTGGGTCACTTTACGGCCTCGGGGTGGGCGCTATACTGGCTGGGTGGTCTGCCAGAGCTAGTGCTCTTTGGAGTAACGGTAAACTTAGGTTGGGCTGGGAAGGGGGTTGCTGTTTTCTATTTGGTCTGGATGCTGAATTTATACAATTTCATGGACGGAATTGACGGAATTGCCAGCGTGGAAGCCATTTGCGCCTGCTTGGGTATGTGCCTGCTATACGCGTTGAGCGGTAAGCCGGGCTTAGTCTTACTGCCGCTAATACTGGCAATGGCAGTAACAGGCTTTCTATGTTGGAACCTGCTACCTGCTCGTATATTCATGGGGGACTCCGGCAGTGGATTCATCGGAATCGTCCTGGGTATTTTTTCAATCCAGGCTGCTTGGGCATCCTCTCAGTTGCTATGGGCGTGGTTGATTCTGTTGGGTGTATTCATCGTAGACGCCACCTTTACGTTGATCCGCCGTCTCGTGCGGGGCGACAAGGTATACCAGGCTCATCGTAGTCACGCATATCAATTTGCCTCTCGGCGCTACGGCAGCCATTTACCAGTAACGCTTGCTGTTGCAGGTCTAAACCTGTTCTGGTTGTTGCCGGTTGCAATGTGCGTGGTCATGCTAGGATTGGACGGCGCTGTGGGTGTGGTGATTGCTTATGTGCCATTGGTTGCACTGGCGCTCAAGTTTCATGCAGGCGAACTGGAAAAGGCTGACACCAATTAAGGCGGTATCTGATCGCGCAATCATAAAATACAGGAGTGTTTACGGTTTTTTTGCGGCGCCCTTGTTGGGACGCTACAGGCACGCAAGAAATCCTGCTGGAGATTACTCCCTTCAACCGACGTCTCCGCCGGGAAACCCTCACCTTCTTGGAGGGGGCCCCGCTACACGTGCAGAGTGTTCCCAGATTCGTGGAGCTGGCCGGTAGGCGGGTGAAAAAAGTAGACGATAGGTTCAACATCTCCCGCGTTAACAAAAAGCGCTTCACCACCATGGTTCGCGTCGGCAGTGTATTTGGCTCCTCCGGTTCGGTCATTCCGCTATTCCACAAGCAGATCAAATTCGGAGGGCCGTTGACGGTCACTCACCCCAAAATCACCCGCTACTTCATGACCATTCCCGAAGCCGCACAGTTGGTTGTCCAAACCGGTTCGATGGGGCAGGGCGGTGATGTGTTCGTGCTTGATATGCGCGATCTTGTGGAAATCATTGAGCTCGCCGAAAAAATGATCCACCTCTCCGGCCTAAGAGTTCACTCCGACAAAAATCCCCACGGCGACATCGCCATCGAATTCACCGGCCTGCGCCCCGGCGAACTTGTCGACTGGATCTACCAGCAACGACGCTTGGAACCATGATTTAACACTCTGTTACTCAAGCATTTTTGACGAATCTCCAACATCACCTAAGTTTGAAAAGCAGCCTCGGAAAAGCTGCTTTTCCCTCATCAATGTCATGGAGCGTCACCAATGCAAAACACCTACCTCACCTCCCTAATCTTCGCCTTCCTCACGACCCTTTCAGTCACCACCACCGCAGCCCCGTCCATCAAACCCGAAGCTCCAACCCCTATCACCGCCCTGATGACCAAGGTCGAGCAGTCCACCAAGGTCAACCTGAACACCGCCGATGCCGAGACCCTGCGGCGCGATTTGTTCGGTATCGGCGCGGCCAAAGCCCAGGCGATCATCGCCTATCGCGAAAGCAATGGTCCGTTCACGGCGGTGGATGAGTTGTTGGAAGTGAAGGGGATTGGCAAGGCGCTGCTGGAGAAGAATCGCGATAGGCTGGCCATCAACTGATTCATCCAGGAGGCCGGTCATTGATCGGCCTTTTTGCCCTCCGGGTTCTGCGTTTTCAGGCGTTCGCGCACCACGGCCATGATCTGTCTTGCCAATTGAGGGTCTTCAACACTCCTGGCCAGTACCAATGCACCCACCAGTGTCGACATCATCACCAGGCTCTCTGCATCGCAACGCTCATCTCCCAATGCCGTTTCTATTTGCTTGAGCCTTGCGTTGAGTACCTGGTCTGTAGTCGCACTGGGCTGGCCTCGGAGCCCCAGTTCTGAACACATCGTTGGCAGCGGGCAGCCCTGGTCCGGGAAGGTCAGGTGCCATTCCGACAGGTAACTGTCGATAAACGCGCCCAGCGGCTGCTCCTGGCTGAACAGCATGTCGCAATGGGCGTCCAGGTCTGCGGCGGCCGCCTGCAGGGCTGTCTCCACCAGTTCGTCCTTGGATTTGAAATGCGCGTAAAAGCCGCCATGGGTCAGGTTCAACACTTTCATCAGTGGCTGCAGGCCGGTGGCGTCTACTCCGTCGCGGCGAAAGCGTGCAGAGGCTTCCTTGATGATGCGTTGGTGGGTTTGGGTTTTGTGGTTTTGTGAATAACGCATGGGGCAGCCTCGGTTACAGGCGGGCATTTTAACCAACTTGATCTTTTTTACACACTCGTCGGCATGCAGGGCGTTGGCATGAAATGTGATTACATCTAGACGGAAGATTGTTCAACAATCGTGAGGTGGTCATGACGCTCAGTTTGTCTTTAGCCGACCAGATTGCCCTGGAGCTGCGTGCCGACATTATTGCGGGGCGGTTATTGCCTGGCATGGCATTGGTCGAGGTGGATCTGGTCAAGACCTACAGTGCGTCGCGCAATACGATTCGCGAAGCCTTGCACTGTCTGGGGCAGGAGGGGTTGACCCGTTATGTGCGCAACAAGGGCGTCATGGTGCGGCGGTTAGAGCAGGAGGAAGTCCGCGACCTGTTTGTAGTCCGCCGTACCCTGGAGTTGCAGGCCATCGCCGGAACCGATGCCTTGACGCACGAGCAATCCGTACGCCTGCAAAACGCCATTGACGCCACCACCCTGGCCCGTGAGCGCGAGGATTGGCGTGCAGTGGCCACCCACAGTTTGCTGTTCCATCAGCACATCGTCGGGTTGATGGGCAGCCCGTTGTTCGATGAGTTTTTTGCCCAGGTCATCGCCCAACTGCGCCTGGTGTTTTGCGCTGCCCCTGATGAGCAACGTTTCCAGTCGCCCTGGCTGGAGCGTGACCGTGAGATTTATCAATGGCTGGTCGAGCAGGACAAACCGGCGGCAGGGGAGGCGATGAGCCTGTACCTGGATGATTCGGAACGCCTGTCCTTGGCCCTGTTTACCCACCCCTGATCGAGGATCTGCATCATGTACAAAGACTATCCGGCCGCTTATCAGGTCAGCAAGGGTTCGGCGTTGCAGGTCGACGCGGCATTTTACGAGCGCATTCGTGACCGAAAAGATCAGCGCGGCTTGATCGAGCAGTTCGAGGTACCGATTCGCACGGGCAGGGCGTGGAAGGTGCCCGCCGGGCATGTGTTTCGTGTCACCACGCCCGTGGGCCCGCAGGTGGGGGACTTCAATGTGTGGAACGCCAATGACCCCCGCGAACGTCTTTGGGCTGCACGTACCCGTCAGTTGCAGGGGACGCATGTGAGCACTCATGACCGGCTATGGTCGAATCTGCCGTTTCTAAGGCCACTGGTGACCATCACCGATGACAGCCTGGCCAGTTACGGCATCGATGAGCATGGAGGGCGTCTGCATGATTTGCTGGGGACACGTTGCGATCCCTATGTGAACCGCATGCTCACCGGCGAGGACTTCCATCACCATTGCCACTCCAACCTGACTCGCGCGGTATTACCCCACGGGCTGACGGAATTCGACGTGCATGACGTGCTGAATATTTTCCAGTGCACGGGCCTCAATCACGACGACATGTATTTCATGAAAGCCTGCCCGGCGCATAAGGGCGATTACCTGGAGTTCTTTGCCGAGATTGATTTGCTCTGCGCGCTGTCGACGTGCCCGGGTGGGGATTTGTCGCTGCCGATGTGGGGGCCGGATGCGCAGGACCCGCTGACGGTGTGCCGTCCGTTGGGGGTTGAGATCTATCGGCTGGAGGACGAGTTGCTGGACGGCTGGAGCCAGCCGGAGCGTGCTGCCTATAAAGGGCAGCACGGGTTGCAGATTGCCAAGGCGGATTGGGAGTAAGCGGTCCTAGCGGTCCTGCGCGTCCTTGGCGTCCGCCTGGGCGTTGCGTTCGGCCACGCGTTTGCGTTGTTCGTCGGTGAGTTCCACCTTGTTGGCGCTGTCACGCAGCATCATCAGCCCTCCGACGATCGACCCGATCGCAACCACCATAATCAACCACGCATACCACGGCATAAGACTCTCCTTGAGGCAGATTACCGTCGGAGAATTTTCCCACGGCAATAACTACTTTGAGTGACGGGCTTTCTGAGTAGTTCAGTGTAGGCCCGTTCTGCCTCGAAACCTTAGAGCCCGGTCAACATTGCGTCTGCCGGCGCATCGGCACGATCCTGTGCGGTCATCTGGAAGTAGATGAAACCCACCGCCATAAAGCCGAGGAAGATCAGCCCGATCAGCGTGTTGAACCACGCCATGGCTACCAGGCACACCACGGCCAGCGCCAGCGCAATGCCGGGCACGATCGGATAACCCGGCGCGCGGAAGGTACGTTCCAGCAGCGGCTCGGTCTTACGCAGTTTGAACAGGCTGAGCATGCTCATGATGTACATCACAATGGCACCGAACACCGCCATGGTGATCATCGCCGCAGTCAATGTCATGCCGCCCAGGTTGATCAGGCCATCGCTATAGATGGCGGCGATGCCGACCACGCCACCGGCGATGATTGCCCGGTGTGGTGTCTGAAAGCGCGACAATTTGGCGAGGAAGGAGGGCAGGTAACCGGCGCGGGCCAGGGCGAAGAACTGGCGCGAGTAGCCCAGGATAATGCCGTGGAAGCTCGCCACCAGGCCGAACAGGCCGATCCAGACCAGCATGTGCAGCCAGCCGGAGTTGTCGCCCACCACGGTTTTCATCGCCTGCGGCAGTGGATCGTTGATGTTCGACAGGGTGCGCCAGTCGCCCACGCCGCCGGCGAAGAACATCACGCCCATGGCCAGGATCACCAGGGTCAGGATGCCGCTGATGTAGGCCTTTGGAATGGTGCGCTTCGGATCTTTCGCTTCCTCGGCCGCCATGGCTGCGCCTTCGATGGCCAGGAAGAACCAGATGGCAAACGGAATTGCCGCAAACATCCCGGCAATCGCCGGGGCGCCGAAGGTATCGGAACCGGCCCAACCGTTCAGGGCAAAGTTGCTGAAGCTGAACGCGGGCGCGACCACACCCATGAACACCAGCAGCTCGGCGACGGCGAGCACGCACACCACCAGCTCGAAGGTCGCGGCGAGTTTTACGCCGAGAATATTCAGCCCCATGAACACGATGTAGGCACCGACGGCCGCATGCTTGGGGTCCAGGGCCGGGAACTGCACATTCAGATACGCGCCGATCGCCAGGGCGATGGCAGGCGGGGCGAAGACGAATTCGATCAGGGTGGCGAGGCCTGCGATCAAGCCGCCTTTCTCCCCAAAGGCGCGACGACTGTAGGCAAACGGCCCGCCTGCGTGAGGAATGGCGGTAGTCAGCTCGGTGAAACTGAAGATAAAGCAGGTGTACATCGCGGCGACCATCAGCGAGGTCACCAGGAAGCCCAAGGTCCCGGCCACGCCCCAGCCGTAGCTCCAGCCGAAGTATTCCCCGGAAATCACCAGCCCGACGGCAATGCCCCATAAATGCAGGGTGCCCAAGGTGGGTTTGAGTTGTGTGTTCATTGTGCTGCGCTCCCTGAACGGTTTGGAATGATTCAAGGTGTTGCAGCGGCCATGCCAGCCTGAGAATCATTGTCGTAAAGCGGCGCAACTGTCGTGTGGGGGATGGTTTGGCGTTTGAAATTTGCCGGCGTCGCACCAGTTAGGTGCGGCGGTGACGGTGCCGGCGCTATCGGGAGCAAGCCCCCTGCCACAGGTTGACTGGCGCTCGGCATGACAACGCGGTCAAGTGTGGGAGGGGACTTGCTCCCGATAGCGCCCGCCCAGACGCCGAATACCCCCGTGTAAACCCCGCATAAACCCACTCTTTACGCCATCTTTACGCCTCGCACAGCCCGTCGCTCTCGTTCCTTTACGCCACTCCTGCGGACAATTGCCCCACACGCGGCACTCGCCGCTAAACGGAGAGACTTCCATGAGCGTTCTGGACGGGGTGTCACTGCTATTGGCCGTGGCGCTGTTCATTTATCTGCTGGTTGCGCTGTTACGCGCGGATCGGAACTAGGAGCTGGCCATGCACAGTTATGACTATTGGCTGATCATTGCCTTCTTTGCCGTGGTACTGGTGCCGGCGCCGTTCCTGGGGCGGTTCTACTACAAGGTGATGGAAGGCCAGCGCACGTGGCTGAGCCCGGTGCTGGGGCCTGTCGAAAAAGCCTGTTATCGCCTGTCGGGGGTGGATGAACATCAGGAACAAAGCTGGCAGAAATACATGCTGGCCTTGCTCGCGTTCAACCTCGCGGGTTTTTTGCTGTTGTTCGCGATCCTGCTGCTCCAGGACTATCTCCCACTGAACCCGCAGAAATTGCCGGGCCAGGAATGGACCCTGGCCTTCAATACCGCGGTCAGTTTCATGACCAACACCAACTGGCAGTCCTACAGCGGTGAGGCGTCCCTGAGCTACCTCAGCCAGATGGCTGGCCTGACCGTGCAGAACTTCGTCAGTGCGGCCACCGGCCTGGCCGTCCTGGTCGCGCTGTGCCGTGGGATCGGGCGCAAATCCGCCAGGACCCTGGGTAACTTCTGGGTCGACATGACCCGCGCCACGCTCTACGGTCTGCTGCCGTTGTGCCTGGTGCTGGCGCTGTTCCTGGTATGGCAGGGCGTGCCGCAAACCTTCGCGCACTATGTGGATGCCGTGACCCTGCAAGGCGTGGATCAAGTGATCCCCCTGGGCCCGGCAGCCAGCCAGATTGCGATCAAGCAACTGGGCACCAACGGCGGCGGCTTCTTCGGCGTCAACTCGGCGCACCCGTTTGAAGACCCGACCGCCTGGGCCAACCTGTTCGAAGTGGCTTCGATCATCCTGATCCCGGTGGCGTTGGTATTCACCTTCGGCCACTACGTGAAAGACCTGCGCCAGAGCCGCGCGATCCTTGGCTGCATGCTGGCGCTGTTCCTGATCGGCGGCGCCACTTCCCTGTGGTCCGAATACCAGCCCAACCCGAGCTTGAATAACCCGGCCGTCGAGCAGACCGCACCGCTGGAAGGCAAGGAGGCGCGCTTCGGTACCACCGGCACCGTGTTGTGGTCGGTGACCACCACCGCGGCGTCCAACGGTTCGGTCAACGGCATGCAAGACAGCCTCAACCCCCTCAGTGGGATGGTGGCGCTGGTCAACATGATGGTCGGCGAAGTGATCTTCGGCGGCGTCGGCGCCGGCATGTACGGCATGTTGCTCAACGTGTTGATCGCGGTGTTCCTGGCCGGCCTGATGATCGGCCGCACCCCGGAATACCTGGGCAAGAAACTCCAGGCCAAGGAAGTGCAGTTGCTGGTCGTGACCCTGTTGGTGATGCCGGTGGGTGTGCTGGTACTGGGTGCCATCGCCGCGAGCCTGCCCGGCCCTGCCGGCGCGATCAGCAACCCTGGCCCTCACGGTTTCAGCCAGTTGCTGTACGCCTACACCTCGGCCAGCGCCAACAACGGCTCGGCGTTCGGTGGTTTCAGTGCCAACACGCCGTTTCACAACCTGATGCTGGGCCTGGGCATGTTGATCGGCCGCTTCGGCTACATCCTCCCGGTACTGGCTCTGGCCGGCAGCCTGGCTATGAAGAAGACCGCACCGATTGGCCAGAACAGCTTCCCGACCCATGGTCCGCTGTTCGTGACCCTGTTGACCGTGACTATTTTGCTGGTGGGCGGCCTGACTTTCCTGCCGACGCTGGCGCTGGGGCCCATCGCTGAACACTTGAGCATGGGCTTCTAAAAAGGGGATATGAACATGAATATGCCTGCAAAAAACGCGGCCCCGGTCAACACCCAGGAGCCCGCCAAAACCGCTGTCTCGGCCCTGTGGCGCCCGGCGCTGGTCCAGGCGTTCGTCAAGCTGGACCCGCGCCAGCTGCAACGCTCGCCGGTGATGCTGGTGGTCGAGCTGACCGCCATTCTCACCACCGTGCTGTGCTTTGTGCCCGACACCGCCGTACCGACGTATGTGGCCGTGCAAATCGCCGTGTGGCTGTGGTTCACCGTGCTGTTCGCCAACTTCGCCGAAGCCTTGGCCGAAGGACGCGGCAAGGCCCGTGCCGACAGCCTCAAGGCCGGCAGCGAAGGCCTGAGCGCGCGGCGTAAGGAAGCCGATGGCAGCTTCAAGGTCGTGCCGGCCACCAGTCTGCGTAAAGGTGATGTGGTGCGTGTGGCCGCCGGGGAAATGATCCCCGGCGATGGCGAGGTCGTCGAAGGCATCGCAGCGGTCAACGAAGCGGCGATCACCGGTGAGTCCGCGCCGGTGATCCGTGAGTCCGGCGGCGATCGCTCGGCCGTCACCGGCAACACGCGGCTGGTCTCGGACTGGCTGCTGATCCGCATCACCGCCAACCCCGGCGAGTCCACCCTGGACCGCATGATCGCCCTGGTCGAAGGCGCCAAGCGTCAGAAAACCCCCAACGAAGTCGCGCTGGATATCCTGCTGATCGGCCTGACCCTGATCTTCCTGCTGGTGGTCGTGACCTTGCAGCCCTTCGCCCACTTCGCCAATGGCAGCTTGCCCCTGGTGTTTTTGGTCGCACTGCTGGTGACGCTGATTCCTACCACCATCGGTGGCTTGTTGTCGGCCATCGGTATTGCCGGTATGGACCGTCTGGTGCGCCTGAATGTGATCGCCAAGTCCGGCCGTGCCGTGGAAGCGGCCGGTGACGTGCACGTGTTGCTGCTGGACAAGACCGGCACCATCACCTTCGGTAACCGTCGGTGCGCGGCGGTAGTTGCGGCGCCTGGCGTCAGTGGCAAGGAAGTGGCCGAAGGTGCGTTGTTTGCCTCTTTGGCCGATGACACGGCAGAAGGCAAATCCATCGTCGAATACCTGCGGGCTCTGCACCCGCAGGCCGAGCCATCCCTGGATGAGCTGATCGCGGTACCGTTCAGCGCCGAGACCCGCTTGTCCGGTGTCGACTACCAGGGCCGCGTGTTCCGCAAAGGCGCAGTGGATTCGTTGCTGGCGTTTATCGGCCAGCCACGCGGCGACCTGCAACCGGCATTGGCGCGGGAAATCGACAGGATCGCCCAGAGCGGTGGCACGCCCTTGCTGGTGTGTGCCGACGGCAAATTGCTCGGTGCGATCCACCTCAAGGACGTGGTCAAGCCCGGTATCCGCGAACGTTTCGCCGAGCTGCGCAAGCTGGGGATTCGCACCGTGATGGTCACCGGTGACAACCCGCTGACGGCCGCTGCGATCGCTGCCGAAGCCGGTGTGGATGACGTGCTGGCCGAAGCGACCCCGGAGAAAAAACTCGCGCGCATCCGTCACGAGCAAAACGACGGCCGCCTGGTGGCGATGTGTGGCGATGGCGCCAACGACGCCCCGGCACTGGCCCAGGCGGACGTCGGCATGGCGATGAACGACGGCACCCAGGCCGCCCGCGAGGCGGCCAATATGGTCGACCTCGACAGCGACCCCACCAAGCTGCTGGACGTGGTGCAGATCGGCAAAGAGTTGCTGGTGACCCGTGGCGCGTTGACCACCTTTTCCATCGCAAACGACGTGGCCAAGTACTTCGCGATCCTGCCGGCGTTGTTCGCCTCGATCTACCCGCAGTTGGGCGTGCTCAACGTGATGCACTTGCAGAGCCCCCAGAGCGCGATTCTCTCGGCCATCGTGTTCAACGCGCTGATCATCGTGGTGCTGATTCCCCTGGCGCTGCGCGGTGTGCGTGTGCAGGCCGCGAGTGCGGCGGCGTTGCTGCGGCGCAACCTGCTGATCTATGGCCTGGGCGGGTTGCTGGTGCCGTTCGTGGGCATCAAGGCGATCGACATGCTGCTGACCGCGCTGCACCTGGTGTGACCCGATGCCTGTGGGCACCACCCCGGTGCCCACAGGTTGCAAAGACCGAATTGAGGAATTTGAAATGTCCAACATAATCCGTCCGGCCCTGAGCCTGCTGGTGCTCATGACCCTGATCACCGGCGTGGCCTACCCACTGGTGGTGACCGGTGTCGCCCAAGTCGCTTTCCCGGACCAGGCCAACGGCAGCCTGGTGCGCGATGCCAGCGGCAAGGTGCGTGGCTCCAGCCTGATCGCCCAGGACTTTACCGGTGACAGCTGGTTCCATCCGCGCCCTTCGGCGGGGGCCTTTGCGACGGTTTCCAGCAGCGCCAGTAACCTCGCCCCCAGCAACCCGGCCTTGGCCACCCGCGTGTTCGATGACGCGAACAAACAGTTGGTGCCCGGCCAGGGCCCGGTGCCTTTGGTGTCGCTGACTACCTCCGGCAGCGGTCTTGATCCACACTTGCCACCCCAGGCGATTGCCTATCAACTGGCACGGGTGGCTGCCGCGCGAAATGTGCCGGTATCGACCCTGCAACGATTGATGGATGAACATATCGAAAGCCCGCTGGTGGGGCCGCCGGTGGTGAATGTGCTGGCGCTGAACATGGCCCTGGAAAAACTCTGAACCCTGTGGGAGGAGGCTTGCCCCCTCCCACATTGGATTTTCTCTGGGTCTGAACAATTGAAGGAAACCCCAGCATGAGCGACTCCGGCCGCGCCGATGCCCTGCTAGCCGATCTACCCCGGGACGGCCGTGGCCGGCTCAAAGTTTTCCTCGGCGCCGCGCCAGGTGTGGGCAAGACCTACGCCATGCTCCAGGCTGCCCACACCCAACTGCGCCAGGGCGTCAAACTGATCGCCGGCGTGGTTGAAACCCACGGCCGAGCCGAGACCGAAGCCTTGCTCAGCGGCCTGCCGCAACAACCGTTGTTGCGCAGCGAATACCGTGGCGTGATGCTCGAAGAAATGGACCTCGACGGCCTGCTCGCCGCCAAGCCCAAGCTGGTGCTGGTGGACGAACTGGCCCACAGCAACGCCCCCGGCAGCCGCCATGAAAAGCGCTGGCAAGACATTCAGGAACTGCTCGCCGCTGGCATCAACGTGTTTACCACGGTCAACGTCCAGCACCTGGAAAGCCTGAATGACCAGGTCCGCGGCATCACCGGTGTGCAGGTCCGCGAAACCTTGCCGGATTGGGTGTTGCAGGAGGCCGACGAACTGCTGCTGATCGACCTGCCGTCCCGCGAACTGCTCGAGCGTCTGCGCGACGGCAAGGTGTATGTGCCGGAGCAGGCCCGCGCCGCCATCGATGCGTTCTTTACCCAGACCAACCTGATGGCCCTGCGCGAGCTGGCGATGCAGACCGCCGCCGCCCATGTCGACGACGATTTGGCCCAGGGTTATCGCCAGCTCGGCCAGGCGGCGCCGGCGGTGCGTGGGCGTTTGTTGGTGGGCGTGGATGGCGATGCGCAGGCCGAACGCCTGGTGCGCCATGCCAGTCGCGTCGCCCAGCGTCGGCATTTGCCGTGGAGCCTGGTGCATATCGACAACGGCCGTGCGCGGGATGAGCAGGCTCGCCTGCGCCTGCAAAACGCCCAGCAACTGGCCGAGCGTCTTGGCGGCGAAGTGGTGCTGCTGCGGGCGGGGGAGGTGGCCAAGACTTTGATCCAGCATGCCGCCGAACGCCGTGCCAGCCTGCTGTTGGTGGGGCAGTCGCGAATGCGTTGGCGGCGTCGCCTGTTCGGTGGCGGTTTGGCGGCGCGGTTGTTGCGTAATGCCCGGGGCTTGGAAATCAACGTCCTCGACAGCGACGATGTGCCCGCAGCCCCACGCCTGCCGGATGTCCGAGGCCTGGTGTGGTTCGATTATGCCTTGGCCGTGGTTGCGACCCTCGTCGCCGCCGCTGTGGCCTGGGCCGTGTCCAGCGTATTGCCGTTGCCGAATATCTCGCTGGTGTTTCTCGCTGCCGTACTGCTGGTGGCGGTGCGCAGCAGCCTGGGGCCGTCCCTGGTGTGTGCGGCGTTGTCGTTCCTGACCTATGACTTCCTGTTTATCCCGCCGAATTTTTCCTTCGCCATCCAGCGCGAAGAGGACGTTCTGACGCTGTTGTTCTTCCTGCTGATGGCGGCGCTCACCGGCAACCTTGCTGCGCGCCAGCGCCGGCAGTTGCAGGCATTGCGCGACACCCAGGAAGAAACCGGCGAACTGCTCGACCTGTCGCGCAAACTCACCGCCGCCACCGACCGCCAGGCGGTGATCAGTGCCGCCGCCCACCATCTGGAAGGCTGGAGCGACCTGGATCTGTGCCTGGTCAATCGCGACGGCCAGGGTGGCTGGAAGGTCGAGACCGGCGGCCCGCTGACCTTCACCGAAGCCGAGCGTGCTGCGGCCGATTGGGCCTGGCAGCATGACCAGCCGGCAGGTATGGGCACCGGCACCCTGCCGTTCGGGCGCTGGTGGTGGTGGCCGTTGTCGGGCGAGGAAGGTCCGCTCGGGTTGCTCGGCGTCAGTGCCAAGCCGGGCCTGGAATTGAGCGGTCAACGCCGTCGCTTGCTGACCGCCTTGAGCCAGCCCCTGGCCCAGGCCCTGGCGCGGGCGCAGTTGGCCCAGGAGCTGGAATCCGCCCGTTTGCATGGCGAAACCGAGCAACTGCGCAGCGCTTTGCTGGCGTCGGTGTCCCACGATTTGCGCACACCGTTGACCTCCATGCGCGGCAGTATCGACAGCCTGCTGGCGCTCGGCGAAGCCATCCCCCTGGCGGATCGTCGCGAGCTGCTCGAAGGCACCCGCGATGAGGCCGAGCGCCTGGACCGCTATATCCAGAACCTGCTGGACATGACGCGACTGGGCCATGGCGCGCTGAAGCTGGCGCGGGACTGGGTGTCGCCCGGCGATATTGTCGGCAGTGCGCTCGGGCGTTTGCGCGCGGTGCTGGCGCCGCTGCAGGTGAGCACCGATGTGCCGGCGGAGTTGCCGCTGCTCTATGTCCATGCCGCGTTGATCGAACAGGCACTGGTCAATGTATTGGAAAATGCCGCGCGCTTTTCACCGCCCCACGGTCGATTGCAACTGAGCGCCGGCGTCTCGGATAACCGATTGTTTTTTGCCGTGGCGGATGAGGGGCCCGGTATTCCTGAGGATGAGCGGGCGAAGATCTTCGACATGTTCTACACCGCCGCGCGCGGTGATCGAGGCGGGCAGGGCACCGGCCTCGGCCTGGCGATCTGCCAGGGCATGGTCGGCGCCCATGGTGGGCATATCAGCGTGGCCGATGGCATTGAGGGGCGCGGTACCTGCATCACGCTGTTCCTGCCGTTGCCGACACAGCCTGGCCTGGAAGGCGAGGCGTGAGCTACCCTGTTTTCTCTACGGATTTTGATTGGACACCATGAGCCAGACCGCGACGATTTTAGTCATTGATGACGAACCGCAGATCCGCAAATTTCTGCGCATCAGCCTGGCCTCCCAAGGTTACAAAGTGATCGAGGCCGGCACCGGCAACGAAGGCCTGGCCCAGGCGGCGTTGAGCAAGCCCGACTTGCTGGTGCTCGACCTGGGCCTGCCGGACATGGACGGCCAGCAGGTGTTGCGCGAGTTTCGTGAGTGGTCGACGGTGCCGGTACTGGTGCTGTCGGTGCGGGCCAGCGAAGGACAGAAGGTCGAAGCCCTAGACGGTGGCGCCAATGATTATGTCACCAAGCCCTTCGGCATCCAGGAGTTCCTGGCCCGCGTGCGCGCCTTGTTGCGCCAGGCGCCGGTGGGCGAGACCCAGGAAGCGGCGTTGCAGTTTGGCCCGTTGACGGTGGACCTGGCCTATCGCCGCGTGCTGCTGGACGGCTCCGAGGTGGCACTGACCCGCAAGGAATACGCGGTGCTGGCACAACTGGCGCGGCATCCGGGACGGGTGATCACCCAACAGCAACTGCTCAAGGACATCTGGGGCCCGACCCACACCGACGACAGTCACTACCTGCGGATTGTGGTGGGGCATCTGCGCCAGAAGCTGGCGGATGATCCGACCCAGCCGAGGTTTATCGTGACCGAGGCGGGAGTGGGGTATCGGTTGTTGAGCGCCTGAGGCGATCTGTCAGCCTCTCTGTGGTTCTGTGGGTTCTGTGGGTTCTGTGGGTTCTGTGGGTTCTGTGGGTTTTGTGGGTTCTGTGGGTTTTGTGGGTTCTGTGGTGAGCGGGCTTGCCCCGCGCTGGGCTGCGTAGCAGCCCCAAAACCAGGCCCAAAGGAGTACCTGACACTGCGCGTTCCTCATTGAGTGGGGCCGCTGCGCAGCCCAACGCGGGGCAAGCCCGCTCACCACGGCTCTAGCGACACAGCTGTCTCAGCGCTGCTCACTCTCATAGCGATCCAGGGTATCACTGGCAATTTCCCGCCCAAGTGCGATCAACTCCGGCGCCTTGTAGAACTCGAAAAACCGGCACACCCGCTTCGGCACGTTGATCAGCACATCCGGCGGGTAGCCGGCGATCTTGTATTGCGCCAGCGAGGTCTGCATCACCTCGAAACTCTGGTTGATCAGATCCAGCAATGACGCCGGCCCGACGTTATCGATGATGAATGAACCGGTGGCCGACTTCGGCGCCCCCGGCTTTTCCGGTGCGGCGGCGGGTTGCTGGGATTCGGGTTCGGCCGACTCCAGCCACGGATTGATCTCGGCCGCCTGGGCCTGCAAGGCTTCCTGCTCAAGTTTCATCAACTGCTCGGCCTGCTTGCGGCGAAACGGCAGGTGCGAACCCAGTGATTTCGCCAGGCTGTTGAAGCGACTCTTGAACGCCGGCGGGCGCTGGATCACCGGCAATTGGTAGTGTTTCTGGTTGGTGGCGTTGAGGTTGACCGCGATGATCAAGTCACAATGGCTCGACACCACCGGCACGATCGGCAGCGGGTTGAGCAGGCCGCCGTCCACCAGCATGCGGTTGCCTTGCATCACCGGGGTGAACAGGCTGGGAATCGCCGCCGAGGCACGCATGGCCTGGTGCAGGCAGCCTTCCTGGAACCAGATTTCCTGCTGGTTGGTCAGGTCGGTGGCGACGGCGGTGTAGGGGATGCGCAGCTCTTCGATAGTGATCTCGCCGACGATCTTGCGGATTTGCCCGAAGACCTTTTCGCCACGAATCGCCCCAAGGCGGAAACTCACGTCCACCAGGCGCAGCACGTCGAGGTAGTCGAGGCTTTCAATCCAGTTTCGATATTCGTCCAGTTTGCCCGCGGCGTAGATCCCACCCACCACGGCCCCCATGGAGCAACCGGCGATACAGGCGATCTCGTAACCGCGCCGTTCGATTTCCTCGATCACCCCGATATGGGCGTAGCCCCGGGCCCCGCCGGATCCCAACACCAAGGCAACACGTTTCTTCATGGTCGATGTCCTTCATAAACGGGGGCCCACAATGCGCCTATTTTGGGGGCCGCTTCAATCTTGGTTGCGCCTGGCAATATTTTTCAAGAATAGCGCCCAGGCTCGGGTATGCTCTGGCAATAGGTACTACCGATTTCAGGCTAAGGACAAGGCACTTTTTCTTGTAGGCAACGTCTACAGCGTACGACTGTTTTCTTTATTTTGAGGTGTCATCGATGAAAGCCTGGATGTGTGTGCCTGTGATCATGTTGGCCCTGGCGGGTTGTGCCGGGAAAACCGCATACCGCGACAGCTGTGGCTCGCAATTGGATGCCGCCTGGAAAGAGCTCGACCTGGCCAAGGCCGAAGGTTTTGCCGGCACCGTCAGCTACTCCAAGGCCTTGTCGTTGTTGACTGGCGCCAAGACCCAGCAGCAATTCGAGGCGTTTGAAGGCTGCTCCAACAAGGCCGAAAAAGCTCGGTTCTATATTCGTGAGTCGCGCGCCGGGCGTTAACGTGCAGCGCAGAGTGGGATTTTTCATCTGAGAGTGAGGGCAGGATGTCAGCTTTGGTCGATCAGTTAGTCGCTCAGGTCATTGGCCTGGAAGTAGGGTTACTGAGTTGCCAGGCTCGCCTCGCTGCCGTCACCGATGATGAAGCCCTGCACGATCTGCGCACCACCGTGCGCCGCCTGCGCAGCCTGTTACGTCCTTTGCGCGGGCTGCCGGGTGTAGAACAGCTTGAATTGGCCGCCGGTACGGTCGGCCAGTTGACGACGCCGCTGCGCGACCGAGAGGTGCTGGCGGCGTATTTGCATCAGCATGGTTATCACGAGGCCGCAGATCGACGCCTGCGCCTGCAACCCGACGCCTATCGCCAGGTGGCGCAAGGCCCGGAAGTTGCCCATCTGCTGCTGATCCTTGATGCATTCCCGCGCTTTATCCGCGCCTCGGAGCACCAGAAATTGCTCAGGGGTTTGCGACCGCGCATCGAGAAGCGCCTGGCCAAGCAATGGCAGAAACTCGATCAGGCGCTGAAAGACCCAGACCATGATCGCCACCGTCTGCGCTTGTTGATCAAGCGTGTGCGCTATGCTGCCGAGGCTTACCCCCAACTGGATAAGTTGTCCGCCAATGCCCTGCCACGCCTGAAGAAAGCCCAAGCGGCACTGGGTGATTGGCATGACTGCTGGCAATGGTTGGCCCAGGCCGAACATCAAGCCGATCTGCAGCCCTGTGTTGCGATTTGGCATCGCACCATGGCCAAGGCCGAAGGGCAGGCGGATCGCGTGCTGGACAAACTCAGCGCGGATTGTTTCTAAATCGGTCCGGCTTTTGGCCGGAATAAGCGCTGTACCTTGGCTGCGCGCTGGTTAAGATCGCCCATCTGTTTCTTTTGATGTGAGGTCGCCATGCGCTTTAGTGATTTGCTCGACGCTGCCCGAAGCAACCCGCTGGATGTCACCATTCCCGCTGAATGGGCCCAGGGCCGTGCCACGTTCGGTGGCCTGGTTGCTGCGTTGCAATACGAAGCCTTGCGCGCCGAGGTGCCGACGGACCGCCCATTGCGCTCGCTCGCGATCACCTTCGTTGGCCCGGTCGCGCCCGATGTCCCTGCCAGCTATCAAGTCGAAGTGTTGCGTGAAGGCAAGGCGGTCAGCCAGCTGCTCGGCCGTGTTGTGCAGAACGGTGAGGTCGCGACCCTGGTACAGGCAAGTTTTGGCGCATCCCGCGAGTCGGAAATCGATGTGGCGAGCGAACCGCCGCCGACGTTCAAGCACTGGGATGAATGCCAGGAACTGCCCTATATCAAAGGTGTCACGCCTGAATTCATGCGCCACCTGGCGATGCGTTGGAGCGTTGGCGGTTTGCCGTTTACCGGGAATAAATCCCGCGAGATGGGCGGTTGGGTTCGCTTGCGCGGGGATGTGAAGGAGGAACCGCTGACCGAAGCGCATATCCTCGCCCTGGTCGACGCCTGGCCACCGGCGTTACTGCCGCACCTGAAAAAGCCCGCTCCGGGCAGCACCCTGACCTGGACCATCGAATTCATCCAACCGTTGCAGGAATTGACGACCCTGGACTGGTGCCAGTACTACGTCAGCATCGAACATGCGCGCGACGGCTACGGTCACGCCGCCGCCGCGCTGTGGAGCCCAACCGGTGCGTTGATCGCCCTCAGCCGCCAGACCGTGGTGGTCTTCGCCTGATCGTCAGTGACGGTGGCGCAGCCGCCAGGCACGCCACCAGCCACCGCTCAACACAAAGCGCGGGAATGTCAGGAACTGCTCGACCACCAGGCGCTGTACTGCGTCTTTACGATCACTGAACGGCTCACCGGCCTCGGCTTCCAGGCTATGGCCATGACGCTGCAACGCCAGGCCAGCGAGGATGCCGACTACGCCAATGGCGAAACTGGCCAGGCTCAGGCTGAACACACCGGACACAATCAACAGAAACCCGATGATAAACAGCGGCACGGCAATCAGGTGCAACGCCAGGTTGGTCGGGTGCTGATGGTTTTGCGGGTAGTTACGCCATTGCCAGGCGGGGAGATTGGGATGACGTTTGCCCATGATGGTGAACCCTCTGTCCGTTGAAATAATATGGAGAGAGTTTAGGTGGGGGTGGGCGGGTGGGCGAATTGGGGTTGGCTATAGCGCTCATAGTTTCTGTTATGTAAATCATCTAACCCTTTCTCCCATCTATTCTACAAAACTTATGCTGGCCAGCTATGATCTCCTGGTTCAGGACAATTTATATAAACTGACGGCCCAGCCATAGACAGCCACTTTGATTTAAATTCAATAGAGGCATTTTCTGATTTTGCGTTGAAAATAAAGTGCTCGTTTTCTCGCGTTATTTTCGCAATGAAAATTTCCCGGCGAGGAAGATTGGTTATCTGCAGGTTACTTATTGCGTTACAGGTTAGTCCAATCCTGCATGTGTTGTATCCTTTGTCCTCCCATTTTGGAGGTAAAAAATCTGGAAAGTCTGGTATGTCAAAACCAATGCTGAGAGAGGGTTGGTCGTTTTCTATCGTCAGAGAGTGTATATAAATCTCGCGAATTTCAATTGGACGACTGAACAATTTATTAAAAAATATGGTTCCTTCAAGATCATTCCAATGCTTCATTTTTTATCCTTAAATGGGTAGTGGTCTTTTGTTCCCGGGACTTTGCCGGTTCGCGGTGTATCAATTGGGGGTAGGTTGAAGTGAGAGCCTTGATCGCCTGCTCCGTTTTGAGCACCGAAATTATGCCCTGCTGAATGGTCTTGTATTAGTATTTTGGAACCATCGGCTCTCGTATATTGGTAGACCCTCGTCTTAATCGGTTTTCCAGAATTGTCTAAAATTGTTTTTTCATTTATATCTGACATTTTCACAGTGTTGTATTGTTTTTTTGCGCCAGAACCCGCGTCGATAAATACATCGGGTTGTTGCGATGTCGGTATATTGGCGTCTCTTTTTGCTTCGCGGAATGCTCCTTTACGAGATACATAAGGTGCGTGAGGTTCAACAGGTATTGCGCAGGTTGGATTTTTCTTTACTACGCCGGTGCAACGGGCATTCAGTCCGAGTGGATCTACCCAACCCGTAGGGTTAGGCACGTACTGGTACGCGTTGATCCCACCCGCCAACTTCACCGGATCCGGAGTCAGGTAACACCCAATATCTGGATTGTAGTAGCGATGGCGGTTGTAGTGCAGTCCGCTTTCCTGATCGAAGTACTGACCCTGGAAACGCAGCGGGTTGTCGATTGTGCCTTTGTCGAGTCGGCTGATATGGCCGTAGGCGCGGTAGTGGGCGGACCACACGATGTCGCCGTCTGGAGAGGTGAGTTCCTGTGGCGTGCCGAGGTGGTCGAGTTGGTAGTGGTAGGGCTTGGTATCTTTTGGGCCGAATCCTTCCAGCAGGGCGAGTGGCGTAAAACTATCGGGTTCGTAGAGATAGCTGCGATGGCGATCCGCATGGTGTTCGGCAATCAGCCTGTCGCCTTGCCAGAAAAACTCCGTGGTTATGCCGTCCACGGTTTTGCTGATGCGCCGCCCAAACGGGTCGTAGCGGTAACTGGCGGTTTGGCCGTTGGGTTGGGTGATGCCGATCAGCCGATGCTGGCAGTCGTAGCGGTATTCGGTGATCAGCGCGTGCCCACGGCCACGCCGTTCGCGGATCAGGTTGCCGAAGGCGTCATAGTCGTAGTAACGGTCGCCCTGGATCATCAGGCGGTTGCCGGCAACGATGTCGGGGCCGGGGCGGTCTTGCATCAGCAGGTTGCCGGCCAGGGTGTGGCCGAAGCGTTCCTGCAGGTCTTGAGAATGGTCGGCGCGGGTGAGGCG
>NZ_FOZO01000010.1:0-177954 GCF_900116055.1 Pseudomonas sp. NFACC42-2
AACCCCTACGCAATAAATAACGGGGGAATTCGCACGGAAATCGACATCAACAAGCAAATAAAAGAACTACGCGAAGCAGGGCAGGAAGTCTCGGCAGAAACCGCCGATCTTCTTATGAGAGGAAGCATAGACCGCTTTGAAGCTGCCATTCCCGATCCGGAACTGCGTGCCAGGATCTCCGAAGTAGCCCACCAGGGAGCAACCGGCCCAGGTGTAGTCGACTTGAACAGCCATGCGGTTCTGAAAGAGCCTTATCTGTTCAGCGCTACGGATACGACCTTTCAAATCGATCACGATCCTTCCACCAACGTCACCAAGGTCAGCGTGATATCCAAAGGACGTCTCTTGAATCCGGATGTCGAACCCAGCGAAGTCAAGGGCGTGGACGTGGTCATCAAACGAACCTTTACCATCAGGGAGAGCAACGAGCTGGACTCCAGTTATGCTATCGATAAAGACGCCCCGACTACCATGGAGGTTTCCGTCACGCCGACTTGATCAACCGCACAAGCATGCCTCTTACCTCATGCCCCAAACGGCGGTAACCTCGGTGACCGCCGTTTTCGTTCGCGCAGCTTTTATATGACAGCCACTTCAGGGGTCTCCATGCCAAGAACTGCCTTAAAACCGCTGCTCCTCACCGCTGGCCTGCTGGCCTTTATGCCGATGGCCCACGCAGCCAGTACCCTGGTCTACTGCTCCGAAGCCAGCCCCGCCGGGTTCGACCCCAGCCAGTACACCAGCGGCACCGACTTCGATGCATCCGCCGAAACCGTGTTCAACCGCCTGACCCAATTCAAGCGTGGCGGCACCGAAGTCGAACCGGGCCTGGCCACACGCTGGGAGGTGTCCGAGGATGGCCTGGCCTACACCTTCCACCTGCGCGATGGCGTCAAGTTCCACACCACTGACTTCTTTAAACCCAGCCGCGATTTCAATGCGGATGATGTGCTGTTTACCTTCAATCGCCTGCTGGATGCCGAGAGCCCGTTCCGCAAAGCCTACCCTTCCGAATCGCCGTATTTCACCGACATGGGCCTGAACACCACGATCAAGAGCGTCGACAAACTCGACGAGCACACTGTGCGATTCAACCTGAACAACGTCGATGCCTCGTTCGTGCAGAACCTGGCCATGAGTTTCGCCTCCGTGCAATCGGCCGAGTACGCCGCCCAGCTAATGAAGGAAGGCAAGGCCGAAGACATCAACCAGAAGCCGGTGGGCACCGGGCCGTTTGTGTTCAAGCGCTACCAGAAGGACTCGCAGATTCGCTACGTGGCGAATAAGCAGTACTGGAAACCCGAGGATGTGAAACTCGACAACCTGGTGTTCGCCATCACCCCGGACGCTGCGTCGCGCCTGCAAAAACTCAAGGCCGGCGAATGCCAGGTCAGCGGCTACCCGCGCCCGTCGGACATCGAGGTGATGAAGCAGGACCCCAACCTGCGCGTGCTGCAGCAAGCCGGTTTTAACCTGGGCTTCCTGGCTTATAACGTGACCCACCCACCGCTGGACCAACTCAAGGTGCGCCAGGCCCTGGACATGGCCATCGACAAGCCGGCGATCATCAAGGCGGTTTACCAGGGCGCCGGACAATTGGCGCAGAATGCACTGCCACCCGCGCAGTGGTCTTATGACCCGACCATCAAGGATGCCCCGCACGATCCGACCAAGGCCCGCGCGCTACTAAAAGAAGCAGGGGTTGCACCGGGCACTACCATCAACCTGTGGGCAATGACCGTCCAGCGCGCTTCCAACCCGAACGCGCGCATGTCGGCCCAAATGATCCAGCAGGATTGGGAGAAAGTCGGCATCAAGGCCAATATCGTCAGCTATGAATGGGGCGAGTACATCAAGCGCGCCAAAAATGGCGAGCACGATGCGATGATTTATGGCTGGACCGGCGACAACGGCGACCCGGATAACTGGCTCGGCGTGCTCTACAGTTGTGCCGCGGTCAAGGGCAGCAACTACGCCAAATGGTGTAACCCGGCCTACGACAAACTGGTGCAGCAGGCCAAGGTCAGCAGTGACCGCGAACAACGCATCAAGTGGTATCAACAGGCACAAAAAATTCTTAAGGAACAAGTACCTATAACGCCCATTGCGAACTCGACGGTTTTCCAACCCCTGCGCAAGGAAGTGAAGGACTTCAAGATCAGCCCCTTTGGGCTGACACCGTTCTACGGCGTGAGTCTAGATAAGTAACAGCAATGCCCCAACCGAGTGCGCCAGACGCCTCGGTTGACCCTTCCTGGTGCACCTCCTGCACCGAAAAAAACCTATAAATAAGCTCAAATATGTCAAAACTTTCATAATTGCGACATTCCTGTACGTTCGTACCACTCTTTCCGCCTTGCGACGGTTCAGCATCTTGCAATGGGTATGGCGCCTGCATAAGTATCCGCAGGCCGACTCACGAGGTCGCCCTCACCACCAAAAATGACAACAAATCATGAGGCCAACATGCTTAAACACGCAGTCCTTCCGTTATTAGTGAGCGCCGGCCTTATGGCCGCGGCCCCATTCGCCCAAGCGGCGACTAACCTGGTGTTCTGCTCCGAAGGGAGCCCGGCCGGTTTCGACCCAGGCCAGTACACCACCGGAACAGACTTCGATGCTTCGGCCGAAACCATGTTCAACCGTCTGAGCCAATTCGAACGCGGCGGCACCGCCGTTGTTCCTGGCCTGGCCACCAGCTGGGACGTGTCCCCGGATGGCCTGACCTACACCTTCCACCTGCGCGAAGGCGTCAAGTTCCATACCACCCCGTACTTCAAGCCGACTCGTGAATTCTCGGCTGACGACGTCCTGTTCACCTTCAACCGGATGATCAACAAAGACGATCCATTCCGTAAGGCCTACCCCACCGAGTTCCCGTACTTCACGGACATGGGGATGGACACCAACATCAAGAACATCGAGAAGGTCGATGCCCACACCGTCAAGTTCACCCTTGGCACCGTGGACGCCGCCTTCATCCAGAACCTGGCCATGAGCTTCGCTTCCATCCAGTCGGCCGAATACGCCGCCCAGCTGTTGAAAAACGGCACGCCCCAGGACATCAACCAGAAGCCGGTCGGTACTGGCCCGTTCGTATTCAAGAGCTACCAGAAAGACTCGAACATTCGCTACACCGGCAACAAGGACTACTGGAAACCTGAGGACGTGAAGATCGATAACCTGATCTTCGCCATCACCACCGATCCGTCGGTGCGTATCCAGAAGCTGAAGAAAAACGAGTGCCAGATCACCCTGTTCCCACGTCCGGCCGACCTCAAGGCGCTGGGTGAAGACAAGGACCTGAAACTGCCGCACCAGGCCGGTTTCAACCTGGGCTATGTCGCCTACAACGTCATGGACAAGGTCAAGGGCAGCGACCAGCCCAACCCGCTGGCTGACCTGCGCGTGCGCCAGGCGCTGGACATGTCGGTGAACAAGCAGCAGATCATCGACTCCGTCTACCAGGGCGCAGGCCAACTGGCGGTCAACGCCATGCCGCCAACCCAATGGTCCTACGACACCACTATCAAGGACGCCAAGTACGATCCCGAGAAAGCCAAGGCGCTGCTCAAGGAAGCGGGTATCAAGGAAGGTACCGAGATCGTTCTGTGGGCGATGCCGGTTCAGCGTCCGTACAACCCGAACGCCAAGCTGATGGCCGAAATGCTGCAAAACGACTGGTCCAAGATCGGCCTGAAGGTCAAGATCACCAGCTACGAGTGGGGCGAGTACATCAAACGCTCCAAAGGCGGCGAGAACCAGGCCATGATCATTGGCTGGAGCGGCGACAATGGTGACCCGGACAACTGGCTGAACGTGCTGTTCGGCTGCGACTCCCTGGCCGGTAACAACTTCTCCAAGTGGTGCGACAAGAAATTCGACGGCGTCGTGAAAGAAGCCAAGGCTACGTCGGACGTCGCCAAACGCACCGAGCTGTATAAGCAGGCGCAACATATCCTCAAAGATGCAGTCCCGATGACACCTATCGCGCACTCGACGGTGTATCAACCCATGCGCAACACCGTACAGGACTTCAAGATCAGCCCGTTTGGCCTGAACTCCTTCTATGGCGTGAGCGTAAGCGGCAAGTAAGGACCAATGACGGCGACGTTTCATAACGTCGCCGTTATTGCATCCGCCTGGACCGTAGGAAATAGACCACGTTCGTAATCGCCGCTTCCTACAGCTGCGAACTGCGACAAGTAGCTCTTTTGCCTACAAGGTCAGTCCAATTTGGCGCATTTACTGCGCAGTCCGCGACCCATACCGTCGTAGGACAGCAGAGGCTCCAACCTGGGAAAGGCACTTGCTGTGTGTGGGATCAGTAATGTCCCCCTGGCACTACGCCAGGGTGATTGCTTGCTGATGACAACTACAAACAAGGATCGGGATCGTCATGCGCCATACCACCGTTCTATCCGCAATTTTTGGCACCAGCCTGCTGGCTGTAGCCACGATGGGCCAGGCGGCCGACAAGAAGAGCCTGGTGTTCTGCTCTGAAGGCAGCCCGGCAGGGTTCGACACCGCGCAGTACACCACCGCCACCGATAACGATGTGGCCGAGCCGCTGTACAACCGCCTGGTTGAGTTTGAAAAGGGAGCGACCAACGTCGTACCTGGACTGGCGACCAAGTGGGATATTTCCGAAGACGGCCTGACCTACACCTTTCACCTGCGTGAAGGGGTGAAATTCCACAGCAACAAGGAATTCAAGCCGACGCGGGATTTCAACGCCGACGACGTGCTGTTCACCTTCAATCGCATGCTTGACCCCGACCACCCGTTTCGCAAGGCCTACCCCACCGAGTTTCCGTATTTCAACGGGATGAGCCTGAACAAGAACATTGCCAAGGTCGAGAAAACCGACCCGCATACCGTGGTGATGACGCTGAACTCGGTCGACGCTGCGTTCGTGCAGAACATCGCCATGAGCTTTGCCGCCATCCTGTCGGCCGAATACGCCGAGCAGTTGCTCAAGGAAGGCAAGCCCAGCGACATCAACCAGAAGCCGATCGGCACTGGTCCCTTTGTCTTCCAGCGCTATCAGAAAGACTCGCAGATCCGTTATGTGGGCAACAAACAGTACTGGGACCCGAGCAAGGTCAAGCTGGACCAGCTGATTTTTGCCATCAACACCGACGCCTCGGTGCGCGTGCAAAAGCTCAAGGCCGGCGAATGCCAGGTCACCCTGCACCCGCGCCCGGCCGACGTCGACGCGCTCAAGGCCGATCCGAACCTGCAACTGCTGACCAAGCCGGGCTTCAACTTGGGCTACATCGCCTACAACGTGCGCCACAAGCCGTTCGACCAGCTCGAAGTGCGCCAGGCGCTGGACATGGCGGTGAACAAGCAGAGCATCCTCAACGCCGTATACCAGGGCGCGGGGCAGTTGGCAGTCAATGCCATGCCGCCGACCCAATGGTCCTACGACGACAGCATCAAGGACGCCGCCTACAACCCGGAAAAAGCCAAGGAACTGCTCAAGGCCGCCGGCGTGAAGGAAGGTACCGAGATCACCCTGTGGGCGATGCCGGTGCAACGGCCGTACAATCCCAACGCCAAGCTGATGGCCGAGATGCTGCAAAGCGACTGGGCCAGGATCGGACTGAAGGTCAAGATCGTCAGCTACGAGTGGGGCGAATACATCAAGCGCACCAAGAACGGTGAGCACGATGTCAGCCTGATCGGCTGGACCGGCGACAACGGCGATCCGGACAACTGGCTGGGCACCCTCTACAGCTGCGACGCCATCGGCGGGAACAACTACTCCATGTGGTGTGACCCGGCGTACGACAAGCTGATCAAGCAAGCCAAGGTCGTGACCGACCGCGAACAAAGGACTGTTCTGTACAAACAGGCGCAACAACTGCTCAAGCAGCAGGTGCCGATCACACCCGTCGCCCACTCGACGGTCAACCAGCCGTTAAGCGCCAAAGTCGAAGGCTTCAAAGTAAGCCCGTTCGGCCGCAACGTGTTCTCGGGCGTCAGCATTACCCCATAAGAAAATAACCGGATTGCAGGGAGCGAAGTTGGCTCTCTCGTAAACGCGCAGCCTTTTGTTGGGATTTTTCCTACAGCAAACGTTTGCACCAGCTTGATCGAGTTACACACCCAATAGCCGGATCACCAAAAAAGACCGGCATTAAAAAGAGAACCAAAGGAGCTTCAACCCATGAAACTGAGCAGCAAAGCGCTTCTGGCCTTGGCCATCAGCAGCATCACGGCCACCGCCTATGCTGAACCCGCCAGCCAGGACTTCGTTCCGACCACATTGGCCGGCGCCAGCGCCCAAAGCGAGGCCAAAGGCTTTATTGACGGTCAAAGCCTGGGCGGTACAACCCGTAACTGGTACTCCAGCGAGAAGAAATTCCGTGGCCAGCGTTTCTCCTATGAGAAACACAATCAGACGCGCACCGACGCAAACCGCACAAACTGGGTACAAGGCACCATCCTCAACTACTCCTCGGGCTTCACCCAAGGCACCGTGGGGGTGGCGACCGAAGTCGCGGCTTACAACGCCGTGGTCCTGGACCGCAGCAAGCGTGATATCAAGGGCGGTTCCAACCGTACCCTGGCTGACTCCGACGGCGATGCAGTAGGCCAGTGGAGCAAACTGGGCCTGGCGAACGTCAAGTTCCGCGTGTCCAACACCACCTTGACCGCCGGTCGCCAGAACTTCAGCAGCGGAATCGTCGATACCATCGGCAACCGTGCCCTGCCTTCGAGCTTCGAGGGTGTGAGCTTCAACAGCGAAGAGTTCAGCAACCTGTCGTTCCAGGGCGGCATCTTTGATCGCGTTTCGCCGCGAACCGAACAAAGCCTGTCGAAATTCCGTTCCGAGTACGGCAATGGCCAGGAAACCGACAAGGTCAAAACCCTGGGCTTCAACTACCAGCCGTTCAAGAGCCTGAAAACCAGCGTATTCGCCGCTAACGTCGAAGACTTCTGGAACCAGTACTACTTCGGTGCCACCCACGAATTGGGTGATGCACAGACCCTGGCACTGACCACCGGCCTGAACTACTACAAAACCACCGACACCGGCAGCAAGAAGATGGGCAACATCGACAACGACACTTACTCGTTGTCCCTGGGGCTGACCCACCAGGCCCATAGCCTGACCTTCTCGTACCAGGAAGTTAACGGTGACGAGTACTTCGACTACCTGCACGAAACCAACGGCATCTACCTGGCCAACTCCCTGACCTCCGACTTCAACAGCCCGAACGAGAAGTCCTTCCAGATCGCCTACGGCATCAACATGGCCGAATACGGCGTGCCGGGCCTGAAGTTCAACGTCTACTCGGCGCGCGGCTGGGGCATCGACGGTACTCACTACAACGGTACCGCCTATGGTACTGCCGGTGAGAGCCGCAGCGACCTGCGCCTGATGGACGGCGAGAAACACCAGGAATACGGGGTTGGCACGTCCTACGCGATTCAGAGCGGCCCACTCAAGGCCACCACCATCCGTGGCACCTACGTGACTCACCGCGCCAGCGCACAACAGGCTGACGGCAACATCAAAGAGTTCCGCCTGGTCACCACCATCCCGTTCAACATTCTTTAACTAGCACCAGGTAGACGGCAGGCTCAGGACGAGCCTGCCGTCTACGCTTGTCTGGTCCCATCGATTGCAGAGGGCTCTGAATGAAAATGCTCCCGCTACAAGCTGCCGTTGCCGCTGCGCTGTTAAGCGTGGCTATCGGCGTATCGGCCAAACCCCTGGTGGTCTGCACCGAAGCCAGCCCGGAGGGTTTTGACCCGGTCCTGTACACCACGGCCGTCACCGCCGATGCCGCCGCCGAAACCATGTTCAACCGCCTGGTGGACTTCAAGCCCGGCACCACCGAGATCGTGCCAGCGCTCGCCACTTCCTGGGAAATCAGTGACGACGGCCTGACCTATACATTTCATCTGCGCGACGACGTCAAGTTCCACACCACCGACTACTTCAAACCCACGCGCAACATGAATGCAGACGACGTGCTCTGGAGCTTCCAGCGTCAACTGGACCCGAAACACCCGTGGCACAACAAATCCAGCGTGGGCTACCCGTACTTTGAAAGCATGGGCTTCAAGGAACTGCTCAAGAGCGTGGAGAAGACCGATGACCATACCGTGGTCTTCACCCTGACCCGCCCTGAGGCACCGTTCCTGGCCGATGTCGCGATGCCGTTCACCGCCATCCACTCCGCCGAGTACGCCGACAAGCTACTCGCCGCCGGCAAGACCGAAGAGCTCAACAGCAAGCCGATCGGCACCGGCCCGTTCATTTTCACACGCTACCAGAAGGACGCTCAGGTGCGCTTCAAGGCCAACCCGGAGTACTTCCGTGGCAAGCCTCCGGCCGATCCGTTGATCCTTGCCATTGCGGTCGACAACAACGTGCGCCTGCAGAAGCTCAAGGCCAACGAATGCCAGATCGCGCTGTATCCCAAGCCCGACGACCTTCCCAGCATCAAGAAAGACCCGAACCTGAAGGTCGCCGAACTGGCGGCGATGACCACCGCATACACCGCCCTGAACACCACCCACAAGTACATGAGCGACGCGCGGGTGCGTCACGCGATCAACATCGCGTTCGACAAGAAAGGCTACAACGAATCCCTGTATGGCAAAGGCAACGCCGTGGATGCCACCGGCCCGTATCCGCCGACCCTGTTGGGCTTCAACGATAAGCTGAAAAACCCTGAACGCGACCTGGACAAGGCCCGTGCCCTGCTCAAGGAAGCCGGTGTACCGGAAGGCACCGAGTTCACCCTGTTTACCCGTAACGGCGGTGGCCCGACCAACCCCAACCCGATGCTCGGCGCCCAGCGCATGCAGGCGGATCTGGCGCAGATCGGCCTGAAAGTGAACATCAAGGTCATGGAATGGGGCGAAATGCTCAAGCGCGCCAAAGCCGGCGAGCACGACATGGTTTCCGCCGGCTGGGCCGGGGATAACGGGGACCCGGATAACTTCCTTACGCCGAACCTGAGTTGCGATGCAGCGAAAAACGGCGAAAACTACGCCCGCTGGTGTAACAAAGAGTTTCAGGACTTGATCGATAAGGCCCGCGCCGACGCTGAACCCCAGCAGCGGGCCGCACTCTATCAACAAGCCCTGGAGGTTTTCGACAAGGACCAACCGTGGATTCCCATGGCATACCCGAAAATGTTCACCGCCATGCGCAAGAACGTCGAGGGTTATACCCAAAGCCCTCTGACGAACAATAACTTCGCCACCACCCAGGTGAAGTAAATAAGAGAAACGCTCGGCACCGCCCACCAGGACGGTGCCGAACCTGCCTAACCGGCTGATTGAGGTACACCACAAGATGTTTAGTTTTATTGCCCGCCGACTGGGGTTATTGATCCCCACGTTTTTCGGCATCACGTTGCTCACGTTTGCGTTGATACGCATGATCCCTGGCGACCCTGTCGAAGTCATGATGGGCGAGCGGCGCGTCGACCCCGAGATGCACGCACAGGCAATGGAACGCCTTGGCCTTAACAAGCCGCTGTACGCGCAATACCTGGACTACGTCGGCAAGCTCGCCCACGGCGACCTTGGCGAATCCCTGCGTACCCGTACCAGCGTGTGGACCGAGTTCACCGCCCTCTTCCCGGCGACCCTGGAACTGTCCATGGCCGCCCTGTTGTTCGCCGGCATCCTGGGCCTGTTGGCCGGGGTGATCGCGGCACTCAAGCGAGGATCCCTGTTCGACCACGGGGTGATGGGCATCTCCCTGGCGGGCTATTCGATGCCGATCTTCTGGTGGGGCCTGATCCTGATCATGTTCTTCTCCGTGAGCCTGGGCTGGACCCCGGTGTCCGGACGTATCGACCTGCTCTACGACATCGAGCCGCGCACCGGCTTCATGCTGATCGACACCCTGCTGGCCGACGAGCCGGACGCGTTCTGGGATGCGCTGCACCACCTGATCCTGCCGGCCATCGTGCTCGGCACCATCCCGTTGGCAGTGATCGCGCGGATGACCCGTTCATCCATGCTCGAAGTGCTGCGCGAAGACTACATCCGCACCGCCAAGGCCAAGGGCCTGTCGCCGGCGCGCGTGGTGTTCGTGCACGGCCTGCGTAACGCGCTGATCCCGGTACTCACCGTGGTCGGCCTGCAAGTCGGCACCCTGCTGGCCGGTGCGGTGCTGACCGAAACCATCTTCTCGTGGCCCGGTATCGGCAAATGGCTGATCGAAGCCATCGGCGCGCGGGACTACCCGGTGGTGCAAAACGGCATCCTGCTGATCGCCTGTCTGGTGATCCTGGTGAATTTCGTGGTGGACATCCTCTACGGCTTCGCCAACCCACGCATCCGTCACCAGCGCTGAGATCATGACCATGACCACACCTACTCAAGTGTCAGCAGTCGATCAAAGCCTGCTGTACCCGTCACCGTACAAAGAATTCTGGCAAGCCTTTTCCAAGAACAAGGGCGCGGTTGCCGGCCTGCTGTTCATGTTGCTGATCGTGTTCTGCGCGATCTTCGCCCCCTGGGTAGCGCCGCATAACCCGAGCGAGCAATACCGCGATTTCCTGCTGACCCCGCCGTCGTGGCTGGAAGGCGGGCAGATCCAGTTCCTGCTCGGCACCGACGAACTGGGCCGCGACCTGCTCTCGCGCCTGATCCAGGGCTCGCGCCTGTCCTTGCTGATCGGCTTGTCGTCGGTGGTGATGTCGCTGATCCCGGGCATCCTGCTGGGTCTGTTCGCCGGTTTCTTCCCGCGCCTGCTCGGCCCGACCATCATGCGCCTGATGGACATCATGCTGGCCCTGCCCTCGCTGCTGCTGGCGGTTGCGATTGTCGCGATCCTCGGCCCTGGGCTGATCAACACCGTGATCGCCATCGCCATCGTGTCGCTGCCGTCCTACGTACGTCTGACCCGCGCTGCGGTGATGGGCGAGCTGAACCGTGACTACGTGACTGCCGCCCGCCTCGCCGGCGCCGGCCTGCCCCGCCTGATGTTCATCACCGTGCTGCCTAACTGCATGGCGCCGCTGATCGTGCAGGCGACCCTGAGTTTCTCTTCGGCGATCCTCGATGCCGCGGCCCTGGGCTTCCTTGGCCTTGGCGTACAACCGCCAACCCCGGAGTGGGGCACCATGCTGGCTTCGGCCCGTGACTACATCGAACGCGCCTGGTGGGTGGTGAGCCTGCCTGGCCTGACCATTTTGCTCAGCGTGCTGGCAATCAACTTGATGGGTGACGGCCTGCGCGACGCGCTGGACCCGAAACTCAAGAACGCCGCCTGAGGAGATTCCCATGTCACTGTTAGAAATCAAGAATCTCAACGTCCGCTTCGGCGACAAGACCGCCGTGCCGGTGGTCGATGGCCTCGACATTGCCGTCGACAAGGGCGAAGTCCTGGCCATTGTTGGCGAGTCGGGCTCGGGTAAATCCGTGACCATGATGGCGCTGATGGGGCTGATCGAGCACCCCGGCATCGTCACCGCCGACGCCCTGAACTTCGACGGCAAGGACATGCTCAAGCTGAGCAACCGCCAGCGCCGCCAGATCGTCGGCAAAGACCTGGCGATGGTGTTCCAGGACCCGATGACCGCGCTGAACCCCAGCTACACCGTGGGTTTCCAGATCGAAGAAGTGCTGCGCCTGCACCTGAAGATGTCCGGCAAGCAAGCCCGCAAGCGCGCCATCGAGCTGTTGGAAAAAGTCGAGATCCCGGGCGCCGCCAGCCGTATGGACGCCTACCCGCACCAACTGTCCGGCGGTATGAGCCAGCGAGTAGCCATCGCCATGGCGATTGCCGGCGAGCCGAAACTGCTGATCGCCGACGAACCGACCACGGCGTTGGACGTCACCATTCAAGCGCAAATCATGGACCTGCTCCTGGCCCTGCAAAAAGAGCAGAACATGGGCCTGGTACTGATCACCCACGACCTCGCGGTCGTGGCTGAAACCGCCCAGCGCGTGTGCGTGATGTACGCCGGACAAGCCGTGGAAGTCGGCCAGGTGCCGCAGTTGTTCGATATCCCGGCGCACCCGTACAGCGAAGCGCTGCTCAAGGCGATCCCCGAGCACAGCCTCGGCGCCACGCGCCTGGCCACGCTGCCGGGTATCGTGCCCGGCCGCTATGACCGCCCGCAGGGTTGCCTGCTGTCGCCACGCTGCCCGTATGTGCAGGAAAGCTGCCGTGCCCAGCGGCCCGGCCTTGATCCGAAAAGCAACAGCCTTGCGCGCTGCTTCTACCCCTTGAACCAGGAGGTGGCGTAATGGCCGTCGTTCTTACTGCCCGCGACCTGACCCGTCATTACGAAGTGTCCCGTGGCCTGTTCAAGGGCCACGCCACCGTGCGTGCCCTCAACGGCGTGTCCTTCGAACTGGAAGCCGGCAAGACCCTCGCGGTTGTAGGCGAGTCGGGTTGCGGCAAATCCACCCTGGCCCGTGCATTGACGCTGATTGAAGAACCATCGTCCGGCTCCTTGAAAATCGCCGGCCAGGAAGTCGCCGGTGCCGACAAGGCCCAGCGCAAGCAATTGCGCAAAGACGTGCAGATGGTGTTCCAGAGCCCGTATGCCTCATTGAACCCACGCCAGAAGGTCGGTGATCAACTGGGCGAGCCGCTGCTGATCAACACCAACCTGTCCGCCGCCGAACGCCGCGAGAAAGTGCAGGCGATGATGAAGCAAGTGGGCCTGCGCCCTGAGCATTACCAGCGTTACCCGCACATGTTCTCCGGTGGCCAGCGCCAGCGGATCGCCCTGGCCCGCGCGATGATGCTGCAACCGAAAGTGCTGGTGGCGGATGAACCCACCTCGGCGCTGGACGTGTCGATCCAGGCCCAGGTGCTCAACCTGTTCATGGACCTGCAGCAGGAATTCAACACCGCCTACGTGTTCATCTCCCACAACCTGGCGGTGGTGCAGCACGTCGCCGACGATGTGATGGTGATGTACCTCGGCCGTCCGGTGGAAGTGGGCCCCAAGGAGGACATCTACGCACGCCCCCTGCATCCGTACACCCAGGCGCTCCTCTCGGCCACCCCGACCATTCATCCGGATCCGAACAAACCGAAGATCAAAATCGTTGGCGAGTTGCCCAACCCACTGAACCCGCCGCCGGGCTGCGCGTTCCACAAGCGCTGCCCGTATGCGACGGCACGTTGCAGCAGCGAGGAACCGCAACTGCGCGCCTTGGATAACCGCCAGGTGGCGTGCCACTACGCGGAGCAGTTTGTGGCCTGACCCAGCAATAAAAATGCCCTGGAGGTTCAGTCCAGGGCATGACATGAGTTCTACCGCCCCACCCGTCGGATTGCGCATCAGTCCGGTAGGTGGGGCTTTTTTTTCAGCTCGACTCAGGTATCGCTGTCACCCTCAGTGTCATCATCGTCCGCAGGGGCCTGTTGGTCATCGTCATCCTTGGAGCCACCCTGGTCCTCATCACCGGGCTCCGACTCGCTCTTGGCCAGTTGTAAACCACCCGCCTGCGCCGTTTTCGCCGCTACGAACCCTGGGACCTGGCTCTGCACTGCGGTATTAGCCCATGCAGAGGAGATCCCCAGCGATAACATCACCAGCACTTTTAGCAACATCACTAAACGTTGAAAAATACTCATGGTCAATTTCCGTCCAGTCAGTGAATCACCCGCGCCGGCGTTCGACCGTCGCTGTGAATTAAGCTAGTTCCGATCCTGGTTTTATGCCACTCGCGCGTCAGGTGTCACCATCGTCATAGGTTTCGCTGTCTTCCCCTTCGTTATAGGGGTTTTCTGCATCTTCCTTGGGCGCAGGCTGGGCCTGGGGTTGCCAACTGCCGGAGTTGACCTCGTTCTGCTTTTTCTTGGTGACCGGGCCGGTGTCTTTCCACTGCGGCACTCCTGCGCCCGCCAGTGCCGGAAGGGACGTCAGCCCCAGGACGGCCAGCAACACCAGGGGAATGGCGCGTTGAGCATTTCGCACGGTGATCTCCTTTGCAGTCGGTGGTTAAACGCTAGACCCGATGCCGGATTCTCGCCAATCCCATGCCTGGAGGAGAAAAAAATGTGGGAGGGGGCTTGCCCCCTCCCACATTTTGTTTTCGGCGCTCAGACCTTAGTGGTGCTCGCGGGTCGCGCGGAATTTCACATCCGGCCAGCGCTCTTCCATCAGCGCCAGGTTGACCCGGGTCGGGGCCAGGTAGGTCAGGTGACCGCCGCCATCGAGCGCGAGGTTTTCCACGGCCTTGTTGGAGAACTCTTCCAGCTTCTTCTTATCGGCGCATTCGATCCAGCGCGCGGAGTACACGGTGATCGGCTCGTAGGAGCATTCGACCTTGTATTCCTCTTTCAAGCGGCTGGCGACCACATCGAACTGCAGCACACCCACGGCGCCGAGGATGATGTCGTTGCTGCGCTCGGGGAAGAACACCTGGGTAGCGCCCTCTTCCGCCAGTTGCTGCAGGCCTTGGCGCAGTTGCTTGGATTTCAGCGGATCGCGCAGGCGCACGCGGCGGAACAGTTCCGGGGCGAAGTGCGGGATACCGGTGAAGCCCAGCGTTTCACCTTCGGTGAAGGTGTCGCCGATCTGGATGGTGCCGTGGTTGTGCAGGCCGATGATGTCGCCGGCGTAGGCCTCTTCGAGCTGTTCACGCTCGGAGGAGAAGAACGTCAGGGCGTCGCCGATGCGCACGTCCTTGCCGGTGCGCACGTGGCGCATCTTCATGCCTTTTTCGTACTTGCCCGAGCAGATGCGCATGAAGGCAATACGGTCGCGGTGCTTGGGGTCCATGTTCGCCTGGATCTTGAACACGAAGCCGGTGAATTTCTCTTCCACCGGTTCCACGGTGCGCTCGTTGGCGACACGGGCCAGCGGCTTCGGTGCCCAGTTCACGACGGCGTCGAGCACGTGGTCGACGCCGAAGTTGCCCAGGGCGGTGCCGAAGAACACCGGGGTGAGTTGGCCGTCGAGGAACTCCTGCTGGTTGAACTCATGGCAGGCGCCCTGCACCAGTTCCAACTGGTCGACAAAGCGGTCGTACTCGTCACCCAGGTGGGCGCGGGCTTCGTCGGAGTCGAGCTTCTCGATGATTTTCACATCGGTGCGCTCATGACCATGGCCGGCGGTATAGACAATGATGTAGTCGTCGGCCAGGTGGTACACGCCCTTGAAGTCGCGGTAGCAACCGATCGGCCAGGTGATCGGCGCAGCCTTGATCTTCAGGACGGCTTCGATTTCATCCAGCAATTCGATCGGGTCGCGGATATCACGGTCAAGTTTGTTGATGAAGCTGACAATCGGCGTATCACGCAGCCGGCATACGTCCATCAGCGCGATGGTACGTGGCTCGACGCCCTTACCGCCGTCGAGGACCATCAGTGCCGAGTCCACCGCGGTCAGGGTGCGGTAGGTGTCTTCGGAGAAGTCTTCGTGGCCCGGGGTGTCGAGCAGGTTGACCATGTGATCGCGATACGGGAACTGCATGACCGACGTGGTAATGGAAATACCCCGTTGTTTTTCCATTTCCATCCAGTCGGAGGTGGCATGGCGGTCGGATTTGCGCGATTTCACCGTGCCGGCCACTGCGATCGCCTTGCCCATCAGCAGGAGCTTCTCGGTGATGGTGGTTTTACCGGCATCGGGGTGGGAAATAATGGCGAAAGTGCGGCGTTTCGCGACTTCGGCGGCCTGGTGGGTCATGGGAAATCGCCTGGCAGGTGAGTCAAAAAAGGGCGGCGAGTATAGCGCAAACCGCAGGTGCCGGACCACCGTTCACCCCATTGGGGGTGGCTAAATGCTGCCAAGTATGGAACCTTTTAAAAGGTAGAGACGTCCACTCCCCTGCTACCGCACTCGTAACAGGGGCTGAAAAATCAGCAAGTTAGCCTGACGAGGCTGCGCTCATGGCTCGATTTGATACCGCGTTGCCGGTATTGGCGAGCTGCTTTTCGCGACCACATTCAGAGGCAGCCAGGAATGGCATTGCCGCTCGGAAATGTGGTCGCCGACAAAAGAAAAAAGGAGTCCGCCTGTGGCTATTCGCTATGGCAAAGGGCTGATAGGAGGAGTGGTTGTCGTCGCTCTCCTGGCCCTGCTGGTCCACTGGATCGGCATCAACACGATCGAACTGTACCGCGACGATTTGTTGTTTTACCTGCAAGCTCATTTGATCCTGGTTCTAGTCTCCATGCTGGCCGCCCTCGTTGTGGGCATCCCCGCCGGTATCCTGCTCAGCCGACCGAACATGGTCGGGCGCGCAGAACGCTTCATGCAGATCTTCAACATCGGCAACACCGTCCCACCCCTGGCCGTACTGGCCATCGCCCTCGGCGTCCTCGGCATCGGCAGCGGCCCGGCCATCTTCGCACTGTTCCTCGCCTCCTTGTTGCCCATCGTGCGCAACACCTACGAAGGCCTCAAAAACGTTCAAGGCTCGCTGAAAGAAGCCGCCACCGGCATCGGCATGACCCCGCGCCAGGTGCTGTTTCGCGTCGAATTGCCGAACGCCGTGCCGATCATCATCGGCGGTGTGCGCGTGGCCCTGGCGATCAACGTCGGTACCGCGCCGCTGGCGTTCCTGATCGGTGCCAATAGCCTGGGCAGCCTGATTTTCCCCGGCATCGCCCTGAACAATCAGCCGCAACTGCTGCTCGGTGCCGCATGCACCGCGCTGCTGGCATTGCTGCTCGACGGTCTGGTGACCATGGCCAGCCGCCTCTGGCTGGAACGCGGGTTGCGTCCGTCTTAAGGCTTGGCAAAGGAATTCACATGAAAAAACTGACCTTGATATTGAGCTGCGTCCTGCTGTTTGCAGGTTTTGCGCAAGCCGCTGAAAAACCCGTGATCCGCATCGGCGCCCGGGTGTTTACCGAACAAACCCTGCTGGCCGAAATCACTTCCCAGTACCTGCGCACCAAGGGTTACGACACCCGCGTGACCGGCGGCCTGGGCAGCAACCTGGCGCGCAGTGCCCAGGAAAGCGGGCAACTGGACCTGATCTGGGAATACACCGGCGTGTCGCTGGTGGCCTACAACCATGTCGATGAGAAGCTCGACAGCGAACAGTCCTACGCCCGAGTGAAAGAGCTCGACGCGAAAAAAGGCCTGGTCTGGCTGTCGCCGTCGCGATTCAGCAACACCTACGCTCTGGCACTGCCCGAGAAAGTGGCCGAGGAGCATCCAGAGATCAACAGCATCAGCGACCTCACCAACGCCATGGCGAAAGACACCAAGGAACACCGCCTGGTGGCCCTGGACACCGAGTTCGCCAACCGCTCCGACGGCCTGGCCGGCATGGTCAAGCTGTATGACATGAACCTGACGCGCAAAAACACCCGGCAGATGGACGCCGGCCTGGTCTACACCGCGCTGCGTAACGGCCAGGTGTTTGCCGGCCTGGTCTACACCACCGACGGTCGCCTGAACGCGTTCAAGTTGAAGCTGCTGGAAGACGACAAGCACTACTTCCCGGACTACACCGCAGCCCCCGTGGTACGCCAGGTTTACCTCGACGCACACCCGCAGCTGGCCGCAGACCTTGCGCCACTGGCCGCGCTGTTCGACGACAAGACCATGCGTGAGTTGAACGCGCGGGTCGACGTCGACCATGAAAGCCCATCCGCTGTTGCCGCCGATTTCCTGCGCCAACATCCGATCAACTAAGAAGGAGAAGACATGGAATTCCTGAACGCCTTTTCCCATCTTGATTGGGCCCAGGTCCTGCACCTGACCTGGCAGCACATCACCCTGGTCGGTATCGCGGTGATCCTGGCGATTGTCGTCGGCGTGCCCCTCGGCGTGCTGATGACCCGCTTCCCAACCCTCGCCGGCCCGTTGCAAGCCAGCGCCACGGTGCTGCTGACCGTACCGTCCATCGCCCTGTTCGGCCTGCTGCTGCCGTTCTACTCCAAATTCGGCCAGGGCCTGGGGCCGATGCCGGCGATCACCGCCGTGTTCCTCTACTCCCTGCTGCCGATCATGCGTAACACCTACCTGGCCCTCACCGGCGTCGAACCGGGCATTCGCGAAGCCGCCAAAGGCATCGGCATGACCTTCGGCCAGCGCCTGCGCATGGTCGAACTGCCCATCGCCGTGCCGGTGATCCTCGCCGGCGTGCGTACCGCCGTGGTGATGAACATTGGCGTCATGACCATCGCCGCCACCATCGGCGCCGGTGGCCTGGGTGTACTTATTCTGGCTTCCATCAGCCGCAGCGACATGTCGATGCTGATCGTCGGCGCCGTGCTGGTCAGTCTCCTGGCCATCTTCGCCGACCTGCTTCTGCAATGGCTGCAACGCTCGCTGACTCCAAAAGGACTGCTCAAATGATCGAACTTCAAAACCTGACCAAGACTTTTCAAAGCAACGGCAAAACTGTTTCGGCCGTGAACGACGTAAGCCTGACCGTCAACGAAGGCGAGATTTGCGTGTTCCTCGGCCCTTCGGGCTGCGGCAAGAGCACCACGCTGAAAATGATCAACCGCCTGATCAAGCCCACCTCGGGCAAGATCCTGATCAACGGCGAAGACACCACCGACCTCGACGAAGTGACCCTGCGCCGCAACATCGGCTACGTGATCCAGCAGATCGGCCTGTTCCCGAACATGACCATCGAGGAAAACATCGTGGTCGTGCCCAAGCTGCTGGGCTGGGACAAGCAGAAATGCCACGACCGCGCCCGCGAGTTGATGAGCATGATCAAGCTGGAACCCAAGCAGTACCTGCATCGCTACCCGCGTGAACTGTCGGGCGGCCAGCAACAGCGCATCGGCGTGATTCGTGCACTGGCGGCCGATGCCCCATTGCTGCTGATGGATGAGCCGTTCGGCGCGGTCGACCCGATCAACCGCGAGATGATCCAGAACGAGTTCTTCGAGATGCAACGGGCGCTGAACAAGACCGTGATCATGGTCAGCCACGACATCGACGAAGCCATCAAGCTGGGTGACAAGATCGCCATCTTCCGCGCCGGCAAGCTGCTGCAGATCGACCATCCGGACACCCTGCTGGCCCATCCGGCCGATGAGTTCGTCAGCAACTTCGTGGGCCAGGACAGCACCCTCAAGCGCCTGTTGCTGGTGAAGGCTGAAGATGCGGCCGACAACGCCCCGTCGGTGAGCCCGGAAACCCCGGTGGCCGATGCCCTGGAGCTGATGGACGAAACTGACCGCCGCTATGTGGTAGTCACGTGCGCCGAGAACAAGGCGCTCGGCTATGTACGCCGTCGCGACCTGCACCGTCAGACCGGTACCTGCGGCCAGTACCTGCGCGAGTTCAACGCCACGGCGGCGTATGACGAGCATTTGCGCATCCTGTTGTCGCGTATGTACGAGTTCAACCGCTCGTGGCTGCCGGTAATGGATGCGGAGAGGGTGTTCCTGGGTGAGGTGACCCAGGAGTCGATTGCCGAGTACCTGAGTTCCGGTAAGTCCCGTGGGGGCAAGACCAGTATCGTTTCGCCGGCTGAGACAGCCTTGAGCTGACGCACAGTTAGACCCATTCACGTTGAAACGGCCCATCACTGTTCGAGTTTTCCACAAACCCGGCAGTGCATGAGCCGAGTCAGGACGCAATAAGCCGCGCAAATATTATTCTAACTAAGCCTTAAAGACTGTCAGAACTCACAGGTTCCAAGGATTCAGGAATAGGTTCCAATGCGCCTCGACACATCGAAACGCTCTTGCACCTAACGTCTTGAACCTACGAGGCTCCCTATGAGTACGAAAGAATCGGCCACTCCAATTTCTGGGGAAGAACCCCGGGCCCCAGCGGCAATGATCATCGGTGGAATCGCTGATCCACAGCGTGTCAAACAAGGCAACGACTTCACATTGATGATCGCTGCCCAGCTCGTGGACGAACGCGGCACCGCGATTCCAAACGTCACCACAACTTGGAGTACAAGCACATCCGGGGCCAGCTTCGCTTCAGGTCCGGGGCCATTGAACGCTAAGCTGACGGTGAAAAATGTACAGAACACTACGACTGTTGTATTTACCGTTTCCACACAGCAATACCCGGACATTAAGAAGACCCATAGCTTCACGCTGATTCCGTTCGCTGGCTGACTGGCCCACGCTGATAGCCTTCGTGGCAAAGGCACTTGCTCCTTCGCCACGAAAGCGCTGAATCCCCTTCAAATTTCCCCTTTTGGGGAACATCAATCCGTCACACCTGTCGGTTACATAAGTAGCTGCACGCCATCGCGCGACGAACGCGTGCAAAAACGCGACATTTTTAGTTGATCTCAAGCCCCTCACGCCCTAAAGTTCGCGCCGAACGTCCATGCTGGAAACGATCCATCCGGCTCAAGTACTGACGACGAGACAGCAAGGCCAAGGGACGCAGTTGATCCCATGGCCTTTTTGCTTTCGGCGACATGCCTTGGGAAGTAGGCGAACCAAAGTGGGGATACGGAGGACGTTCATTTGCACCCATTGCTAATTTTAGTTTGCCCTTAGGAGTTCCCAGCATGTCGATCAACGTCGAAGATTATTTCGCGCGCGCCACTTTTGACAAAATGAAGGCGTTCGCCGACAAACAGGAAACCCCGTTCGTGGTGATCGACACCGCGATGATCAGCCAGGCCTACGATGACCTGCGCGCCGGTTTCGAATTCGCCAAGGTGTATTACGCGGTCAAGGCCAACCCGGCCGTGGAGATCATCGACCTGTTGAAAGACAAGGGCTCGAGCTTCGACATCGCCTCGATCTACGAGCTGGACAAGGTCATGGACCGCGGCGTCAGCGCCGACCGTATCAGCTACGGCAACACCATCAAGAAATCCAAGGACATCCGCTACTTCTACGAGAAGGGCGTGCGCCTGTTCTCCACCGACTCCGAAGCCGACCTGCGCAACATCGCCAAGGCCGCGCCGGGTTCGAAAGTGTATGTACGTATCCTCACCGAAGGCTCGACCACGGCTGACTGGCCTCTGTCGCGCAAATTCGGCTGCCAGACCGACATGGCCATGGACCTGCTGATCCTGGCCCGTGACCTGGGCCTGGTGCCCTACGGCATTTCGTTCCACGTTGGCTCGCAGCAACGCGACATCAGCGTGTGGGACGCGGCAATCGCCAAGGTCAAGGTGATCTTCGAGCGCCTGAAGGAAGAAGACGGCATCCACCTCAAGCTGATCAACATGGGCGGCGGCTTCCCGGCCAACTACATCACCCGCACCAACAGCCTGGAAACCTACGCCGAAGAAATCATCCGCTTCCTCAAGGAAGACTTCGGCGATGACCTGCCGGAAATCATCCTCGAGCCGGGCCGCTCGTTGATTGCCAACGCCGGCATCCTGGTCAGTGAAGTGGTATTGGTTGCCCGTAAATCCCGTACCGCCGTCGAGCGCTGGGTGTACACGGATGTGGGCAAGTTCTCCGGCCTGATCGAAACCATGGACGAAGCCATCAAGTTCCCGATCTGGACCGAGAAGAAAGGCGAGATGGAAGAAGTGGTCATCGCCGGCCCGACCTGCGACAGCGCCGACATCATGTACGAAAACTACAAGTACGGCCTGCCGCTGAACCTGGCGATTGGTGATCGTTTGTACTGGTTGTCGACCGGTGCCTACACCACCAGCTACAGCGCAGTTGAGTTCAATGGCTTTCCGCCGTTGAAGTCGTTCTACGTGTAAGACGGCCGCACACAAGAAACCCATGACATGTCATGGGTTTTTTTTTGCCTCAGGCAAGGCTCACGGCCCGTTGGCGGAAGGCCTCGGCCAGCGCTCGAACCCGCGGATCACTCGCCGCCGCCAAGGCCTTGTGGGCTGTTCGCAGGAACTTCAGATTTCCGCCCGCCAGCGCCTTGCGCAACCACTCCAGCGCCGCCTCGACCTGGCCCCTGTCGGCCAAAACCGCCGCGTAACTGAACTGCCCGCGAAAATCCCCGGCCTCGGCTGAGCGTCGATACCACTCCACAGCCGCCTCCAGGTCCCTCGGGCAAAACTGAGCGTCTTCCAGGTAGCGCCCCAGCAGGTTCATCGACTTGGCATGCCCCTGCTCTGCGGCTTGCCGATACAAGGACAGCGCGTGCTGCGGGTTCTCGGCAACACCCCGGCCCGTCGCCAGCAGATTGGCATAGTTGTACTGGCCCCAATCCAATCCCGCGTCTGCCGCCAAGCGGTATTCCCGCGCAGCCGCCGCTTCGTCGATGACACACCCCCAGCCATGCTCAAGGCAACGCCCGGCCATATTGCGCGCCATTAAATGCCCGCCCTGCGCCGCAATCTGGAACCACCGCAGCGCCAGCGCTTCGTCGCGCGCAATACCGCGGCCTTCCAGCAGGATTTGCCCGAGCAAGGCCTGGGCATCCACCACGCCCTCCTTGGCCGCGATCAGAATCGCCTGGGCCGCATGCACAGGCGAGCCGTCGAGCATGCCCTGCAATTGCTCAACGTTGAGCACTTCTTCGCGGCGCAATAAAAAGCCCATGTCAGACCTCGACCCAGCGACGCAACAGGTTGTGATAGGTGCCGGTGAGCTGGATCAACCCAGGGTGGTCGGGGACATCACGGCTCAGTTGCTGGATGGCGCCGTCCATCTCGAACAGCAGCGTACGCTGGCTGTCTTCACGCACCAGGCTTTGGGTCCAGAAAAACGCGGCATAGCGCGCACCTCGGGTCACGGCATTGACTTTGTGCAGGCTGGAGCCTGGGTACAGCACCATATCGCCGGCCGGCAACTTCACGCGCTGCAGGCCGAAAGTGTCCTGGATCTCCAGTTCGCCGCCGTCATAGTCATTCGGATCGCTGAAGAACAGCGTGGACGACAGGTCCGTACGCACCCGCTCATGGCTGCCCCTGGCCTGGCGCACGGCATTGTCGATATGGAAATCGAAGCTGCCGCCGGCCGTGTAGCAATTGAGCAGCGGCGGGAAGACCTTGTGCGGTAACGCCGCTGACATAAACAGAGGATTTTTCCACAACCGTTCGAGCATTGCCGCGCCGATCTCCTTGGCCAGCGGGTGGCCTTCGGGCAACTGCAGGTTGTGCTTGGCTTTGGCGGACTGGTGCCCGGCGGTGATTTTGCCATCGGCCCAATCTGCGGTTTCCAGGGCGTGGCGGATGCGCTGCACTTCCTCGCGAGAGAACAGGCCGGGAATGTGCAGCAGCATGGGGCAATACCTGTAGGCAAAGAGGCGCCAATGGTATTGATTCTTATCCGCTCTGTAAAACGCCGGAGACGAACGAGAACGTAAAAACCGTAAGGCAAAAGTGTAAAGAATGTAAATTCAGTGCGAATAGTAATGTATCGCAATTGATAGAAAGTCTTGTTCGCCCTATATTCCGCGGCCTCACCTCCTTGGGGAAAGGACACGTCATGTCGCGCACCACCACAAAAACACCTGTTGGCTCACCCCGCATGCTGGCTTCGGCCATCGGCGTTGCGCTGAGCGCCAGCTCTGTCGCCCATCTGGCGCAGGCGGCCGAAGACACTGAACAAAAAGGCCAGCGCAACAGCATCGCCCTCGGCGCCACCAGCATCACCGGCGAAGAACAGGACAACACCGCGTACCAGGTCGAAAAAGCCTCGTCGCAAAAATACACCGCGCCGTTGGTGGACACGCCGCGCTCGGTGACCGTGGTGCCACAACAAGTCCTCAAGGACACCGCCGCCACCTCGCTGCAGGATGCCCTGCGCACCGTGCCGGGGATTACCTTCGGCGCCGGCGAAGGCGGCAACCCGCAGGGCGACCGTCCATTCATCCGTGGTTTCGACGCCCAGGGCGACACCTACCTGGACGGCGTGCGCGACACCGGCGGCCAGAGCCGTGAGATTTTCGACATCGAGTCCATCGAAGTCAGCAAAGGCCCGAACTCCTCCTTCGGCGGTCGTGGCTCGGCCGGTGGCAGCCTCAACCTGGTGAGCAAGACCCCGCAAGCCCGGGACTTCACCAACGGCGGCTTCACTTACGGTTCCGACCAGACCCGCCGCTATGTACTCGATGTGAACCGTCAGTTCCTCGACGACAGCGCCGCGTTCCGCCTGAACCTGATGAGCCACGAACAGAACGTGGCTGGCCGTGACGCGGTCAATTACGACCGCTGGGGCGTGGCCCCATCGCTGACCTTCGGCCTGGGCACGCCGACCCGCGTCAACCTCAGCTACTACCATATGGAAAGCAATGACCTGCCGGATTCGGGCATTCCGTATGGCTACAGCTCTTCGACCGCCACCACTCATGCGCACGACAAACCCACCGACGGCGGCGACAGCAATAACTTCTACGGTCTCAAGGACCGCGACTTCCGCAAGACCCGCGCGGACATCAGCACGTTCTCCATCGAGCACGACCTGAACGACGACATGACGCTGAAAAACACCCTGCGCCATGGCAGCACCGGTCAGGACTACGTGCTCACGCAGCCGGACGATAGCCAACGCAACGTCAACCGTTTCGGCACGGTGTGGCGTCGCGCGAACACTCGCGTCTCCACCACCACGACCACCACCAACCAGACAGATCTGTTCGGCAACTTCCAGGCGCTTGGCTTCAAGCACAGCTACTCCACCGGCCTGGAATTCACCGGCGAAGAAACCCGCGTCAGCGGTTACACCGTCACACCGAACAGCAACCCGACGTGCACCGTGGCCAGCGGCGGCCGGGGTGGACAGTGCACCTCGCTGAGCAACCCGAATCCGGACGACGCCTGGACCGGCAACATCGCGCGCAATTACAACGGCACCAACACCAAGGCCACCAGCCGTGCCGCCTATGTGTTCGACACCATCGAACTCGATCCGAAATGGCTGCTGAACGTCGGCCTGCGCTACGACACCTTCGACACCGAAGCCAACACCAACGCCGTACCGACCTCGACGGTCAGGGCGCGCAGCAAGGTCAAGGACGACAGCCAGTTCTTCAACTGGCAGGCCGGCCTGGTCTGGAAGCCTTTGGAGAACGGCAGCATCTACACCTCCTACGCGACCTCGGCATCACCGGCAGGTGGACTGGTGGGCGAAGGAGTCGACAGCAATGCGATTCCTACCGGCATCAACACCAGCGACCTCAAGCCCGAAGAAACCGTCAACTACGAGCTGGGCACCAAGTGGGACCTGTTCCACAACCGCCTGTCCCTGTCTGCCGCAGTGTTCCGCACAGAGAAGAAAAACACCCGCATCCTGGTGGACTCCAACACCTACGAAACGGCAGGCGAGTCGCGGGTCGATGGCCTGGAACTGTCCGCCAGCGGCAAGATCACCGAACAGTGGCAAGTCTTCGCCGGCTACAGCTACCTGAAAGCCGAACTGGTTGACCCAGGCAAAAACGGCAACCGCCAGGGCGTCGTCCAGGCCGGTTCCAACAAAGGCAACCAAATGCCCAACACGCCGGAGAACTCGTTCAGCCTGTGGACCACCTATGACCTGACCCCGAAGCTGACCATCGGCGGTGGCGCGTTCTACGTCGATCAGGTTTACGGCGATGCGGCCAACACCGTGTATGTGCCCTCCTACACCCGCTACGACGCCATGGCCAGCTATAAGCTGAGCAAACACGTCGACCTGCAATTGAACGTGCAGAACCTGACAGACAAGACCTACTACGACAAAGCCTACGCCTCGCACTTCGCCAACCAGGCGGCGGGCCGCACGGCGCTGCTGTCCACAAGCTTCCACTTCTAAACGGTCAGCAGCCCACAAAGCCCCACGCATCGGATGCGTGGGGCTTTTGCGTGTCAAACAGAATGTTTCTCGACAACCCACGGCATAATGCGCGCCGTGCCCTACATATTCAGATAGACGAGGCGGTCCGACGTGTTGAAGAAAACCCTGTTCCAGTTGCACTGGTTCTTCGGCATTACTGCCGGGCTGGTGCTGGCCTTGATGGGGATCACCGGGGCTGCGGTCTCGTTTCAGGATGAGATCCTGCGGGCGCTCAACCCGAGCGTGTTGAGCGTGGAGAAACGCGAAGCCGGCGTGCTGCCGCCCGCCGAGCTGGTGCGCAAGCTGGAAGCCACCGAAGGCAAGGCCGTGTCCATGCTGTGGGTGGAAAGCGAAAGCGGCAACGCCGCCCGCGTGTTCTTCACCCCACCGCCGGGCGAGCGCCGTGGCCAGATGCGCTATTTCGACCCCTACACCGGCGACTACATGGGCGACGCGGTCGGCCAGGATGTACTCGGCTTTATCCTGCAACTGCACCGCTTCCTGGCCATGGGCGAAACCGGCCGGCAGATCACCGGCGCCTGCACGCTGATCCTGGTGTTCTTCTGCCTGTCCGGCCTGTACCTGCGCTGGCCGCGCCAGGTTGCCAACTGGCGTGCCTGGCTGACGCTGGACTGGCGCAAAAAGGGCCGCAGCTTCAACTGGGATTTGCATTCGGTGTTCGGCACCTGGTGCCTGCTGGCCTACCTGTTGGCGGCGCTGACCGGCCTGTCCTGGTCCTACGACTGGTACAGCCAGGGCCTGACCAAACTGCTGTCCGACGCACCGCAGAATGAACGGATGCGCAAGCGCGGCCCACCGCCCGAAGGCCCGGCACCGGTGGCCAACTACGACGCGATCTGGAGCAGCATCTACAGCAACGCCGGCCCAGGCTTGAGTGCCTATAACATCCGCATGCCAGCCGTCGCCGGGCAACCCGCCATCGTCTATTACCTGCTCAAAGACTCCCCCCACGACCGCGCACTGAACCAGATCAACCTGGACCCGGCTACCGGCGAGGTCAAATCCCATGACCCGTACGCCGGCAAAACCTTCAAGTCGCAGTTACTCACCAGTATCTATGCGCTGCACACCGGCAGTTATTTCGGCCTGGCGGGGCGCATTATCCTCACCGTCAGCTCGCTGCTCATGCCGCTGTTCTTCATCACCGGCTGGCTGCTGTACCTGGACCGTCGGCGCAAAAAACGCCAGGTACGCGACGCACGCAAAGGCCTCAATGCCAACCACAGTGATGCCCCGGCCTGGCTGATCGGCTTTGCCAGCCAGAGCGGGTTTGCCGAGCAACTGGCCTGGCAGACCGCCGGACAATTGCAGGCAGCCGGCCTGCCGGTGAAGGTGCAGCCTCTGGGCAGTGTCAGCCAGGACGACTTGCGCCAGTCGGAAAACGCGCTGTTCGTCGTCAGCACCTTCGGCGACGGCGAAGCCCCCGACAGTGCCCGAGGGTTCGAGCGCAGCGTGCTCGGCCAGGATCTGTCACTCAAAGGCCTGAACTACTCGGTACTGGCCCTGGGTGATCGCCAGTACCAACACTTCTGCGGCTTTGCCCGGCGCCTGCATTTCTGGCTGACCCACCAGGGTGGCAACCCACTGTTCGCCCCGGTGGAAGTGGACAGCGGCGACAGCGCCGCCCTGCTGCACTGGCAACAACAGCTTGGACAGCTGACGGGCCAGGCACCCGTCGCCGCCTGGCCGACCGCCCAGTATGAAAACTGGACGCTGAGCCAGCGCACCCTGCTCAACCCCGGCAGCGCCAGCTCGGACGTCTTCCTGCTGGGCCTCACATCGCCATCGAAACAAAACTGGCTGGCCGGCGACCTGGTGGAAATCCTGCCGCGCAATTGCCCGTGGGCCATCGAGCACTTCCTCGAAGGCCTGGGGCTGATCGGCACTGACGGCGTGCTGATCGACGGCCTGCCACACACCCTCAACCAGGCCCTTGCGACCCGCCAACTGCCGGACAACCGGGCGCACCTGGTCGGCCTGCACGCTCAAGCGCTGGTGAACGCGCTCGCGCCCCTGGGCATGCGCGAATACTCCATCGCCTCGATCGCCAGCGACGGCGTGCTGGAATTGATCGTGCGCCAGGAACGCCACCCCGATGGCAGCCTGGGTGTGGGCTCGGGCTGGCTCACCGAACATGCGGCCATTGGCTCGGCAATCAGCCTGCGCCTGCGCCGCAACAGTGGCTTCCACCTGCCGGAGGCGCCGGTGCCATTGATCCTGCTGGGTAACGGCACCGGCCTGGCCGGTTTGCGCAGCTTGCTCAAGGCGCGCATTGCCGATGGCCAGCAGCGCAACTGGCTACTGTTCGGCGAACGCACCCTCGCCCACGACTACCTGTGCCGGGACGAGCTGCAAGGCTGGCTGGCCAGTGGTGACCTGGCCCTGCTGGACCTGGCGTTTTCCCGGGATCAGGAGGAGAAAATCTACGTGCAGGATCGCCTGCGTGAATCCGCCGATGTCCTGCGTAAATGGCTCGCGGACGGCGCGGCGATTTATGTGTGCGGCAGCTTGCAGGGGATGGCGACGGGCGTGGACCAGGCACTGGTCGACATCCTCGGGAGTGAGGTGGTGGAGCGCTTGATCGAACAGGGGCGCTACCGCCGGGATGTCTACTGATGTGATCCAATGTGGGAGGGGGCTTGTCCCCTCCCACATTTAGATTGCATTTCAGGTCAGGCCGGTTGCAGCTTCTGTTCGAATACCGAGACCCCATCCAGGTCGCGTAAAATCACGGTCAACTCCGCTGTCTGTCCATCAATCTGCACTTCGCCAAAAAACTGAAACCCGGCAAACGGCGAGGTGTTCTGCGCAGGCGGGGCCTTCTCGAACACCACCTCAGGGCCAAAGGTTTTATCCAGTGGATTGGGGCCGAAGCTGCCCGCATTCAGAGGCCCGGCGACAAACTCCCAGAACGGCTCGAAATCCTGGAACGCCGCCCGATCCGGGTGGTAGTGATGGGCCGCGCAGTAATGCACATCCGCCGTCAGCCACACATGGTTGCGCACTTTCTGCGCGCGCAGAAAGCCGAGTAATTCGGCGATTTCCAGCTCGCGGCCCTGCGCCGGGCCAGGGTCATTGTTGGCGATGGCTTCCCAGCGCGGCACGCCGGGGCTGACTTCGCCGTCGGGCACGCCGAGGCCGATGGGCATGTCGGCGGCGATCACCTTCCATTGGGCCTGGGAGGCCTTGAGTTCGCGCTTGAGCCAGTCCAACTGCTCGCGGCCGAGGAAGGGTTTTTCACCACCCAGGTTGTCATCGTTGGGGCCGCGATAGCTGCGCATGTCGAGCACGAATACATCCAGCAACGGGCCATAACTGAGCTTGCGATAAATCCGCCCGCCGCCGTCTGCGCTTTGCCGGCGCATGGGTGAATACTCCAGCCAGGCCTGGCGTGCGTGGCCCACCAAGGTGTTGATGTCCTTGGTCTGGTAGCGCTCGTCGAGTTGCTTGCCGGGCGACCAGTTATTCACCACTTCATGGTCATCCCACTGCCAGATCTGCGGCACCTCGGCATTGAAGCGGCGCACGTTTTCGTCCAGCAGGTTGTAGCGGTAGTTGCCGCGATATTCGTCGAGGGTTTCGGCGACCTTGCTCTTGGCTTCGGTGGTGATATTGCGCCAGATGCGCCCGCCCTCGGTAGGCAATTGCGCGGGCACCGGGCCGTCGGCGTAGATGGTGTCGCCGCTGTGGATAAAGAAGTCCGGCAGGCGCAGGCGCATGGCTTCGTAGATGCGCATACCGCCGATGTCAGGGTTGATGCCAAAGCCTTGGCCGACGGTGTCGCCGCTCCACACAAACCGGATGTCGCGGCGTTGTTGCGGCACGCTGCGCAGGTGGCCGAACCACGGCTCGCTGGCGACGCCGGTCTGGGCGTCTTCAAAGTGCACGCGGTAGAAAATCGCCTGGTCGGCGGGCAGCCCGGTGAGTTCGACGCGGGCGGTAAAATCGGTGCGGCTGTCGGCCAGGGGCGAGACGAATTTGCGCGGGTTGCTGAATACGCTGCGGGTGTCCCACTCCACCACCATGCGCGCCGGGCGGTCGCTGCGGCTCCAGATCATCGCGCGATCACCGAGCAGGTCGCCGGACTGCACGCCGTCGGTGAGTTGCGGCCGGTCCTTGACCGACGCGATCACCGCCGGGGCCAGGCCCGGCAGCAACAGGCCGGCGCCGACGGCTTGCATCACACGGCGACGGCCGAGATCGAAGTGGCTCATGCAGGTGCCCTCTTGAGTATCAAAAGGGCCACTAAAGCATGCGCTTATGACACCGGTGCGACAGCCAGCTCCACCGCTTCCGGACGCTTGATCAGCGCATACACCAAACCGGTCAGCAGGCTGCCGGCAACGATTGCCAGCAGGTACAGCAGCGCGTGGTTCATCGCATTCGGGATCACCAGCACAAACAGGCCGCCGTGGGGCGCTGCCAGTTTGCAGCCGAAGTACATCGACAGCGCCCCGGTCAACGCGCCACCGGCGATGCTGGCCGGGATCACGCGCAGCGGGTCCTTGGCGGCAAACGGGATCGCGCCTTCGGAGATAAAGCACATGCCCAGGATCATCGCGGCCTTGCCGGCCTCGCGTTCGGTCTGGGCGAACTTGCGTCGCGCCAGGAACGTGGCGATGCCCATGCCGATTGGCGGCACCATGCCGGCGGCCATGGTCGCGGCCATCGGTGCGCCGCTCTGTGCCGCCAGCAAGCCGACGGAAAACGCATACGCCGCCTTGTTGATCGGCCCGCCCAGATCGACACACATCATGCCGCCCAACAAGATGCCCAGCAGCACCGCATTGGTGGTGCCCATGGTCGCGAGAAAATCGGTCAGGCCTGTGAGCATGCGCGCCACCGGCGGCCCCACCAGGTAGATCATCGCCAGGCCCGTGAACAGGCTTGCCAGCAACGGGATGATCAGGATCGGCTTGAGTGCTTCCAGGCTCTGCGGCAACTTCACCGCACGGGTGATCAGCTTGACGCAATAACCGGCGAGAAAACCGGCGAATATCCCGCCGATAAACCCTGCCCCCAACGTACCCGCCAACAGACCACCGATCATGCCGGGAGCAATGCCCGGACGGTCGGCAATCGAGTAAGCGATATAACCCGCCAGCAGCGGCACCATCAGCATAAAGGCACGATCGCCGACGGTTTTCAGCGCAGCGGCCAGGGTGCCTTCCTGTTCAAACGCATGAATGCCGAACACGAACGACAAGGCGATCAGCAAACCGCCCGCCACCACCATCGGCAACATGAACGACACACCGGTCAGCAGGTGTTTGTAGACGCCGGTTTTTTCTTTCTTGGCCACGGCACCGCTGGCGGCACTTTCCACCGCGCCTTCGGCCAGGGCCTTGTTGAGGGTCGCCTCGGATTGCTTGAGCGCAATACCGGTGCCGCAACGGTAGATCTTCTTGCCGGCGAAACGCTCGGTGGCCACTTCGATGTCGGCCGCCAGCAGTACCACATCGGCGTCGGCGATGGCCTCGGGGCTCAACGGCGTACGCGCACCGACCGAGCCTTGGGTCTCGACCTGCAAGTCATAGCCCAGGCGTTTGGCCGTCTGCTGCAAGGCTTCGGCGGCCATGAAGGTATGGGCCACACCGGTGGGGCAGGCCGTGACGGCCACGATACGCGGCGCATTTTGAGCTGCCTGTGCCGTCGCAATGTAGACCTCGGCCTCCTGCGCGCCCCGGCGCAACACCGCCTCGACATCCGCCAGCGCCTGGGCCGGTGTGCTCTGGAACACCCGCTTGCCGACAAACCGCTGCATATCCACCGCCGTGCTGCTGACCAGCAACACCCATTCGGCGTCGTCGATGGTGGCCTGGGACAACTGGCGCTCCGGGCGCTGTACGTCCACCACCTCGACGCTGGTGCTCCAGCCCTGGCGTTGCGCGGCAGCGTCCAACAAGCGGGCGCACAGCACACTGGTGACCATGCCGTTGGGGCAGGCGGTAACAATGGCTAACTTCATGACAAACCCTCTTATTGTTCTGTCAGCGGGCGTACAGCGACGCCGCTTTCAAGACGCGCCAGCTGCGCGGCGTCGCGGATGCCGAAACCGATCTGTGTCACCGCCATGGCGGCAATTGCCGTGGCGCGACGCAGGGTTTGTTCAGGCGCTTCAGACTCAAGCAAACCGTGAAGCATCCCGGCCAGCAGCGAGTCGCCGGCGCCTACCGTACTGGCCACTGTCACCTTGGGCGGCGTGGCATGCAGGGTCGCAGCCCGGCTGTACCAGCTCACGCCCGCGGCGCCGTCGGAGACGACCACATGTTCAACGCCCTGCTGATGCAGTTGGCTGATGACGTTGGTGGCATCGCCCAGGGCCTCGGCGAGCTCTTCGGTATTGGGTTTGATCAACCACGGGGCCGCCTTGAGACCGGCACGCAGCGCCTCGCCGCTGGTGTCCAGGGCGACTTTCAAGCCCAGACGCTTCAGGTGTTCCAACAGCCCCTGCAACCACTGCGGGCTGACGCCACACGGCAAGCTGCCGGCGACGACCACCGCATCATGGCCCGGCGCAATGCGCGTCAATTGGTCGAGCAACGCTTGCTGCGCCTGCTCACTGACCAACGGCCCCGGCGCATTGATGTCGGTGACCCGGCCGTCCTGCTCGGCAATCTTGATATTGCTGCGGGTTTCGCCGGGCACGCGGATAAACGCGTCGGCAAAACCACGTTGTGCAATCAGCGCCTCGAAGGCTTGGGGATTGTCCTCGCCGAGAAAACCGCCCACGGTCACTTGATGGCCCAGGTCGGCCAAGACTTGCGCCACATTCACGCCCTTGCCGGCGGCATGGGTGAGCAGGGTTTCGCTGCGGTTGACTTCACCCGGTTCCAGGCGCGCCAGGCGTACCGTCAGGTCCAACGCCGGGTTCAGCGTCAGGGTCAGAATCCTTGCCATCTACACGGCCTCCACAAGGGCACGCACTTCGGCGGGCGAACCCACCGCCAGTGCTTTTTGCGCCAGGCCCTGGGCCTCGCTCAGACTGAATTCACGCACCCGCGCCTTCACTTCGGGAATGCTGCGGGCCGACACGCTCAACTCATCCACACCCAGGCCGACCAGCACCGGCACCGCCAGCGGGTCCGCCGCCAGTTCGCCGCACACCCCGACCCATTTGCCATGGGCATGGGCCGCACGCACGGTGATGTCGATCAGTTGCAGCACCGCCGGGTGCAGGCCATCGGCCTGGGCCGACAAGGTCGGGTGGCCACGGTCGATGGCGAGGGTGTACTGGGTCAGGTCGTTGGTGCCAACACTGAAGAAGTCCACTTCCTTGGCCAGCACCGGCGCCAACAGCGCGGCGGACGGCACTTCGATCATGATCCCCAGTTGCAGGTCAGCCACCGGGATTTCCAGGCGCAGGCGTTCGGTCATGTCGCGGGCGGCACGCCACTCATCCACGCTGCCGACCATGGGGAACATGATGCGCAGCGGGCGGTTATCCGCCGAGCGCAGCAGTGCGCGTAATTGCGCTTCCATGATCTGCGGGCGTTGCAGGGTCAGGCGAATACCGCGTACGCCGAGGAAGGGGTTTTCTTCCTCGGCAATCGGCCAATACGGCAGCGGTTTATCGCCGCCCACATCGAGGGTGCGCACCACCAGCGGGCGGCCCCCCAGGCCGTCGAGCACACGGCGGTACTCGGCTTCCTGGGTGGCTTCATCCGGGGCTTGCGGATGGGCCATGAAAATCAGTTCGGTGCGCAGCAGGCCAATGCCTTCGGCGCCCTGCTCCACGGCGCTGGCCACACCGGCGCTTTCGCCGATATTGGCGAACACCTCCACGGCGTGACCATCGCGGGTCAGCGCCGGCTCGTGGCGCTGGGCCGAGGCGGCCTGCAAGCGTTGCTCACGGGTATCGCGCTCGACGGTGGCGCGTTGCAGGGTGGCTGCGTCGGGGTCTACATGCAGGCGACCGCGCTGGCCATCCAGCAGCAGCGACGTACCTGAGGCCAGCAGCAACACCGCCGGGCCGGCGCCTACCAACGCGGGGATGCCAAGGGCGCGGGCGACAATGGCACTGTGGGCCGTTGCGCCGCCACGGGCGGTAAGGATGCCGGCGACACGCGTCGGATCCAGGCGCGCGACGTCTGAAGGGCCGACTTCGTCCATCACCAAAATGTAGGGTTCGGTGGGCTCCTGGGCCGTCTCGATGCCGCACAGTTGCGCCAGCACCCGGCGACCAATGTCACGCAGGTCGGCGGCGCGCTCGGCGAGCAGTGCGTCCTGCAGCGACTCCTGTTGCTTGGCGGCGGCCTCGATCACACTCATCCAGGCGGCTTCGGCGCTTTCGCCTTGCTTGAGACGGGTGTCGACTTCGTCGGTTAGCTCCGGGTCGTCGAGCATTTCCTGGTGGGTGATGAAAATCTCACGGATGGCTTTGGCCTGGCTGCGCTCGATGAGGCCCTGGATATCGCGGCGCACATCGGCCAGGGCATCTTGCAGGCGCTGGCGCTCAATGGCCGAGGACTCACCGCGCAAGGGGTAATCGAACACCTGTTGAATCTGGATATGTGCAGGACCAATGGCAATGCCCGGCGCCGCGGCGATGGCCTGGAGCTGGCTGCCGGCCTGTGGCGCGCTGATCACTGGCGCAATATCAAGGGCTTCGGGCTGTGCGCTCACGGTCGGCAGTGGCTCGACCTCTTCGCCCAGTCCCTCTTCGACGGCGGCCAGCAGCGCGGGCAACGCATCGCCGGCAATCGTCGGTTCAGCAACAAACTCCAGCACCTGGCCGCGCCGGGCGCCAAGGCTCAGCAGCTTGCTCAGGCTTTTTACCGAGACCGCGCCCACCGGGCCATCGACGATGCGCACACGGATGTCGCCGTCAAAACTCTTTGCCAACTGCGCGAGGATCTTTGCCGGCCGCGCATGCAGGCCGTGGGCGTTGGCCAGGGTGATGCGGGCGCTGGGCCAGTCAGGTGGCAGCTCGCCGCCGAGCACTTCGAGCACCGCTCGACTGCTGGTGGCGCGGCCCAATTCCTGGCCACGACCTTCAATCAACAAGGCGCACAAGCGTTCAAGCAAGGCCTGATGGGCTTCACCCAGGCTGGCCAGGCAGAACAGACCGTTTAGGGGCTGGCCGAGGTAGCGCATGGGCTTATCGGGCGTGACAAACGCCAGACCCGGGCGCTTGACCGTCTGCTCGCTGTGCAGCCACCACAGGCCATCGCCCAGGGGCAGCGCATCGACCTGCTGCAACACAGCGGCAAACCCATTGCTGACGCAATCGGCCTGGCGCAGCAGGCGTGCGCCTCTCCAGACAAGCTCTTCGAAGTCATCGGCAGACACGCCCAGGCTGATCATCTGCGCGTCCAGCGCCAGCTCCTGGGGTGCGCCCTGCAGCAGTTTCAGCAAGGCTTCAGCCGTGCCGGCGCGACGCAGCGCCTGGCCCAGGTCGGTTTCACCGAGGGCGCGGGTGAGCAGTTGCAGCAGGCGCAGGTGTTCGTCGGATTTGGCGGCAATACCAATGGCCAGGTACACAATCTGCCCATCGCCCCAGTCCACGCCTTCGGGGAACTGCAACAGGCGCACACCGGTGGAAAACACCTGGTCGCGGGTTTCGGGGGTGCCATGGGGGATGGCAATACCTTGGCCAAGAAAGGTCGAGCCTTGGGCTTCACGGGCTTGCAAGCCGCTGAGATATCCCTCGGCGACCAGGCCATCGGCCACCAGTTTGTCAGCGAGCAGGTGCAAGGCAGCAGACTTATCCACAGCCACCTGGCCCATGGATATCTGCTCTACAGTGAGCTCAAGCATGCCGTTCTCCTAGTTAGTGCGATGGACGCACTAGGTATTGTTTTGAATAAAACAGTGTAATGGTGTTCCGGACTAGCTGACTGAGCAGTCAATTGGCAGTAGGCACTCAGTGGCTAACGTCGTAAAAATACGCTGGCTGAAACGTTTAATCTAGAATTTATGGCAGGTTACGCGTTAATTGCGCATCCTTGAAGGACCACTCGGCACTTGAGCTGGGACATTAGTCGTGTGCAGGAATCGGTTACGATTGGACAAAATGTCGGGGCGAGCTCCAAAAAACAAGGAAATCCCGGTTTGAAACTCAGTGATATCGCACGTCTGGCCGGTGTGTCCGTGACCACCGCCAGCTATGTCATCAATGGCAAAGCCGCACAGCAACGCATCAGCAGCGCGACCGTCGAGCGCGTGCGTGCCGTGGTCGAAGCCCATGGCTTTACGCCCAACCCCCAGGCCGCCGGGCTGCGCAGCCGGCATACCCGTACCCTGGGGTTCATCCTCCCGGACCTTGAAAACCCCAGTTACGCACGCATCGCCAAGCTGCTGGAGCAAGGTGCACGGGCCCGCGGCTATCAGTTGCTGATCGCCAGCTCAGACGATGAAGCCGACAGCGAGCGCCAACTGCTGCAACTGTTCCGCGCCCGCCGTTGCGACGCGCTGTTCGTCGCCAGCTGCCTGCCGGCCAGCGATGACAGTTACCGCGAGCTGCAAGCCAAGGGTTTGCCGGTGATTGCCATCGACCGGGTGATGGGGGCGGACCAGTTCTGCTCGGTGGTCAGCGACGACCGCCAGGCCTGCCAGCAACTGACCAGCAGCTTGCTGCAACCGTTGCCCAAGCAGATCGTGCTGATTGGCGCGCGGCCCGAGCTGAGCATCAGCCAGGAGCGTGCGGCCGGTTTCCGTGAAGCGCTTGACGGTTTCACCGGCGAGGTCATCGTCGAACACGGCGAAGCCTTCAGCCGCGACTGTGGCCGACAGTTGATGGAGCAACTTCTGCATCAACTGGGGCACTTGCCTGACGCCTTGGTGACCACGTCCTACGTGCTGCTGCAAGGCGTGTTCGACGCACTGCATGACTTCCCGCTCAAGTCACGCCCGCTGCGCCTGGGCACGTTTGGTGACACCCAGTTGCTGGACTTCCTGCCGCTGCCGGTCAACGCCATGGCCCAGCAACATCAGCTGATTGCCGACACCGCCCTGCGCCTGGCCCTGGCCGCCATTGAAGAAGAACAGTACCACCCGGGCGTGCACGCCATCGGCCGGACCTTCAAGCAGCGTATCCACGAGGCCTGAGCGTGGAGCTGATCGACACCCACACCCACCTGGACTTCCCGGACTTCGACAGCGATCGCCGGGAAGTCCTCGCCCACAGCCGTGAGTTGGGCGTGCGGCGCATGGTGGTGCTGGGGGTGTATCAGCAGAACTGGCAGCGGCTGTGGGATCTGGTGCGGGCGGATGCCGGTTTGTTCGCGGCCTTTGGCCTGCATCCGGTGTACCTCGATGAGCACAAGCCCGCCGACCTGATGGAGTTGGGCGACTGGTTGACCCGCCTGCGCGGCCATCGACAGCTCTGCGCGGTAGGTGAGATCGGCCTGGATTACTTTCTCGAACAGCTGGATCGCGAAGGCCAGCAGGGCCTGTTCGAAGCCCAGCTCAAACTGGCGGTGGACTTCCAACTGCCGGCGCTGCTCCACGTACGCCGCAGCCACGCGGCCGTGATCGCCACGCTCAAGCGCATCCGCCTGCCACGGGGCGGCATCATCCACGCGTTTGCCGGCAGCCGGGAAGAAGCCCATGAATACATCAAGCTCGGATTCAAGCTCGGCCTGGGCGGCGCAGCCACATGGCCCCAGGCCCTGCGCATGCATAAAGTGCTGGCACAGCTGCCGCTGAACGCGGTCGTACTGGAAACCGACGCCCCCGACATGGCGCCGGCCATGTACCCGGGCCAACGCAACAGCCCGCAGCACCTGCCGGCGATCTGCACTGCCCTGGCCGAGCGCATGGGCACCAGCCCCCTAGCGTTGGCCGAGGCGAGCACACGCAATGCGTGCGAGCTGTTCAATTGGTAGTACCGGGGTCACCGCTTGCAGGTTCAAGGTCATGCGCTGCCGATGGCGGACATAGCGCAGCACCAGGAAGTGCACCAGCAGCACCACCAATGACACGTTGAGCTGCCCGACCACACTGATCAGGCCAATCCACTCCGTCACCAGCGCCACGATCAGCACCACGCAGGTCAGCACGGCCATGCTCGGGCGTACCAGCGCCCAGTGGTCCAGCGCCTTGAAATGTCGCAACTGCCGGGGGCAGTTCAACTCCAGGACGCGCTGGCAATACGGGCAATCAAAGGGTTCTTCAATGGCGATGGCATTCAACTGCCAAGGCTTGAGTTCGAACGTGATGTCGCAATGGGCGCAGTGCCCCTTGACGCCGACTGCAGTGGTCATTGTCATGCCTCCCTTGGACCTTGATTGAGTGACACAAATCTTCACTCATTCACCCGCGCAAAAAAGGCACTCCAGGAAATCAGGACAGGCACTACACCAACCCAAGACCAATCCTACGCCATCGCCTTACACACGAAAGGCCCCGATCAGTTGTTTCAACTCGATCACCTGTATCGACAGCTGCCGGCTCGCCGCTTCAGTCTGATGCGCGCCTTGGGCAGCATGCTCGCCGGCACGATTGATTTCGACGATATTCTGGTCGATGTCATGGGCGACGGCGGTCTGCTGCTCCACCGCCGCGGCGATCTGCTGATTCTGATCGACGATCATGCCCACGGCACCGAGGATATTTTCCAGGGCTTGCTGGACCTTGTCCGACTGTTCCACGGTGCCGCTGGCCATTTCATGGCTGGTGCCCATGGCCTTCACGGCCGCCGCCACGCCGCTGTGCAGGCGGCTGATCATGTGTTCGATTTCTTCGGTGGAATGCTGGGTCCGCCGGGCCAGGGTTCGCACCTCGTCGGCCACCACGGCAAAGCCGCGTCCCTGCTCACCGGCCCGTGCGGCCTCGATGGCCGCATTGAGCGCCAGCAGGTTGGTTTGCTCGGCGATGCTCTTGATCACCTCCAGGACGCTGCTGATGGACTGGCTGTCGGTGGCCAACTGGTTGATCACCCTTACCGACTGGTCGATCTCCGAGGCCAGCCGCCCAATGCTGTCCTGCTGGGATTGCACCAGGCCGCGGCCATTGACGGTTTCATCGTTGACGCTGTGGGCGCTGCTGACCGCCGCCGCGGCACTGCGCGCCACTTCCTGGGCGGTGGAAGACATTTGGTTCATGGCCGTCGCCACCTGCTCAATCTGCATGCGCTGGCCAGAGACCGCCTGATTGCTCCGGGCCGAGACCGTTTCCACTTGGCCGGCCTGTAATTCGACCTGGCTGACGGTATGCCCGACGCGCTCGATCAAATCATGGATTTTCGCCACGGTGCCGTTGAACACTTGGCCCAGGTCGCCCAACTCATCGCGGCTTTGGGCAACAAAGGTAACGGTCATGTCGCCGGCGGCCACCTTGTCCATCATCGCCCCCAGGCGCCGTAACGTGGTGCGCGTAGACGCGTAGAACCCCGCATACAGGTAGAAGATCAGCAAAAACACTGCCGTCAGCGCCGAGACCAGCACCACCATGTGCGTACGGTTCTGCGCCAGGCGCTGCTCCAGCTGCTGCCCGAGGAACATCAGGGTGGCGTCATCGAGCTGATAGGTGTGCTCCATCAATTGGCTGACGCTGTCATAGAAACCCTGCCAGGGCGCATCAAGGGTTTCGGCCATCACCACCTGCTCTTCGAACAATTCACTGCCGTGCTTGAGGCTGGTATTGCTGGCCTTGGCCAGGCTGTCGAGCGCCGCGTGCGCGGCGTTGCTGGAGCCCAGGACATCCTGCAATTTCAAGGCGTATTCGGCCTGGAGCTTTTCCAACTGTTGCAGCAGTTCGTCGAAGCGGGTACTGGAAGATGAGTTGAGAAAACCCTGGCCCAGGGAGTAGGCCCCCATCGCCCGGCCTTCTCCCAAGGTCTGGGTGACCTGCGGGGTGACACTGGTGATCAGCTCGCTGAGTTGGCGCAAGTCACTCTGGGGGTCGCGGCTCAAGCCAGACTGGCTGGCAATGATCTGGCTGAGCATCTGGGCCTTGTTGAGCAACTTGCCGATCAACGCACTTTTGCTCTGCAGCGAGCTTTCCTGTTGCTGGGCCTGGAAGGCGGTGATCAGTTCGTCACGCTTACCTTCAAAGGCAGCGATTTGCTCAGGTTCGGCAGCCATCGGGGTGAGGCCTTGCAGGCGGGCGAGCACGCTCTGCTCCAGGGCGCTGATCTTGCCCTCAAGGTCAGCGGCCTTGCCGGACTGGCCAAGTATTGCGTTGATCTGCACCTGGTTATTCAGGGTTTCCAGGTCACGGCGCAGGACCAGGCTGCTGCCGAGCAAATCCAGGCTTTGCAGCTCGACACGGGTGCCCTGGAATTCGCGCCAGGAATCACGCACCAGGTAATAGTTGGTAGCCAGCATCGGCAGCAGGAACAGCACGCTGATCAGGCTGAACTTCATGCCGAAGCTCAGACGGTTCATCAGCGCGACGGCGGGATAGAGCAAGCTCTTCACAGGTGACCTCCCTTTTCTTTGTTTTATTTTTATTCGGGCGCAGGGCGGCGGCAGAAAGCCACTATTTGGCGCTCTGTCTGTATAGCTCAATTTGAAAGGGAGTTTTGTAACGTAAAGTTAACGGACGAGGATTGCAGCGGGCTGCTACGCGGCCCGGCGCGGGCGGTGCGACGATTCGACAAGCCCGCTCAGCACAGGAGTCAAGGCAACACGGTCCAAATGGCGAAACCGGCATACCACAGCACCGCCGCACGCAGCAGCAGTTCCCACAGGCGATCCAGGCTGTTGATACCGTCTGCACCCACGGCCGGAGGCGGGATTTCAGCGGCGACCAGGCCGACTTTTTCCACCAGTTGCGCGGCGCTGATGTCCCAGCTCAGCAACTCGTGGAGCATGACACGACTGACCGCGACGAAGTTGCCCACCAGCGCAAAGCTGGCCGCCAGCAGGCGCACCGGCAGCCAGTCGAACGCGTGACGCAATTGCCCGGCGCGCTCGGCCACCAGAGGGTTGTGGCTATGCTCACTGGCGAGCGCCAGCAGTCGATAGGCCAGCGCGGCGACCGGCCCCAACAGGAAGTACCAGAAAATCACGGCAAAGAAGCTCTGGTAGGCCTGCCACAACAGATGGCCCTGGACGCGCTCCAGCAGTTGCTCGCCGCTGTCGGCGCCCAGCTTCAGGTCGCGCTCGGCCACATGTTCGGCCGCCTGCAGGTCACCACGGCGCCAGGCATCGCGAAACGGCCCCAGCCCAGCCAATAGATCGCCACGGCCCAGGCTGTAGATCACCACCAGCAAGTGCACCGGCAGCGCCAACAAACCATAGGCCACCGGTTCCAGCACCAGCAGCAACAACGCCAGCAACGCCACCGGCAGCAACACCAGCAGGACCAGAATCAGCCACGGCTGCTTGCCCATGCGCGGGCTCGACTCCAATTTGGCCAATTCGCGCAACCAGCCGCCATCACGCTGCAACCGCTGGCGCAGGGCCGAGAACTTCTCGATCCACACGGCCAGCACCAACACCAGAAAACTCATCGTGCGTGTCCTCCATCCTGCAGGGCGCTGCGAAAGCGCACCCAATCAAAAGCGGGGCCGGGATCGGTCTTACGCCCCGGAGCGATATCGCTATGGCCGCAGATACGCTGCGGCGTAATACCTGGATAAGCTGCCAGCAACTGCCGTGTCAGATCGATCAGCGACACATACTGGGGGTTGGTGAACGGCAAATCATCCGTACCTTCAAGCTCTATGCCCAGGGAAAAGTCATTGCACGTCTCACGCCCTTCGAAACACGAAACCCCGGCATGCCAGGCCCGGTCTATGCAGGACACAAACTGCGTCACGGTGCCATCGCGCTCAATCAGAAAATGCGCAGACACCCGTAGGTCGGCAATCCCTTCAAAGTAGGGATGTTCCGTGACGTCCAGGCGATTCTGGAAAAACTCCTGCACTTTGCCGGTAGCGAACTGCGCGGGTGGCAGGCTGATGTTATGCACCACCAACAGTGAGATTTCGCCTGCCGGGCGCTCGTTGAAGTTGGGTGAAGGGCAATGGCGAATGCCCTGGCACCAGCCGCTGGCGGGGTCCAACTGCATACAGGATCCTTGAACGTGACTAAGTGTGACCAGTATGCCGCGTTCGACCCCGTGGTTGCGATCACTTGCCGCGATTGAGTTGACGCAGCTTGCCCACCACCGCCGCCAGCGCCCGCTCGAACAACGGCTCATCGTCCAGGTTATGCAGCGCGCCACGCTTGAATGCCATCGCCAGTTGGCCGGCACTTTTCTCCAGGACCTTGAGCCCGGTACGGCCGACGAAAATATAGGTGTTGGCCGGCGCCATGATCGCCGTCAGCTTGCACCGCAGGGTGCCTGCCTGGCCCTGCTGGAACACGACCCAGTCACCGACTCGCAATTGGTGCACCTTGGCCAGGTCCGGATCATCCTCCGGCAGGCCCTCGACGGGATCCAGCGGCAGTACGCTGAACACAAAGGGTTCACGCACTTCGAGCCATCCATCGCCACCCTCGGGCGGCCGGACATGCAGGGTCTGCAAGCGCACAAAAAAATCACGGGTGCTGAAGGGGTCGAATGCAGCGCTGGTCAACCCGTCGCGCAGTGCCTTGAGCAACCCGGGCAACTGCTCCAGCAAGTGCACCCCGGCTTCAGTGTCTGCCGGCAGGCTGACACTCCAGATCAGCTCATCCATGGTGCGCAGCCCTGCTTGCCATTGCACCGACTGCTCGCCGTGCTTGAGGCTGGCCAGCAACAGCACCTGGCTCCAGGCCTGTTGCAGGAACTGCACCACTGCCTGCGGTAAAACCTTGCCCAGCATCCGTCGATTCAGTACCTCGGCCACCCGTGCCCGCGCCGCTTCTGTGCGCACGCGCCCTTCTTCAGCATGGCGGGTGTGCTGTTCAAGCAATTCGCTGCGACGACGCTCATCGGCAGTGAACGCAGTGAATTCAGTCAGCAATTGGGAAAAAATCGCCGGATCTTCAACAAACTCATTGAGTAAACGCTGAACCACCTGCTCTATGCGCAGGTACAGGCTGTCGCGCTGGAAGTCATCGACCGGGCTCCAGCCCATGGCGGTGGTAGCGATTTCATTCAACAGGCGCCGAGCCGGATGACCGGGGCGACTGAAAAAGCTCTTGTCCAGCACCGCCACTTTCAGCATCGGGATCTGCAGGCGGCCGATCAAGGCCTTGAAGGCGTCCGGCACTGCGCGGTCATTGAGGATGAATTCGAACAGCAGGGCGATCAGGTTGATCACATCTTCATCCGCATCCTCCACCACCCGCGACTTGCCACTCTTGACGCTGACACGGGTGAGCAACTGCTCGAGCTGGTTACGCAGGTCGAAATCATCCTCGGCTTCCGGCTCCGGGACGTACTGCTGCAAATGGGATAACAGCCGCAGCAGATCGCGGGTGGCGATGGGCTGGGGTTCGGCACTGGCTTCAAGGGTAGGCGACACGCTACCGCGCACGACGGTCAACAACGCCTGCAAGGCGCTGAAGGCTTGCTGGCCATTTTCGTCGACGTGTTGGTCGGTGCTCGGCAATACCTCTTCACGCTGATGATCACGGGCGGCACGGCCACAGGGGCGGCGGGACGGCGCGGCCTTGAGTTCCGGCAACACGCCGGTCGCGACCAGCAGCTGATTGGCTTCACCGTACAGTTGGTCAGCATCACTGAGTACGTACTTTTCAAACAGCTTGAGCATGATCAGCTTGACGCGGATCTCCACGCCCAGGCTACGCCCGGCACGCAGGAAAAACTCGCACAGCAGCGCCGGACCCAGGGGGTTCTCACTGTCGTCCAGGCGATTGCCGAGCAAGGCACTCAAGCGTGCCGTGAGTTGCGCCAGCGCCAGGCCGTCGCGGTGGCGCACCCGGCCCAGCATGGCCTCAAGCGCGACGGCTTTTTCCAGGTCATCCTTGGACGTGCCTGAGGCCGCGTCATAGGACACCACCGGCACCAACTGAAGTTCACCACGGCCCGCCAGCCCCAGGTTGCCAAAGGCTTCGAACAGCCGCTCCATGAACACGCGCTCGAAATTCTTGCGCTTGAGGCGCAGGTCGCGCATGGCTTCAAAGAAGATATGGTGGTCCACGTTGCTGCGGGCCTTGTCGGCCATTTCGAACAAGGTGTCGTCGGCGTTATCGAACAATTCCTGTAAACCCTGCTGCAACTGCTGCGCCGCCTTGTCGCGAACCTGCAGCACCACCACCGGCAGGCGCGCGAGCGGCGATGGCGTGGCTTGTGCCTTGTTGATTGGCACCACCTTTCCGTCATTGTGCATCCTGGCCTCCTGAAACGGCGGTAAAGCGTTGGGGAAAGATCGGGTACAGGCCCAATAAGGCTGTGGATAACCGGTTATCACCAGGACGTCAAAGCTATGACGCCAATTGCAAGGCGCGAGATTATCTTGCAAATGAGTGCCCTTGCGCCAGCAAACTCTGACATTGCGCTGTAAATGAGTGGTGAGCCTGGGTTCAAACGCACGCTGCCCCTATAATCGGGACACTTTGTTTGTGGAGCCTGTTATGCCGAACCTCCGTCTTGCCGACCTCACCGCCGAAATCGAAGCCAACGTGCGCCGCGCACTCCTGGAAGACATCGGCAGCGGCGACATCACCGCACAGTTGATCCCGGCCGAACGGCTGGCCACGGCCACCATCATTACCCGCGACGCCGCCGTCATCGCCGGCACTGCGTGGGTGGATGCCGTATTCCGCCAACTGGACCCACGGGTCGCCGTGCACTGGCAGGTGGCCGACGGCGAACGTGTCAGCCCCAACCAGGCACTGTTCCATCTGGAGGGGCCGGCGCGTTCGCTGCTCAGTGGCGAGCGCTCTGCCCTGAACTTCCTGCAGTTGCTGTCCGGGGTCGCCACCCGCGCCCGGTTCCTGGCGGATTTTGTCGCCAGCACCCAGGTCAAGCTGCTGGACACTCGAAAAACCCTGCCCGGCCTGCGCCTGGCGCAGAAATACGCGGTGACCTGCGGTGGCTGCCACAACCACCGTATCGGTTTGTATGACGCGTTCCTGATCAAGGAAAACCACATCGCTGCCAGCGGCGGGATTGCCCAAGCCATCAGCGCCGCCCACAAGATTGCACCCGGCAAGCCGGTGGAAATCGAAGTGGAGAGCCTGGACGAACTGCGCGAAGCGCTGGCGGCGGGCGCCGACATCGTCATGCTCGACGAATTGAGCCTGGAAGATATGCGTGAAGCCGTGCGCCTGAACGGCGGCAAGGCCAAGCTGGAAGCCAGCGGCGGGATCAATGAAAGCACCCTGCTGCCTATCGCGGAGACGGGGGTGGACTACATCTCCATTGGTGCGATGACCAAGGATGTGAAGGCGGTGGATTTGTCGATGCGCCTCAGTATCTGAGGAGAGGCAAGCGGTGAGCTTCAAGCTGCAAGAGGGCTGCGTTCCAACTTGCAGCTTGAAACTTGCAGCAGCGTCTAAACGACCAGGTCATTCATCTCGCAATACTCTTCCCATTCGACACCCAGCACCTCGGCCGCCTCTTTGTGCAAGGCCAACCGTGCCGCTTCGAACTCTTCCGGCGTCGAGGTGTACTTGAGGGTCAGTTCCCAAGGCTGGAAGCCCTGGCTCTCGGCCTCGTCCTCAAACGCCCACTGGATCTGGTCGCGCTGATCATCGGCGCTCAGGTCCTTGATCTCTTCTTTGAGCTGCGGCGATTCCTCAAGGTATTTTTCGAGGGCTGCTTGATGCCGAACTTCCTGGGTCATTTCAGTCGTGGTCATGTCGTTCTCTTAGATCGAGGAATGGGGATGCATCTGGGTCATCAAGGTTGCGCAGATACAAAAGAGCGGGCACACGTGCCAACTCGTCTGGCCTTCAGAACCATTCTGGGATCATCTGAAAACATTGCCTTTGAAGCGGTATTGCCTTTTTGCCCGAGACAGGAATCGAACCTGCGACCTTCGCGTTACGAGTGCGCTGCTCTACCAACTGAGCTACACGGGCGGTGGGCTAAAGCTAGCACCGCATTGGGCGTCCGGCAACTTGCACCCTTCAACGGACAATCACCCCCTGAGCCCAGAAGCGTGGTTGCAGGTAATTACCTTTGCGGTCCTGGTACTGCTGCTGGGCTTGTTGGAGGTGAGGCACATCACGCACCGCGATAAATACCAACAGACCAACGGCCAACACACCCAAGGCTTTCCATAGGTTCCGCGCCAACGGCAGCGCAGCGCTTGCTGGCACGCGCAACTCATGCAGCGCCATCAGCCAGCCCACCACCAGCGCCAACCAGACCTGGGAGTTGGGCATCACGATCACGCCATCGACCATGGACTGCACCAGCGCCCCCACCAACGCCGCAAACAGGCACAAGCGCAGCAGGTCAACCCGCGCGGCGGACAGCGCTCGCTCGCGCAGCACAGCCAAGGTGGTCCAGCCGCCTCGCCATGCCAACACCGCCACGCACAGCGCCGAGGGCACACCCCATTCGCTGGCCCATTGCAGAATCGCCTGATGGGGATGAGCGGCAATCCTGTTGGCAATATCGGCAAAATGCATCGGTCCGTAACCAAGCCACGGTCGCTCGACGAGCATATGCCACGCCTGCCACCAGATCGGGCCCCGTCCCGACAGCGAGGTGGTGAGGCGATCTGCGGCATCACTGGTGAGCTCAATCCCCAGGTAACCCGCCAGCCCCGTGAATATCAGCCAATACAGCAACAGCCCAACCGACACCGCGACCAATTGCCAGCCCAGCCAGCGACGCCCCCATGGCCCAAGCAGCGCCAACACCACGCCCGCCACGCCCATGCCAAGCCAGGTACCCCGCGTACCGCCGCTGATTGCTATCAGCCACCAGACACACAGCAACGCAAACACCATCCCCCGCAAGGCGCGGGAGACATTGGGTATCAGCAAAGGCAGCGCCAGCAATGGCAAGGTAAATGTCTGAAACTGTCCGTAGAAACGCTTGTTGGAAAAGCCGGAGAGCAGTCGGTCAGGATCCAGTATGCGCTCGCCGCTGGTGAACGCCAGCGTACCGGCATACAGATACTGGAGCGACTTGATCAGGCACAGCAACACCACAACCAGGATCAGCACGCGATCCAAAGGCTCGCCGCCGTGACGACGAACCAGGGCAAAGGCGACGGCAATCGCCGCGCAGCTGACAAACAGCGCCACTTCGGTAAGCGCCCACAGCGGCTGATGGGCCAGCGCCGACGACAGCACGCCCAGCCCCACAACCAGCACCACGCCCCAGGCAGTGGGCCTGTCTACCCAAGGTTCAGTGGAAGTAACCGATAACCCATACAGCACCGCGCAAAACCCGATGGCAATTTGCATGACACGCTGTAGATCATGCCCGCCGAACGGCGCACAAATCCCGACACTCAACAGGCACACCGCTGCTACCAGGAAAACACCGCCTCGCTGCTGTACGGATAACACCATCGGCCACCTCTACTTCCCTGTGGATGGTTTAGCAGTTATGCCCCGTCGGCGCCGCAGCCCTTGCCGGCATATTTCGCTTCAGCGGTCGTCGCGCACTTCCAGCCGGCGGCGCTGCGGACCAGGGTGATGGTCTTGCCCAGCACCGGTGCCGGTGCGTCGAGTATTTCACAGCTGATGGAGCCCGCCCCCGTGGCCACATCGCCTGCCACATCGATCTTGCAGTTGGCCGTAGGGCTGGTGCCGCCGATCAAGGCCACGGTAGGTACGGTGCCCTGGTTGATGGTGTCTTCGTAACCGGCCTTCAACGCGGCAATTTCGGCCAGGCCGGCAGTGAACTTGGCCTTGGCCTGGTGGGTGGTGTACATGGGCAGGCCGATGGTGGCCAAAATGCCGATGATTGCCACGACGATCAACAACTCGATCAAGGTAAAGCCTTTCTGACGTATCACATTCACTCTCCCGAATAGAACTCATGACAAGGCGCGTCCTGCACCCCGTTTTTGCAACGGCGCCAGTGTACTCACCCGCAAGCGGCCAATCGCGCTCAAGACGCACATTCTGACATTTTTATCCTGCGCCATCGGCATGCCCGAATCCGTCACCTGACTAAGCTATAAATCTTCGACAGCCTGTATGCGGAACCGCGACATGGACAACGCTTCAACGACTTACGCCTGGGAAGGCATCAACCGCAAAGGGCGCAGGGTGTCCGGGCAAACCAAGGGGCACAACGCAGCCCTGGTCAAGGCACAACTGCGCCAGCAAGGGATCAGCCCCGGTCGTGTGCGCAAGCAATCCCCGCTCCTGCCAAGCCTCACCCCATCAGTCAAAGCGACTGACATCACGCTGTTCACGCGTCAACTGGCTACGCTGCTGAAGGCTGGGGTTCCACTCCTGCAAGCCTTCGACATCATCAGCGAAGGCGTCGACAATCGCGCTGTGCGTGAGCAGGTGCTGGGACTTAAACAGGCGATCGCCGCCGGCAGTAGCCTGGCTGAGGCATTACGCAAACAACCGCGTTATTTCGATGAGCTGTACTGCAACCTGGTGGCCGCCGGCGAACAGGCCGGGGCGCTTGAGACACTGCTGGAAAGGGTGGCGATCCACCGGGAAAAGAGTGAACAGCTCAAGGCCAGGATCAAAAAGGCCATGACCTACCCCATTGCTGTCCTGGTGGTTGCCAGCCTGGTCACCGGCATACTGCTGGTCCACGTGGTACCGCAGTTCCAGGCCCTGTTCGCCGGAGTCGACGGCAAACTGCCGGCATTTACCTTGCACGTGATCGCCCTGTCGGCGTTCATGCAGCACGCATGGTGGATGCTGGTATTGGGCATAGTCGCGGGAGCCGCTGGGCTGCGCCAGGCCTATCGGGCTTCGTCGGGCTTTCGCTACTGGCTGGACACAGGTTTGTTGAAAGCGCCCCTGGCAGGCAAACTGCTGACAAAATCCGCCGTGGCCCGCTACGCCCGCACGCTCTCCACGACCTTCGCCGCCGGTGTTCCACTGGTCCAGGCATTGGATTCAGTCGCCGGCGCCGTGGGAAACGACCCGTTCAAACAGGCAATCGAACATATGCGTCACGATGTATCCAACGGCATGCAACTGAATCAATCCATGCTCAACAGCGGCCTGTTTCCCGGCATGGCAATCCAACTGACGGCGATCGGCGAAGAGTCGGGCACCCTGGAACACATGCTGGAAAAGGTCGCCAACCACTATGAGGCTGACGTGGACAACCAGGTCGACAACCTCACCAGCCTGATGGAGCCATTGATCATGGTGGTGCTGGGGGGCATCGTCGGCGCGCTGGTCATCGCCATGTACCTGCCGGTCTTCCAGCTGGGGAGTGCATTTTGAGCCTGCTGCTGAACGAGCACCCATTGGCCTTTGTCACCATCGCGCTGGTACTGGGGCTGATCGTCGGCAGTTTCCTCAACGTGCTGGTCTGGCGCCTGCCAAAAATGCTCGAACGGGAATGGCGTGCCCAGGCCCATGAAGTGCTCGGTTTGCCTGCCGAACCTGGCGGGCCGACCTACAACCTGATGCACCCCAACTCATGCTGCCCACACTGTGACCATCCCATCCGGCCGTGGGAAAATATCCCACTGCTCAGCTACCTGATGCTCAGGGGGCGCTGCGCCCATTGCCAGGGAGCCATCAGCCCCCGCTACCCTTTCACGGAACTCGCCTGTGGGTTGATCTCGGCCTGGGTCGCCTGGCATTTCGGCTTTGGCTGGCAGGCCGCAGCGGTGCTGGTGTTGAGTTGGGGGTTGCTGGCAATGAGCCTGATCGACGCGGACCACCAGTTGCTGCCTGATGTGCTGGTGCTGCCATTGCTGTGGCTGGGGCTGATCGTCAACAGCTTCGGATTACTGACGACATTACCCGACGCACTATGGGGCACCGTGATCGGCTATATGAGCCTGTGGAGCGTGTTCTGGCTGTTCAAGCTGGCCACCGGCAAAGACGGCATGGGCCACGGTGATTTCAAGTTACTGGCCTTGCTCGGCGCCTGGGGCGGCTGGCAGATATTGCCGATGACACTGTTGATGTCGTCGCTGGTGGGGGTGTTTGTCGGGTTGATCCTGATGCGCCTGCGCAAGACCCTGGCGTCCACGCCGATGCCGTTTGGTCCGTATCTGGCAATTGCCGGCTGGATTGCATTGCTCTGGGGTGGTCAAATAACCGACTTCTATTTGCAGTCTGTCGGTTTCAGATGACCTCTCCTGTTGCAACACCTTGGATTCTCGGCCTCACCGGTGGCATCGGCAGCGGTAAAAGTGCGGCAGCCCAGCACTTTATCGACCTGGGCATTGACCTGGTGGACGCCGATCACGCCGCGCGCTGGGTGGTCGAACCCGGCCGGCCGGCGCTGGCCCGCATCGCCGAGCATTTTGGTGCTGGCGTATTGCAGCCTGACGGCCAGTTGGACCGCGCCGCGTTGCGCAAGCTGATCTTTGAGGTGCCCGAAGAGCGCCGCTGGCTGGAAGCGTTGCTGCACCCGTTGATTGGCGAGGAGATTCGCAGTCACCTGGCTCGCGCCCGCTCGCCTTACGCGATCCTGGTGTCCCCGCTGCTGATCGAATCCGGTCAGTACAGCATGACCCAGCGCATCCTGGTGATCGACGTGCCGCAATCGCTGCAGATTCAGCGTACCCTGCAGCGCGACGGCATCAGCGAACAACAGGTTCAGGCAATTCTCAAGGCACAGTCCAGCCGTGAAGACCGCCTGAACCATGCCGATGACGTGCTGGTCAATGACCAGGACCTCGCCTGGCTGCACAGCGAGGTCGAGCGACTGCACCACTTTTACCTTACTTTGCGTGGAGGCCGATCATGAGCCAACCCTTGACCGTCGACTGCCCAACCTGCGGTGCACCCGTGGAATGGAATGCAGCCAACCCCAACCGGCCGTTCTGCTCGGACCGTTGCAAACTCATCGACCTGGGCGCGTGGGCCGCCGAGGAACACAAGATTCCCGTGGCGCCGGATGCCGAAGACGAGCTGTTTTCCGAAGACTTGCCGCCACGCCACTAAGGCCGCATAAAGGCGTATTCCTGCTGGTCGTCGAGGTTTTCTGCGAGGTATTGCAGCTCGTCGGCCAGGTCTTCGAAGCTGCGTACGCCCTTGCTCTGCTGCACCACCGCGCTGAGCATGGCGCGCAGGGTCAAGCCCGGGTCGAAACCGATTTCCTGTGCCGCATCCTGGCTCCTGCGCAACTCCTGCCGTGCCCACTCGTACACACTCATGATTCGTGCTCCCGCCTTGCCTAGGAAAATTTCGCAGAGCATGGGCCTGCTCGGCTGCGCGGGATTTGATCTGGGTCAACGCTGCGATTCGTCATCCTTCCAGGGTGCCGAGAGGTAGCGTGTGCGGTTGAATGTCTCCAGCCATTCCGGACAAAACACCACCAGGGCGCTGATCACCATGCCGTTGATAAAGGCTTCGGGGAAGATGATCAACCACAGGTAGCCGACGAAATCCTCCAGCCATTCCGGCATGGCAAAACGACCGTCGAACCACAACAATCCCAACCCCAGCAGCAGGCAAACCAAGGCAGACAGTGCGGCAGCAAAAAAACCGGAGCAGAAGATATACACGAAGGGATTGCGTGGCTGCGCTCGCTCGACCACAAGCGCACAGCCCTCGGTGACCAGCACCGGCAGCACGACCAGCAGCAGGCCATTGATGCCAAGGGCTGCCAGGTCCTGGCGTCCAAGCAGCATTAACCCGAACTGGGCGGCAAAACCACCGACTATGGCCAGGGGCCAATCCAACAGCAGGGTTACGGCGGTCATACCGATAAAGTGGTAGGACACACCGGTGTCGAAATCCCGTCTTACCAGCCACAACATGAACAGCGCGAACACCGTACCGAACAGCAAATGCTGGCGCCGCCGGTCGGCAAACAACTCCACCCAGGGCGAACGCAGGATCGCCCACAGCAGTACAGGTGCATACAACAGCCAGCCGATGCCGAGGGTTGTGGGCGCCAGCACTGCGGCACTGATCACGGCTTCACCTGCTCCAGGGCCTGGCGCAATTCGACAGCGGTGCCGTATTCATGTTGGGAAACCAACTTACCGTTATCCAACTGCAGCCACAACACTTTATCCGCCGCCGCGGGATAACGCGGGGCGATACGTGCATCACGGTCCAGCATGACCCGGTAGTTGTAGGATTGCATGGCCGGTACCGCGAACAATTTGGCGATCAGTCGAGGCATGCGCTGGATGTCAGCAACGAACACCGCATGCCGCGCTTCGAGGTAGCCTGCAGGTTGGCCTTGCAGCGCCGCGTCGACCAGCTTGGCCGCGTCCATGCTGCGCGCCACCAACAGAATCCGTGCCTGGTTATCGAGGGTATAGGCTTGGTCGAATTGATCGAGCAAAGTCCAGGGAGCAAGGCGCTCGCCCACTTCAACAGCCTGCGCCCATACCGGTAAAACACTCAGCAACAGCACCACCAGACACTTCACCGCACGCTCCTCATATGGGGGGAATTACGCTTGAAAGGCCAGTCTACACCCTGGCTTTTGCAGCAGGACTTCCTGCGGTCATCATTTGGACGCTAAGCTGCAGGCATGGATGACTCAGATTACTTGCGCCTGCTCACCGTAGCGGCCGAACAAGCCAATGCGTTCCTGTCCAATGCCCGCAAATGGGAGCGTGAGCGTTGGGTCTGCCAGCGCCTGTTGCAAGGCTTGAATGTGCCCTATCGCGCCGAAGAGTTTCACCCCGCCGGGCAAGAACCGCCCGATGTGTTGTTTCGCGATGCCAGTTTCGAGGTGTTTTTCGTGCTGGATGAAGGGCGCCGCCTGAACGACGAATGGCGTGACGAACTATTGCGTCGACGCAGTGCATTCTCCCTGAGCCAGCTGGTACGGCGCGAAGCCAAGCCGCGGCGCATCCCCGCCCATGAATTCCTGCTGCGCCTGGCGCCCACGTTGCGCAAGAAGGCCCATAACTACAAAGAGCGCGGGATGGACCTGGGCGAATTGGATATCGTCGCGTTCACCAGCCTCAAGCGCGAAGTGCTCGACCTCAACAGCCACTTTCCACCGCCCACCGAATACTTGCGCCAGGGCTGGCGCTCGCTGTCGCTGGTGGGGCCGACATTTGCCCGGGTGCTGTTCGCCCACCCGGACGCGCCGGATTTCTTGCGCAACAACCTGGGGCGCAGCATAGTGTTCGACGTGGGCATCAGCCTCTGATCCCCCACTGTAACGTGGCGCCCTTTTGCAACGTCTACCTGACGAGGCCTTATATGACCAGCCGCCTGAACCCCGACGACCAACAGCATGTCGAAGAGTACCTGCAACTCTCCCAGAACCGAGTCGAGCGCAAGCCTTTCCGGCCGTGGCTGCTCCTTGGTGTGGTGCTGGTGGTGGTGATCGGGCTCGGCCTGCTCAGCCGCCTTTTGAGTTACCTGACGCTATGAGCTGCCTGGCGCTCGCGAGGGTAACTGCTCCGATTTCCTTTAGCCTTGCGAGATACCCCCATGACCCATCGTATTATTATCGTCGGCGGCGGCGCCGGCGGCCTGGAGTTGGCTACCCGCCTGGGTAAGACTCTGGGCAAGCGCGGCACCGCCAGCATCACGCTGGTGGACGCCAACCTCACCCATATCTGGAAGCCTTTGCTGCACGAAGTCGCTGCCGGCTCACTGAACTCTTCGGAAGACGAACTCAATTACGTCGCCCAGGCCAAATGGAACCACTTCGAGTTCCAACTGGGGCGCATGAGCGGGCTCGACCGTGAGCAGAAGAAAATCCAGCTGGCCGCCACCCTCGACGAAGAAGGCCGCGAACTGGTGCCTGCACGCGTGCTGGGCTATGACAGCCTGGTGATTGCGGTAGGCAGCACCACCAACGATTTCGGCACCGAGGGCGCGGCGCAGCACTGCCTGTTCCTCGATACCCGCAAGCAGGCCGAGCGTTTCCACCAACAGCTGCTCAACCACTACCTGCGCGCCCATGCCGGGCAGACCGATGTGGTGGAAAAGATCAGCGTCGCCATCGTCGGTGCGGGCGCAACGGGCGTCGAGCTGGCCGCAGAGCTGCATAACGCGGCCCACGAGCTGGCTGCGTACGGCCTGGATCGCATCAAGCCGGAAAACATGCACATCACCCTGATCGAAGCCGGCCCTCGTGTACTGCCTGCCTTGCCGGAGCGGATTGGCGGGCCTGTGCATAAAACCCTGGAAAAGCTCGGGGTGACGGTGCTGACCAACTCAGCGGTCAGCGAAGTGACCGCCGACGCATTGATCACCAGCAGTGGCCAGGTCATTCCTGCCAGTCTCAAGGTGTGGGCCGCCGGGATTCGTGCCCCGGCTTTCCTCAAGGACATCGATGGCCTGGAAACCAACCGCATCAATCAACTGCAAGTACTGCCGACGCTGCAAACCACCCGCGATGAAAACATCTTCGCCTTTGGCGACTGCGCCGCGTGCCCGCAACCGGACACCGACCGCAATGTGCCGCCACGGGCCCAGGCCGCGCACCAACAGGCCTCCTTGCTGGCCAAGTCATTGAAACTGCGTATCGAGGGCAAGGACCTGCCGGCGTACAAGTACACCGACTATGGGTCGCTGATCTCGCTGTCGCGGTTCTCGGCGGTGGGTAACCTGATGGGCAACCTGACCGGCAGCGTGATGCTGGAAGGCTGGCTGGCGCGGATGTTCTATGTGTCGCTGTACCGCATGCACCAGATGGCGCTGTATGGCTTCTTCCGCACGGCGATGCTGATGTTGGGCAGCAAGATCGGACGCGGGACTGAACCACGCCTGAAGCTTCACTAACAACAGAGTCCCTTGTGGGACTGGCCAATGTGGGGGGCTTGCTCCCTCCCACATTGGTTGTGTGTTGGACTTGAGATAATTCCAGGCAAAAAAAATCCCCGCATCTTTCGATACGAGGATTTTTAATATGGTCGGGGTAAGGGGATTCGAACTCCTGACATCCTGCTCCCAAAGCAGGCGCGCTACCGGACTGCGCTATACCCCGGTAAAAAAAAGGCGACCTTTCAGTCGCCTTCTTCGATCAGCGCTTTTGGCCTCTGATCTTAAGATTCGATTCCAGCGTTAACTGGTCTCAAAAATGGTGGGTCGTGTGGGATTCGAACCTACGACCAATTGGTTAAAAGCCAACTGCTCTACCAACTGAGCTAACGACCCAAATATGGTCGGGGTAGGGGGATTCGAACTCCCGACATCCTGCTCCCAAAGCAGGCGCGCTACCGGACTGCGCTATACCCCGGTTTGAAATTGGCTCCGTGACCAGGACTCGAACCTGGGACCCAATGATTAACAGTCATTTGCTCTACCGACTGAGCTATCACGGAACTACATATTTCAAAGTACAACTTTTACTGCTGTGTAACCTTCTCTTCGACCCTGTCCGTATCGCTACGTTAGCGTCTCTGAGGCGCGCTATTCTACAATCTTAAAAACCCCTGTCAACCCTTTAAATTGCTTTTAAGACAATGATTTGCGCTTCTTTCTGATTTCTTCTTGGGGAGAAGAAACCCGTGGGCTGACGTTGCTGCGGGGCGCACTTTACAAGCCTTTGCCTTACAGTTCAACGCCCTATCGAAAAAAAAGGCCCTGGGATGCAGGGCCTTCTCTTATTGCAGTGCATTCCGGGCTCAGTGGAAGACGATTTCGTCGTTCTCCACAGTCGCCTCGACGCTGGTGCCCGGCATAAAGCTGCCCGACAGGATCAACTGCGCCAGCGGGTTCTCGATCCAGCGCTGGATCGCACGTTTCAAAGGCCGTGCGCCATACACCGGGTCGTAACCGACCGCGATCAGCTTGTCCAACGCCTCGCGGCTCAGCTCCAGCGACAACTCGCGTTCCGCCAGGCGACCGCGCAGACGCCCCAACTGGATCTCGGTGATGCCCGCGATCTGATCCCGCGCCAATGGCTCGAAGATCACCACTTCGTCGACCCGGTTGATGAATTCCGGGCGGAAGTGCGTGGTCAATGCATCCATTACAGCAGCACGCTGGGCCTCACGATCACCTACCAGTTCCTGGATCTGCGCAGAGCCCAGGTTGGAGGTCATCACGATCACCGTGTTGCGGAAGTCCACAGTGCGCCCGTGGCTGTCCGTGAGTCGTCCATCTTCCAACACTTGCAGCAAGATATTGAACACGTCCGGGTGAGCCTTCTCGACCTCATCCAGCAGGATCACCGAGTAAGGCTTACGCCGCACGGCCTCGGTCAGGTAACCGCCCTCCTCGTAGCCCACATAGCCTGGTGGAGCCCCGATCAGGCGAGCCACCGAATGTTTCTCCATGAACTCGGACATGTCGATCCGTACCATGGCCTCTTCAGTATCAAAGAGGAACTCGGCCAGGGCCTTGCACAGCTCGGTCTTACCCACACCGGTCGGGCCGAGGAACATGAACGAGCCGCTCGGACGGTTGGGGTCGGACAAGCCGGCGCGGGAACGCCGTACCGCGTTGGACACCGCCACGACGGCCTCTTCCTGGCCGATCACGCGCTGGTGCAACAGGTGCTCCATCTTCAGCAGCTTGTCACGCTCGCCTTCGAGCATTTTCGACACCGGGATGCCGGTCCACTTGGACACGACTTCGGCGATTTCTTCCTCGGTCACCTTGCTGCGCAACAGCTGATTTTCAGCCTTACCGTGCTGGTCGACCATTTGCAGGCTGCGTTCCAGGTCCGGGATCACCCCGTACTGCAACTCAGCCATGCGGTTCAGGTCGCCTTTACGACGTGCGGCTTCCAACTCCTGGCGCGACTGCTCGATCTTTTGCTGGATCTGCGCAGAGCCCTGTACTTCGGCTTTTTCCGAGGTCCAGATTTCTTCGAGGTCCGAATACTCGCGCTCCAGGCGGACGATTTCCTCCTGGAGTTTTTCCAGGCGTTTCTTGGCCGCGTCGTCCTCTTCTTTCTTGAGGGCCTGGGATTCGACTTTCAGTTGAATCAGGCGACGATCAAGGCGGTCGAGCACTTCCGGCTTGGAGTCGATCTCCATGCGAATGCGGCTGGCCGCTTCGTCGATCAAGTCGATGGCCTTGTCCGGCAATTGACGGTCGGTAATGTAGCGATGGCTCAACTTGGCCGCCGCAATGATCGCACCGTCGGTGATCGCCACTTTATGGTGGACCTCGTAGCGCTCTTTCAGGCCCCGCAGGATCGCGATGGTGTCCTCTTCGCTCGGCTCTTCCACCAGGACTTTCTGGAAACGCCGCTCAAGGGCCGCATCTTTCTCAATGTACTGGCGATATTCGTTAAGCGTGGTAGCACCGACACAATGCAGTTCACCCCGCGCCAAGGCGGGCTTGAGCATGTTGCCAGCATCCATGGAGCCCTCGCCTTTACCGGCGCCGACCATGGTGTGCAGTTCGTCGATAAACAGAATGATCTGCCCTTCCTGCTTCGACAGTTCATTAAGCAGGGATTTCAGGCGCTCTTCGAATTCACCGCGGAACTTTGCACCGGCGATCAATGACCCCATATCCAGGGACAGCAGGCGCTTGCCTTTAAGGCCGTCCGGCACTTCACCATTGATGATGCGTTGGGCCAGGCCTTCGGCAATCGCGGTTTTACCCACGCCAGGTTCACCGATCAACACCGGGTTGTTCTTGGTGCGACGCTGCAGAACCTGGATGGTGCGACGAATTTCATCGTCACGGCCGATCACCGGGTCAAGCTTGCCCTCTTCGGCACGCTTGGTCAGGTCGACGGTGTACTTGTCCAGGGCCTGGCGCGACTCCTCGTGGTTAGGGTCGTTAACCGCATCACCGCCACGCAGGTTGTTGATGGCGTTTTCCAGGGCTTTCTTGCTCACACCTTGGCCGAGCAACAACTTGCCAAGCTTGCTGTTCTCGTCCATGGCGGCGAGCAGCACCAGTTCGCTGGAGATGAACTGATCACCTTTCTGCTGGGCCAGGCGGTCGGCCTGGTTAAGCAGGCGCGCCAGATCCTGCGACATATTCACGTCGCCGGTAGGGTTTTGGATTTTCGGCAGTTGGTCGAGCTCTTTGCTCAACTCCTTGCGCAGGCTGTTGACATCAAAGCCCACCTGCATCAGCAAGGGCTTGATAGAACCACCTTGCTGTTCCAGGAGTGCCTGCATCAAGTGCGCAGGCTCAATGGCCGGGTGGTCAAGACCCACCGCCAAGGATTGGGAGTCCGATAAGGCCAACTGCAATTTGCTGGTTAAACGATCAATACGCATTAGTCACCTTCCTTTTGAGCAGGCCGGAGCTATAAAACATCCTGAATGAAGAAACCTGCCAGATACCCTTATAGATGGGGTGGATTCTGGAAGATTCAAGCGAGCGGCGGTTGATATGGATCAGCGTTGACCCAGATCAGCAGAGTCTAGCGTTCAAGCCAGACAAGGGAGGCAAAACGTCCGGTGCGGGGGCTGCGCCGGTACGAAAAGAAGCGTGGGTCGCTCACGGTGCAGAAGCCACCACCATAAACAGCGGTGACACCCCGCGCAGCAAGGCGCAGGCGGGCCAACTGATAGATGTCGGCCATGAATTTGCCTGGATTGAGGCTTGGTACAAAGGCTTCGGCAGTTGTCGGCAGGTGCTGCATGAAGGCTTCACGCACTTCAGGGCCAACCTCAAAGGCTTGCGGGCCAATCGCCGGGCCCAGCCATACCAGGATGTCCGAGGGCTCTGCATTGAGGCTTTCGAAGGCTGCCTCCAGCACGCCCGCCGCCAGCCCACGCCAACCGGCATGGGCCGCAGCCACACGAGTGCCGGCACGGTTGCAGAACAACGCAGGCAGGCAATCGGCGGTCATCGCGGTGCAGGCGATGCCGGGGGTGCTGCTCCAGCTACCGTCGGCTTCGGCGGTGCGGCCAGGGTCGGCCTCGACCACATCCACGCCATGGACCTGGCGCAGCCAGGCCGGCTGAATATCGAAGGCTTCGGTAAGGCGACGACGATTCTCAAGGACGGCCTCAAGGCTGTCCTCAACGTGATCGCCCAGGTTAAGGCTGTCGAACGGCGCCTGGCTGACGCCGCCCGTACGGGTAGTCACACAGGCTTTCACCCCGACAGGCGCGGGCCAGTCAGGAATCAGCCAGTCATTCATCCGACAAACGCCTCGCGATCCTGCTTGAGCAGCGACAGCAACCAGACAAAATCGTCTGGAAGTGGCGATTCCCAGCTCATGCGCTTACCGCTCGTCGGATGGTCCAGCTCCAGGAAACGTGCATGTAAGGCCTGGCGCGGGAACGTCTTGAGCGATTCGACCATGGTCTGGCTCGCCGCAGGCGGAATGCGGAAGCGGCCGCCATAGGCCGGATCGCCCACCAACGGGAAGTTGATGTGGGCCATATGCACGCGAATCTGGTGGGTACGACCGGTTTCCAGCTTGACCCGCACATGGGTGTGGGAACGGAAACGCTCCAGCACGCGGTAGTGGCTCACCGCCTGCTTGCCGCCTTCCATCACCGCCATACGCTGGCGCTGCTGGCCGTGGCGACCGATCGGGGCATTGATCTTGCCGCCAGCCACGACCACACCGATCACGATGCATTCGTAGATACGACTGACGCTACGGCTCTGCAATTGCGTAACCAGTTGCGTCTGCGCCTGAATGGTCTTGGCCACCACCATCAAGCCAGTGGTGTCCTTGTCCAGACGGTGCACGATGCCGCAACGCGGCACGTTGACGATGTCGGGGATGTGGTGCAACAGGGCATTGAGCAAGGTGCCATCAGCGTGCCCGGCCGCCGGGTGAACCACCAGGCCTGCGGGTTTGTTGATGACCAGGATGTCGTCGTCTTCATAGACGATGTCCAGCTCGATGTCCTGGGCGACCCATTCTCCCTGGGCTTCCTGCTCGGCAGTCAGCTCAAGAATCGCACCGCCATGGACTATGTCTCGCGGGCGGATAACCGCTCCATCCACAGTCAGGCGGCCGTCTTTGATCCAGGCGGAAAGGCGCGAGCGCGAGTGCTCAGCGAATAATTGTGCGGCGACTTGATCGAGGCGTTGGCCGCCCAATTCGGACGGCACCTCTGCGCGAAGTTCAATTTTATCGGACATGCTCAGACTAGGCGTGGCACAGCCTTTGGTTTCGGCTGCGCGCTTGTGGTTAAATACGGCGTCTTTTGCCCCGAGGCTTTCAACGGGGCGCTCATCATAACAGGACGGCCCCGCCCAAGACAGCGGCCGTCATAGGGACGCAAGCCGCCATGCAAGTGAAACACCTGCTGCTGATCGCCATCCTCGCCATGACTGCTGCTTGCTCGTCAACAAAGGAAGTCGTCGACGAAAACCTGAGCGAAGTCGAGCTGTACCAACTGGCACAGAAAGACTTGGACAATAATAGCTACACCAGCGCCACAGCGAAGCTGAAGGCCCTGGAGTCGCGCTATCCGTTCGGGCGCTACGCCGACCAGGCCCAGCTTGAGCTGATCTACGCCAACTACAAGAACGCCGAGCCGGAGGCTGCCAAGTCCGCTGCCGAGCGCTTCATCCGCCTGCACCCGCAACACCCGAACGTGGACTACGCCTACTACATGAAGGGCCTGACCTCGTTCGACCAGGATGTTGGCCTGCTGGCGCGCTTCCTGCCACTGGACATGACCAAGCGAGACCCAGGCGCCGCTCGCGACTCCTACAACGAGTTCGCCCAGTTGACCAGCCGCTACCCAAACAGCCGCTACGCGCCGGACGCCAAGCAGCGCATGATCTACCTGCGCAACCTGCTGGCTTCCTACGAAATCCACGTGGCCCACTACTACCTGACCCGCCAGGCGTATGTAGCTGCCGCCAACCGTGGTCGCTATGTCGTGGAAAACTTCCAGGAAACCCCATCCGTGGGTGACGGCCTGGCGGTGATGACCGAAGCTTACCAGCGCCTGCACCTGGACGACTTGGCCAGCACCAGCCTGGAAACCCTGAAGCTCAACTACCCTGATCACCCGAGCCTGAAAGACGGCCAGTTCGTGCCTCAGGTTGCCGAAGCGGACAACCGCTCGTGGCTGAGCAAGTACACCCTGGGCCTGATCGAGTCGCGTCCGCCGTTGCCGCCGGGCGAAACTCGCGCCAACCAGGACGTGATCAAGCAGTTCCAGGATGCCAAGGAAGCCATTCCTTCGGACCTCAAGCCGCACGACGAGAACGGCGACGTGATCGAAGAAGAAGAGCCGCAGGCCCTGGGCAACAACCAGGACCGCTCGTGGTTCAGCTACATGACCTTCGGTGTGTTCGACTGAGCCTGTCGACGCAACGCAAAAAGGAGCCTTTCGGGGCTCCTTTTTTATGGGCAAGGATTATTGCGCTGTGCGCCTGCCACGTCCTTGGCTAAACTGGCGCATTCCTTATCGAGAAACCGCCCATCATGCTTCGTCTTCTGTTCTGGATTGCCGTTATTGCTGCCGCGGTATGGTTCTGGCGCAAATTCAAAAGCCCGACCGCCAGGCAGCAACGCACCAGCGAGCCCGGCGCTGCGTTGATGGTGCGCTGCGCACACTGCGGTGTGCACTTGCCGCAGGATCGCGCCCTGAGTTCGCGCCAGGAGTGGTATTGCACCCAGGCGCATCTGGAGCAAGGACCGAAGTCTATCCAGCGTTGATCCGACCTTCGGGGGCATAGGGTGCCGGATCGATGATCGGCGCACGCTCCAGTAGCAAATCGACAAATAACTGGCACGATGCCGGCGCCAGGACCAACCCGTTGCGGTAATGCCCGCAGTTGAGCCACAGCCCGTTGAAGCCGGGTACCCGGCCGATATAGGGGATGCCCTCCGGCGAGCCGGGCCGCAAGCCGGCCCAATGCCCCACCACTTCGGCGTCGGCCAGGGCGGGAATCAGTTCCACAGCCGAGGCCTTGAGGCTTTCCAGCGCGCTGTCGGTGGGCGTCTTGTCGAACCCCTCATGTTCCAGCGTGCTGCCGATGAGGATGTGCCCGTCGCGTCGAGGGATTGCATAACGCCCTTTGGCCAGGACCATGCTCGACAGGAAGTCCGACGCGCATTTGTACAAAATCATCTGCCCCTTGACCGGCTCTACCGGCAGCGCCAAGCCCAGTGTGCCGAGCAATTCGCCGCTCCACGCCCCCGCGGCAAGCACCACCTGATCCCCCAGAATCGGTCCCTCTGCCGTATCCACGCCCACTACGTTGCCGCCATCCAGAACAAAACCAGTCACTGCGCACTGTTCGTGAACGGTGACGGCAGGCAGGGCCAATAGCGCGGCCTTCAGGGATTTGACCAGGCGCGGGTTGCGCACGTTGGCCACGTTGGCCATATAGATCGCCTGGGAATACCCGCCACCCAAGACAGGAACCGCGTCATGGGCGGCAGACACATCGACCTTGCTCAAAGGCCGCCCTTCACGAGCAGCCCAGTCCAGCGCCTCGGCTTCATCGTCCAGGTCCAGCCAGTACAACCCCGTGGTATGGACCTCCGGGTCGACACCGGTAGCGGCAAACAGCCGCTCAGCCAGTTGCGGATAAAAATCCTGGGACCAATGGGCCAACGCTGTGACCGCCGGGCTATAGCGCCACGGATACAGTGGCGAAACAATGCCTCCGCCCGCCCATGACGACTCCTGCCCCACACCGGCACGCTCCAGCAGGATCACAGCCTGCCCCTGGGTCGCCAGATTGAACGCCGTCAACAAGCCGATGACCCCGCCACCGACAATCACCACTTGCTGTTGCTTAGCCATCATTTGATCCAGTCGATAAATAGGAATAAACGCGCCCGGCGCCCAATCATCCAGCACCCTCATCATTGCCCCCAGCATGTCTGGCGCGACATTTCAGGTGCCGCACCCGGATTGCCACGCGCACCGCTGCTGTCCAGGCTGAAGTCACCGCAAGGGTCGCCGGCCATCACCGAATCGGCGCCCGGTGTAGCAACCAGGTAGAAATCCTGAGGGTTCAACGCTGCGGTGATTCTATAGCGATCATTGCCCGTACTGACGCCGCTTGCGTCAATAAAAGTGCCGTTCCTCATATGAAACCGCTCCAGGTGCTGAGCCTGCTCGGTCAACAGCGCGACGATTTCCGCGCGATAGACCTTTTTCACATGGCCGGTGTACCCGGGATAAGCGATTCCTGCCAGAAACGCGATGATCGCTACGGCGATCAATAGCTCGATCAGGGTAAAACCCTGGCTGTCCATGCCCATTCCATTGCTCCTTATTGAAGTTGCCGCCACGAAACCCGCCGAAATCGCGAGCCACTCTCCTCCTCCACCCGCGCATACACGCTCTCCAATACCGTGCGCGATTGGCCACTGAGCCCGACCGCTGTTATCCGGTACAACGTCGCCAGGGTTTGCGGCGGCACATGCGGCAGCCCTACACCCGGCCCCAGGGATTGAATACCGTAGAGCCCACCCTTGATGGCAACCCAGTTAACCGATGACACAGGATGGGGCCCGGCACCCACCACCGAAAACGCTTCATCCGGTGGCCCACAGGCAGCGATCGACTGACACTGCGGCAAGGCTGCGCCCTTTCGCCTCACACCTTGCTCTCCCAGCCTCAAACCACTTTCTGCGGTTTGCAGCGACTGGTTGCGGTGCCACAGGCTACCGGTGATCTTTTGCTGGGTGACCGCCCCCTGTATCGAAGACAGGCTGATCAACGACAACAACAGCAAAAACACCAGGCTTATCAGCAGGACCATCCCCCCCTGCCGCGAAGAAACACCCCCGGCAAACACCATGGTCGCCCTAGCCCACACGGTTTCGCAGCGCCGCCACGACGCTGTAGGTTTGATCTTTTACCCGCCCCGTCGGGTCTTGCAACGTCATGCGGATGCGCACACTGCGGATCAAGGACTCATCGGTCGGGATAGCGTCATAACGCACAACCCGAACTGACGACGGGCTGGCAGCCACGCCGAAACTGACATCGAAAGCCCGTACGTTATCCACCAACACAGCCTTGGCCGGCGCGGCAAGCGTGCTGACTTTCAACTGGCCCGCCTCGAAGGTGTAGGTCAGTTGCCGAATCGCAAAACGAATCTGCCCGGGAGCAGGCGCAGGTGAGCTGCCTGAATAGGCTTGGGCACCAGCAGTGCAGTCGGAGAGCACCGTCCAGTCAGGCCTGCCGCCGCCCACATCGGCAGTGACCAGCGTCAGCGACTTTGAACTGCCCCCGGTATTCCAGCTGACTGGCCTTTCAAAGGCTGGCGGGGCATTCTCGATAAAGGCCGGGGCCAAACAGCCAAACATGCCCGCCTGGCGAATATCCCGGATCATCTTGCCAAGCACAAACCGCGCATCATCCTGCAGCAACATGGCCGCCTGCTGGCTGGCGTGGGTCGCTCGGGAATTGATCAGCACCTGGCTCCCGCCAAGCACCAGCACCAAACCGACGGCCAGGGCCAGCAACAATTCCACCAGGCTGAAACCTCTAACCCGATGCCTCATTGCATCACCCCCGGCTCATTGTCGATGCGACTGGTCAGGGTGAAGGTTTCCCGCGCGCCAGGCGTGTTTGCACCCCGGCTGTCATCCCAACTGATACTGACAGTCACTTCATCTGCACTGACCGCCACAGAGCCTTTGCCGCTCTCCCCGGCAAAACCGCGAATATTGGCCTCGAAATCATGCAGGTCCACGTCACGCACGCTGGTGGTCGCGGTACTGGCCGGCGCTCGAGCGCCACGACGCAACGAGTAGTCGGCACCGGAATTGGCACGGATTCGGTCGAGCATATCGTAGGCGATGAAACTGGCCTGGCTGGTCATCCTCGAACTGTCGGTGTACTTGAGGGCGTTGAGCTGGAGCATCACTGCACCTAACAGCCCAATGGCGAGAATCAGCACCGCCACCAGCACTTCGATCAATGTCATGCCGATTTGGCACCGAGGAAAAGTCGGGAAGAAACAGGTTTTCAGGCAGGCAGGCATTACCGTCGTCATCCGTGTCGAGGGCCGAAAAAAGCAGGAAAACCCTGCTGCGCCCCCAAGACTAGCGTCGCTTTTTCGCCGGCGCCGGTTACGGAACAAAGGGAAATACTTTGGACATAAAGGCCATCATTCGACACTCCGAGCCGGACGCTATACCTATGTTTCAACCCTGTATGTACACGCGCCCACGGAGGGACGGCCTATGGAGCAACGAGGTTTCACCCTGATCGAACTGCTGCTCGGACTGATCGTGAGCGGCATCCTGGCGCATCTGGCTACGCCCAGTTTCATCGGCCTGCTGGAATCACAGCAGCGACAAAGCGCGGCGCAATCACTGACAAATGGATTTCGCTTCGCACGCACTGAAGCCATCACGCGTAACCGTGCGGTGGTCATCCACGCACTGGACGATGACTGGAGCCGGGGTTGGCGGGTCGTGCTGGATGTAAGCGGGCGTGGCCATCTGGACGACGACAACCCGGTGTTACTGGAGCGCCAGGGCAGCGGACGGGTGCCGATCGTCGGGAATGGACCGGTCAAAAGCCAGGTACGCTTCAGCGGATTGGGCGAGCCAGTATTTGCTGGGGGAGGTTTTCGTGCGGGCACTGTACATATATGCGCCGCGGACTCGGCAAACAGCCTGTACCAGGTGGTGCTGGCGCCCAGTGGGCGCATCAGCCTGCGCAGCGATAGAGCCGAACAGGCATTGTGCCGAAGTTACTCCGGCACCCTGGCATTCAGAGCAGCGAGCGAACCCGCAGCTCCTTGGGCATGGAGAAAGTGATGTTCTCTTCACGACCGGCCAACTCATCGGCGCCCGTAGCCCCCCATGCATGCAACTGCTGGATAACGCCGCGCACCAGGACTTCCGGGGCCGAAGCGCCCGCCGTGATGCCAATACGCTCGACACCATCGAACCAGCTGCGCTGCATATCTTCAGCACCGTCGATCAGGTACGCCGGTGTCGCCATGCGTTCGGCCAATTCGCGCAGGCGGTTGGAATTGGAGCTGTTAGGACTGCCGACCACCAGCACTACATCGCATTCATCGGCCAACTGTTTGACTGCATCCTGGCGGTTTTGGGTGGCGTAGCAGATGTCGTCCTTGCGTGGCCCACCAATGGCCGGGAAGCGGCTGCGCAGCGCGTCGATGACGCGGCTGGTGTCGTCCATGGACAAGGTGGTCTGGGTCACGAACGCCAAACGCTCAGGGTTGTGAACCTGCAAGCTGGCGACGTCTTTTTCGTCTTCCACAAGGTAGATGGCGCCACCATTGCTGCCGTCGTATTGGCCCATGGTGCCTTCGACTTCCGGGTGACCGGCATGGCCAATCAGGATGCATTCGCGACCATCACGGCTGTAGCGCGCGACTTCGATATGTACCTTGGTGACCAGCGGACAGGTGGCGTCGAATACTTTCAGGCCACGACCGGCCGCTTCGGTACGTACGGCCTGGGAAACACCGTGGGCGCTGAAGATAACGATAACGTCGTCCGGCACCTGCTCCAGTTCTTCGACAAAGATGGCGCCACGTGCACGCAGGTCTTCGACCACGAACTTGTTATGGACGACCTCATGGCGCACATAGATCGGCGGCCCGAAGACTTCCAGGGCGCGGTTGACGATTTCGATCGCCCGGTCCACACCGGCGCAGAAGCCACGGGGGTTGGCGAGTTTGATTTGCATGCTGTGCCTCGTGTCTGGCGCTTGGGCCAGAGTTGATGCTACTGAACTGACAATGGCGACCAAAGGCGGGAGCGGGCTTGCCCCCTCCCACATTTTAGATCGGGGCGTTGATCAAAGAGCTTTAACGTCGATGATTTCAACGTCGAACGTCAAGGTTTTACCGGCCAACGGGTGGTTGAAGTCGATGGTTACCTGCGCGTCATCGAAGGTTTTGACCACACCGGGCAGTTCGGTATTCGCCGCATCGTTGAAGATCACTAGCAGGCCTTCCGACAGGTCCATGTCCTGGAACTGCGAACGCGGGATAATCTGCAGGTTTTGCGGGTTGGGCTGGCCAAAGGCGTTTTCCGGCAGGATCTGCAGGGTGCGCTTGTCGCCAGCCTTGAAACCGAACAGTGCCGCTTCAAAACCCGGTAACAGGTTGCCGTCGCCGACCTTGAAGGTCGCCGGGGCTTTGTCGAACGTGCTGTCGACCGTGTCGCCATTCTCCAGGCGCAGTGCGAAATGCAAGGTGACTTCCGTGTTCTGGCCGATGCGTTGCTCAGCCAATACCTGATCAGTCATTGACGGTCTCTCCGGTTTTCTTACTTTTGAACATGTCCAGCGCCAGCATGATTGCACCGACGGTGATGGCGCTGTCGGCAAAATTGAACGCCGGGAAGTAATGGCGGTTCTGCCAATGCACCAGGATGAAGTCGATCACATGGCCCAGGGCAATACGGTCGTACAGGTTGCCCAGGGCGCCGCCCAGCACCAGGGCCAAGGCGATGGCCAGCCAGGTGTCATCGCGGCCCAGGCGTTTGAGCCAGACCACGAGCACCCCACTGACCACCACGGCGATCAGGGCGAACAGCCAGCGCTGCCAGCCGCCGCCGTCAGCCAGGAAGCTGAAGGCGGCGCCGGTGTTGTAGGCCAGGGTCCAGCTGAAGTAATCCGGGATCACCACGATTTGCTGGAACATTTCCAGGGAGCCCTCGAAGTGAGCCTTGCTGACCTGGTCGATGACCAGGACCAGCACGCTCAGTACGAGCCAGCCCAGGCGTCCGAAACGACTGGCTGCATTAGGCATAGTGGCGAACCTCGCCTTCACCGGAGATGTTGTCGACGCAACGACCGCAGATTTCCGGATGTTCAGGGTTCACCCCGACATCTTCACGGCAGTGCCAGCAGCGGGCGCACTTAGGGAAGGCCGACTTGACCACCTTGAGCTTGAGGCCCGGCACTTCGGTGGCCACGGCATCCGCCGGTGCCTGGGCAAACGGTGCCAGGCTCGCTGTGGAAGTGATCAACACGAAGCGCAGCTCGTTGCTCAGCTTGGTCAGGTCGGCAGTCAGGCCTTCCTCGGCAAACAGGGTGACTTCGGCCTGGAGGTTGCCACCGACGGCCTTGGCCGCACGCTGAACCTCCAGCTCCTTGTTCACCGCAACCTTGACGGCCATTACGCCTTCCCAGTACTCGCGGCCCAGTTCGAAGTCGGCCGGCAGCTCGGTCAAGCCTTCGTACCAGGTATTGAGCATGACGGACTCGTTACGCTCGCCCGGCAGGTATTCCCACAGTTCGTCGGCGGTGAAGGCCAGGATCGGTGCGATCCAGCGCACCAGCGCTTCGGAGATGTGGTACAGCGCGGTCTGCGCCGAACGGCGGGCCTTGCTGTTGGCACCGGTGGTGTACTGGCGGTCCTTGATGATGTCGAGGTAGAAACCACCCAGCTCCTGCACACAGAAGTTGTGGATCTTGGAGTACACGTTCCAGAAGCGGTATTCACCGTAGTGCTCCTGCAACTCGCGCTGCAGCAACAGGGTACGGTCCACGGCCCAACGGTCCAGGGCGAGCATTTCCTCGGTCGGCAGGAGGTCGGTGGCCGGGTTGAAACCGGTCAGGTTCGACAGCAGGAAGCGCGCGGTATTACGGATACGGCGGTAGGCATCGGCGCTACGGGCCAGGATCTGGTCCGACACGGCGATCTCGCCGGAGTAATCGGTCGACGCCACCCACAGTCGCATGATGTCGGCGCCCAAGGTGTCGTTGATCTTTTTCGGCTCGATCACGTTCTTCAGCGACTTGGACATCTTGCGGCCCGTCTCGTCGACGGTGAACCCGTGGGTCAGCAGCTCGCGGTATGGCGCGTGGTTGTCGATGGCGCAACCGGTCAGCAGCGACGAGTGGAACCAGCCCCGATGTTGGTCGGAGCCCTCCAGGTACAGGTCGGCACGCGGGCCGGTCTCGTGACCCATCGGGTGCGAGCCGCGCAGCACGTGCCAGTGGGTGGTGCCCGAGTCGAACCATACGTCCAGGGTGTCGCTGATCTTGTCGTACAGCGGTGCCTCGTCGCCCAGCAACTCGGCGGCGTCCAGCTTGAACCAGGCTTCGATGCCTTCCTGTTCGACACGCTGGGCCACCACTTCCATCAGTTCGACGGTGCGTGGGTGCAGCTCGCCGCTTTCCTTGTTGAGGAAGAACGGGATCGGCACGCCCCAGTTACGCTGGCGGGAGATGCACCAGTCCGGACGGTTGGCGATCATCGAGTGCAGGCGCGCCTGGCCCCAGGCCGGGACGAACCGGGTGTCTTCGATGGCTTTGAGCGAGCGTACACGCAGGGTATCGCCGCTGGCTGGCTCCTTGTCCATGCCGATGAACCATTGCGCGGTGGCGCGGTAGATCAGCGGGGTCTTGTGGCGCCAGCAGTGCATGTAGCTGTGCTTGATGGTGTCGGTTTGCATCAGCGCACCGACTTCACGCAGCTTGTCGATGATCGGCTGGTCGGCCTTGAAGATGAACTGGCCGCCGAAGAACTCCAGCGACGGCACATAAACACCGTTGCTTTGCACCGGGTTGATGATCTCGTCGTTGACCATGCCGTACTTCTTGCAGATCACGAAGTCGTCCACGCCATAGGCAGGCGAGCAGTGAACAATGCCCGTACCCGAACCCAGCTCGACGTAGTCAGCCAGGTACACCGGCGACAGACGGTCATAGAACGGGTGACGGAAGTTGATCAGCTCCAGCGCGGAACCGGTGGTGGTGGCGATCACCGAACCTTGCAGTTCGTAGCGCGCCAGGCACGCTTCGACCATTTCCTCGGCCAGCACCAGCAGGCGATCACCGACGTCCACCAGGGCGTAGGTGAATTCCGGGTGCACGTTCAGCGCCTGGTTGGCGGGAATGGTCCACGGGGTGGTGGTCCAGATCACGATGGCCGCGGGCTTGCTCAGGCTTGCCAGGCCAAAGGCCTCGGCCAGCTTGGCATCGTCGGCGATCGGGAAGGCCACGTCGATGGTCGAGGACTTCTTGTCTTCGTATTCGACTTCCGCTTCAGCCAGGGCCGAGCCGCAATCGAAGCACCAGTTCACGGGCTTGAGGCCCTTGAACACGAAACCGCCCTTGACGATTTCGGCCAAGGCACGGATTTCACCGGCCTCGTTCTTGAAGTTCATGGTTTTGTACGGGTTGTCCCACTCGCCCAGCACACCCAGGCGGATGAACTCGGACTTCTGCCCTTCGATCTGCTCGGCAGCGTAGGCACGGCACAGTTCGCGGGTTTTATCCGCGCCCAGGTTCTTGCCGTAGGTCACTTCGACCTTGTGTTCGATCGGCAGGCCGTGGCAGTCCCAACCCGGGACATACGGCGCATCGAAACCCGCCAGGGTTTTCGAGCGCAGGATCATGTCCTTGAGAATCTTGTTCAGCGCATGACCGATGTGAATCGTGCCGTTGGCATAAGGAGGGCCGTCGTGCAGGACGAATTTCGGACGATCCTTGCCAATTTCGCGCAACTTTCCGTACAGGCCAATACTGTCCCAGCGCTGCAGGATCTGCGGTTCGCGCTGTGGCAGGCCGGCCTTCATTGGGAAGGCGGTGTCCGGAAGGTTTAACGTGGCTTTATAGTCGGTCATTTAAGGCTCTTCGGTTAGCGATGGGCGCTAGGTGCGGCTAGTGCACGGGCGGCGGCGACATCCGCATTGATCGCCGTTTTCAACGCCTCAAGCGAGGCGAAACGCTGCTCTTCACGCAGCTTCTGGTGGAAAACCACCGTCAAACGCCGGTCATACAGATCACCGGCAAAATCCAACAGATGAACTTCCAGGTGGGCCTTGCCATCACCTGCAACCGTGGGCCTGACGCCTATGTTGGCGACTCCCGGCCACGATTGGCCGTCGATGTCGACGCTCACCAGGTAAACCCCGGTCAGCGGCACACGGCGGCGCTTGAGTTGCACGTTGGCGGTTGGCGTGCCCAGTTGGCGCGCCAGCTTCTGGCCGTGCAGAACCCGCCCGGCAATGCGGAACGGGCGACCGAGCAAACGCTCGGCCAAGGCGAAGTCGGCAGCGGCCAGGGCGTTACGCACCTGGGTGCTGCTCACGCGCAGGCCGTCCAGTTCGACGGTTTGCGCGGCTTCGACGGTAAAGCCCTGGGTGATACCGGCGTGTTGCAGGAACTCGAAATCCCCGACCCGGTCGCAGCCAAAACGGAAGTCGTCGCCGACCTCCAAATGCTGTACGCCCAGGCCGTCTACCAGTATGCGGTCGACGAACTCGGCAGCGCTGAGACTTTGCAAACGCTGGTTGAAAGCCAGGCAGAGGACGCGGTCCACGCCTTCTTCGGCCAGCAGTTGCAGCTTGTCCCGCAGACGGGCCAGACGTGCCGGTGCCGTTTCCGGGGTGAAATATTCCCGCGGCTGCGGCTCGAATATCACCACGCAGCTGGGTACGCCCAACTCGACCGCACGCTCGCGCAGCCGGGCCAGGATAGCCTGGTGGCCACGGTGAACACCGTCAAAGTTGCCAATAGTGGCGACGCAGCCCCGATGCTCAGGGCGCAGGTTGTGGAGACCTCGAACCAGCTGCATAACGCGCTTCTTGCTCATAAAGTGGTCGATTATAACCACACCCGGCCCCGGACGACAGGCAACAGCGCAGGGCAAATGGATCGAATCGATAAAACAACCGTTTTATCGCGGCAAACTCTCTAGCTCAACGACTTGCGATTGAAATCCCGCAGGCGGAAGCCTTGCAGCAGCAACATCCCGAAGTACACCACCACGCCGGCCACGACCAGCACGCCCAGGCGCATGAAGCGCTCCAGCATATGCCCCTCATCCCAGGCCGGCATGAAGTGCATCAGGCCGAGCAATACCGCCGACATCATCGCAACCGCCACCAGCAACTTGAGGGCGAACATGCCCCAGCCAGGCTGAGGCTGGAACATCTGTTGTTTGCGCAGCTGATAAAACAGCAGGCCGGCATTGATGCACGCACCGGCACTGATGGCCAGGGCCAGGCCGGCGTGGGCCAGCGGACCAATAAACACCAGGTTGAGCAGTTGCGTGACGATCAGAGTGAAGATCGCGATCTTTACCGGCGTGCGGATGTTCTGCTGGGCGTAGAAGCCAGGCGCCAGCACCTTGATCACGATGATGCCGAGCAGGCCGACGGAATAGGCCACCAGCGCATGCTGGGTCATCAACGCATCATGGGCATCGAATTGCCCGTATTGGAACAGCGACACTGTCAGCGGCTCGGCCAGGATCCCCAACGCCAGTGCGCACGGCAGCACCAGCACAAAGCACAGGCGCAGGCCCCAATCGAGGATGCGCGAGTATTCCTGGCGATCCTTGCTGGCATAGGTGCGTGCCAGCGTCGGCAGCAAAATGGTGCCGAGGGCTACGCCCAGTACGCCGGACGGCAGTTCCATGAGGCGGTCGGCGTAATACATCCACGACACCGAGCCGGATACCAGCAGCGAGGCGAACGCGGTGTTGATGATCAGGGAAATCTGGCTCACCGACACCCCAAGGATCGCCGGCAACATATTGCGCATCACGCGCCAGACGCCGGTGTCCTTGAGGTTCAGGCGCGGCAATACGAGCATGCCGATCTTTTTCAGGTGCGGCAGTTGATAGAGCAATTGCGCCAGGCCACCGGCCAGCACGGCCCAGCCAAGGGCCATGACCGGTGGATCGAAGTAAGGTGTCAGGAACAGCGCAAAGATAATCATGCTGACGTTAAGCAGCGTCGGCACGAACGCCGGCACCGAGAAACGGTTCCAGGTGTTGAGGATCGCACCGGCCAGGGATGACAGCGAGATCAGCAATATATAAGGAAAGGTCACCCGCAACAGGTCAGTGGTCAGCGCGAATTTTTCCGGCGTATTGGCAAAACCCGGCGCCGTGGCCCAGATCACCCAGGGCGCGGCGAGCATGCCGACGAGGGTCACCAGCATCAACACCAGGGTGAGCAGGCCCGAGACGTAGGCAATGAAGGTACGGGTCGCCTCCTCCCCCTGCTGGGTCTTGTACTCGGCCAGAATCGGCACGAACGCCTGGGAAAACGCGCCCTCGGCAAAGATCCGCCGCAGCAGGTTGGGCAGTTTGAACGCAATAAAGAACGCATCCGTGGCCATGCTGGCGCCAAAAATACGCGCCAGCAGGGTGTCACGCACAAACCCCAAAACCCGGGAGATCATCGTGATAGAGCTGACGGCGGCCAACGATTTGAGCAGATTCATTGAAAGAGTTTGCGCCTATAGATAAAGAGCAGGCGAACTAAGCGCCTACTTATGCGATACTGCGCGCCTGCAACAGCACAGCGCCAAAGCTCGCGAGTTTACAGGTCAAGCGCCGGAAATAAATCACCCGCCTCTTCAGATCGACCACTCAGCAGTTCGCATCAGCCGGCCTTGACAACACATCAAGTCATCGGCATGATTCGCGGCCTATTTTGTTTGCTATTTCCTAAAAAGTCTTTCGAGGAGCTCGACGGTGGCCAACACACCTTCCGCCAAAAAACGTGCAAAACAGGCTGAGAAGCGTCGCAGCCACAACGCCAGCCTGCGTTCCATGGTTCGTACCTACATCAAGAATGTAGTTAAAGCCATCGACACCAAAGACGCTGAAAAAGCTCAAGCAGCTTACGTTCTGGCTGTGCCAGTTATCGACCGTATGGCCGATAAAGGCATCATCCACAAGAACAAGGCCGCTCGTCATAAGAGCCGCCTGAATGGCCACATCAAGGCTCTGAGCGTTCCTGCTGCAGCCTAAGTGGTAGCAACTGCAACGCAACCCCGGTTGCGAAACAGTTAAGAAATGCCCCGTACCGAAAGGTCTGGGGCATTTTTGTTTGTGCCTGAAAATACACCACGATCAAAATGTGGCGGGGGTATCCGGTAGAGATTTTCAAGCGCACAAAAAAACGCCCCGAACCAGTCGGGGCGTTTTTGCTACCACTTGATCAAAACATCAATCAATGGTGATGACCGCCTTCACCGTGGACGTGACCGTGGGCCACTTCTTCCTGGGAAGCGTCGCGGATGGCAACGATCTTCACTTGGAAGTTCAGGCGCTGGCCAGCCAGAGGATGGTTGCCGTCGACGGTGACGTCGTCGCCGTCCAGGTCACGAATGGTGACGATCTGCATTTGACCGTCCGGCGCGGATGCGTGGAACTGCATGCCCACTTCCAACTCATCAACACCTTCGAACATGCTGCGGCTCAGGGTGCTGACCAGTTCGGCGGAGTATTCGCCGTAGGCATCTTCAGGTTCTACGGCAACGGTCAGCTCATCACCAACGCTCTTGCCTTCCAGAGCCTTTTCCAGGCCTGGGATGATGTTACCTGCGCCTTGCAGGTAGACCAGCGGCGCGCCGCCGGCTGAGCTGTCGATGACCTCACCAGCGTCGTTGGTCAGGGTATAGTCGATGGAGACAGCCTTGTTAGCGGCGATCGTCATGGGGCGAGACCTTTTGCATAAGAATGAAGAACGGACAAGTCTAAACAAGGATTTGCCCGAAAGCGAACAGAACCCGGACGGACGGGGCCGATCAACGGCATCCTTGGTCATCGGTTTCCATCAGGACGAGGAGGGTCACTGGGTTGCCGGGCTGTCCTGCGGCCACACCCAGCACCTGCGCCACCAGCCGCCATGGCAGTCTCGCGCCTGGGTACTCGACGCCGCGCAGCGCCTGGAAAAAATAGGCCAGCCCTTTGCCTGCGGCTGGTGTGCGCAAGCGCCCGAATAACGATAACCTTGGCGCCTGATTCCCGGTAGGCACTCAACCATAGGGCGCCACCGAAGCCATGCACCTCCAGAGAATTCGCATGCAGACTTTTTTTATCGCGCCCACCGATTTTGGTGTGGGTCTGACCTCTATCAGCCTTGGGCTGGTGCGCACCCTTGAGCGAGCCGGCCTGAAAGTCGGTTTTTTCAAGCCGATTGCCCAACCACATCCCGGCGATACCGGCCCTGAGCGCTCCACCGAGCTGGTGGCTCGCACCCATGGCCTCAAGCCGCCACAGCCGCTAGGCCTGGCTCACGTGGAACGCATGCTGGGCGACGGCCAGCTCGACGAGCTGCTCGAAGAAATCATCACCCTTTACCAGCAAGCCGCCGTGGGCAAGGACGTGCTGATCGTCGAAGGCATGGTACCGACCCGCAGCGCCAGCTATGCGGCCCGGGTCAACCTGCACCTGGCCAAGAGCCTGGATGCGGAAGTGATCCTGGTCTCGGCCCCGGAAAACGAAGTGCTCACCGAACTCTCCGGCCGCGTGGAACTGCAGGCTCAGTTGTTCGGCGGCCCGAAAGACCCGAAAGTGCTCGGCGTGATCCTGAACAAGGTGCGCACCGACGAAAGCATGGAAGCCTTCTCGGCGCGCCTCAAGGAGCATTCGCCCTTGCTGCGCAGCGGTGATTTCCGCCTGCTCGGCTGCATTCCTTACCAGCCGGAACTCAACGCGCCGCGCACCCGCGACGTGGCCGACCTGATGGGCGCGCAGATCCTCAACGCCGGCGACTACGAAACCCGGCGCATGACCAAGATCATCATCTGCGCCCGCACCATGCGTAACACCGTGGAGCTGCTCAAGCCCGGCGTGCTGGTGGTGACCCCCGGCGACCGTGACGACATCATCCTCGCCGTCAGCCTGGCCGCGATCAACGGCGTGCCCCTGGCCGGCCTGCTGCTGACCAGCGACACACTGCCCGACCCGCGCATCATGGAGCTGTGCCGCGGCGCGTTCCAGGCTGGGCTGCCGGTTTTGTCGGTAAGTACCGGTTCCTACGAGACCGCCAACCTGCTCAACAACCTCAACAAGGAAATCCCCATCGATGACCGCGAGCGCGCGGAGATCATCACCGATTTCGTCGCCAGCCACCTCGATGCGCGCTGGCTGCACCAGCGCTGCGGCACGCCACGGGAGATGCGCCTGTCACCGGCGGTATTCCGCTACCAGTTGATCCAGCGCGCCCAGGCGGCCAACAAACGCATTGTGCTGCCCGAGGGCAGCGAGCCGCTGACCGTGCAAGCCGCCGCTATCTGCCAGGCCCGGGGCATCGCGCGCTGCGTGCTGCTGGCCAAGCCGGCTGACGTGGAAGCCGTCGCGCGCGCCCAGGGCATCGAATTGCCCGAAGGCCTGGAGATTCTCGACCCGGACCTGATTCGCCAGCGCTACGTGGAGCCCATGGTTGCCCTGCGCAAGAGCAAGAGCCTGAATGCGCCGATGGCCGAGCAGCAACTGGAAGACACCGTGGTGATCGCCACCATGATGCTCGCACTGGATGAAGTGGACGGCCTGGTTTCCGGGGTTATCCACTCCACCGCCAACACCATTCGCCCGGCCCTGCAGTTGATCAAGACCGCACCGGGCTGCACCCTGGTGTCGTCGGTGTTCTTCATGCTGTTCCCCGAGCAGGTGCTGGTCTACGGCGACTGTGTGATGAACCCGCACCCCAGTGCCGCCGAACTGGCGGAAATCGCCTTGCAAAGCGCCGACTCGGCGGCTGCCTTCGGCATCACTCCGCGTGTGGCGATGATCAGCTACTCCAGCGGCGACTCGGCCAGCGGTGAGGAAGTGGAGAAAGTCCGCGAAGCCACCCTGCTCGCCCATGAACAGCAAAGCTCACTGCTGATCGACGGCCCGCTGCAATACGACGCCGCCGCCAACGAAACCGTCGCCCGCCAACTGGCCCCCGACAGCCTGGTCGCCGGCAAAGCCACCGTGTTCGTGTTCCCGGACCTGAACACCGGCAACACCACGCACAAGGCCGTGCAACGCAGCGCCGATTGCGTCAGCCTGGGGCCGATGCTCCAAGGCCTGCGCAAACCGGTCAACGACCTGCCACGGGGTGCCCAGGTCGACGACATCGTGTACACCATCGCGCTGACTGCGATCCAAGCCGCCAACCGACCTATGGATATCTAAATGCTGGATTTTCTACCTGCCGCCGTACGCGGGGTGATCGCTTCGCTGCTGTTGGCGCTGAATACGATCCTGCTGTGTTCGTTCCTGTTTATCGTGGCGCTGTTCAAGGCGCTGCCCTTCGCCAAGCGTTTCAGCGAATGGCTGATGAACCACACCCACGAAGCCTGGGTCACCAACAACAAGGGTTGGATGAACCTGGTGCGCAGCACCCGTTGGCACCTTAAAGGTCTTGAAGGCCTGGACTACCAGCACTCGTACCTGGTGACCAGCAACCACCAGAGCTGGGTCGACATCATGGTCCTGCAATACGTGCTCAATCGTCGGATTCGCCCGCTGAAATTCTTCCTCAAGCAGGAGTTGATCTGGGTGCCGGTGATTGGCCTGGCGTGGTGGGCCCTGGGCTTTCCCTTCATGAAGCGCTACACCAAGGCCTACCTGGAAAAGCACCCGGAGAAGAAAGGCAAGGACCTGGAAACCACTCGCAAGACCTGTGCGAAGTTTCGCGACAACCCGGTGGGTATTTTCAACTTTGCCGAAGGCACGCGTTTTACACCGGGCAAGCATGCGCAGCAGAAGTCGCCGTTTCGTTACCTGCTCAAGCCCAAGGCGGGTGGTATCGCGTTTGTGCTGGATGCCATGGGGGAACAGCTGAAATCACTGGTCAATGTGACCATTCACTACCCTGGCGGACGTCCTGGGTATTGGGACCTGCTGTGCGGGAATGTGAAGGAGGTTGTGGTGCAGTTTGAAGAGGTGCAGATTCCGGCCGAGTTTATCGGCAGGAATTATGAGCAGGATGGGGAGTATCGGTTGGCGTTCCAGGGGTGGATCAACCAGCTGTGGGAAACCAAGGATGCGTTGCTGGACCGACTTCACAAAGATTTTCCAGACAAATGATGAACAAAATGTGGGAGGGGGCTTGCCCCCGATAGAGGTGGATCAGTGACAGATGTACTGACTGACACACTGCTATCGGGGGCAAGCCCCCTCCCACATTTGACTGCAGCGAGATTTAGATCGCGCCGCGCTGGCGCAACAGTTCAAGCACTTGCTTGACGCTGTCTTCCAGTGACAGGGCCTGGGTATCGATTACCAGGTCGGCATTCAACGGCACGTCGTACGGGAAGGATTCGCCAGGGATGTTATCCCCACCCGCCGCGTACAAGCCCTGCGGATCACGCTCGGCACACACCTGCGGGGAGGCCTGTACGTACACGGTCAGCAGGCGGTCGCTGCCAATCAGCGCCTTGGCCTGTTCACGGCCTTCGGCATCCGGGGCGACGAATGCGGCCAGGGTCAGCAGGCCGGCTTCGTTGAACTGACGCGCCACGTGAGCGGCACGACGCCAGTTTTCGGTACGCCCGGCACGGTCCTGGGGCAAGCCCTTGTTCAGGTCGTGACGCAGGTTCTGGCCATCCAGCACGAACACCGCACGCCCCATGTCGAACAGCTTGCGCTCGACCGCATAGGCCAAGGTGCTCTTGCCCGCGCCCGACAGGCCGCTGAACAACACGGTGGCCGGTTGCTGGCCGAAACGCTGGGCGCGCTCCTCGGTGGCGACATGGGCCAACTTGCCGTGATGCGCCGCACTGCCGTGGGTGATCGGCGGTGCGATGATCATGCCCGCGCCCACGGTGCCGTTGGTCAAGCGGTCGATGACGATAAACGCACCGGTGGTGCGGTTGCTGTCATAGCCATCCAACGCGATGGCGGCGTCGAGGCTGACCTTGACCCGGCCGATCTCGTTCAACTGCAGCGAACTCGCCGGGCCTTCGGCCAGGGTGTTCACGTCCACACGGTGCACGATGCTGGTGATGGAACCCGGCACATAGCTGGTGGCGCGCTTGATGTCGTATTTCTTGCCCGGCAGCATCGGTTCTTCGGCCATCCACACCAGCATGGCGTCGAAGGCGTCGGTCACTTGCGGCACGTTGTCGGCATGCACCAGCAGGTCGCCACGGGAGATGTCGATCTCGTCTTCCATGGTCAGGGTCACGGCCTGGCCTGGGCCGGCGTGTTCCAGCTCACCTTCGAAGGTGACGATGGATTTGACGCGGCTGCTCTTACCCGACGGCAGCACCACGACTTCGTCGCCCTTGTGCACGATGCCGCTGGCCAGGGTGCCGGCGAACCCACGGAAGTTCAGGTTCGGACGGTTGACGTACTGCACCGGGAAACGCAGGTCGGTGTAGTTGCGGTCGTTGGCGATCTCTACGGTCTCGAGGATCTCCATCAGCGACTGGCCGGTGTACCAGGGCGAATGCTCGCTCTTGTTCACCACGTTGTCGCCCTTGAGCGCCGACATCGGCACGAATGCCATGGTGCTCGGCTTGAAGGCGATGCCCTCGGCGAACTTCAGGTAATCGGCCTTGATCGACTCGAACACGCTTTGGTCAAAGCCATTGATGTCCATCTTGTTGACGGCGATCACGATGTGCTTGATGCCCAGCAACGAGGCGATATAGCTGTGGCGACGGGTCTGGGTCTGCACGCCGTAGCGCGCGTCGATCAGGATGATCGCCAGGTCACAGGTGGAGGCACCGGTGGCCATGTTGCGGGTGTACTGCTCATGGCCGGGGGTGTCGGCGATGATGAATTTGCGCTTGGCGGTGGAGAAGTAGCGGTAGGCGACATCGATGGTGATGCCCTGCTCACGCTCGGCCTGCAGGCCGTCGACCAGCAACGCCAGGTCGATGTCGTCACCGGTGGTGCCGGACTTTTTCGAGTCACGGGTGATGGCTTCCAGGTGATCTTCGTAGATCATCTTGGAGTCGTGCAGCAGGCGCCCGATCAGGGTGCTCTTGCCGTCGTCGACATTGCCACAGGTCAGGAAGCGCAACATTTCCTTGCGCTCGTGCTGGCCCAGGTAGGCGAGGATGTCCTCGCTGATCAAATCAGATTGATGCGACATGACAGCCCCTTAGAAATAGCCTTGACGTTTTTTATCTTCCATCGAGCCGGCACCATCGTGGTCGATGACACGGCCCTGGCGCTCGGAAGTTCGCGTCAGGAGCATTTCCTGAATGATGTCCGTCAGCGTCTCGGCTTCGGACTCCACCGCGCCCGTCAACGGGTAGCAGCCAAGGGTACGGAAACGTACTTTCTTTTTGACGATTCGGGCTTTGTCTTCGTCGGACAAGTGCTCGAGGATGCGGTCGTCGTCGATCATGATCAACGTGCCGTTCTTCTCGATGACATCGCGTTCGGCGGCGAAGTACAGCGGCACGATCGGGATGCCTTCCAGGTAGATGTACTGCCAGATGTCCAGCTCGGTCCAGTTGGACAGCGGGAACACACGGATCGACTCACCCTTGTTGACGTTGCCGTTGTAGACGTTCCACAGCTCCGGGCGCTGGTTCTTCGGGTCCCAGCGGTGCTTGCTGTCGCGGAACGAGTACACGCGCTCTTTGGCACGGGATTTCTCTTCATCGCGACGGGCACCGCCGAAGGCGGCGTCGAAACCATGCTTGTCCAAGGCCTGCTTGAGGCCTTCGGTCTTCATGATGTCGGTGTGCTTGGCGCTGCCGTGGGTGAACGGGTTGATGCCCTGCGCCACGCCATCCGGGTTGACGTGGGTGATCAGGTCCAGGCCCAGCTCTTCGACCATTTTGTCGCGGAACTTGTACATCTCCTGGAATTTCCAGCGGGTGTCGACGTGCATCACCGGGAACGGCAGCTTGCCCGGGAAGAAGGCCTTGCGCGCCAGGTGCAGCATCACGGCGGAGTCTTTACCGATCGAGTAGAGCATCACCGGGTTATCGAACTCGGCGGCGACCTCGCGGATGATGTGGATGCTTTCCGCCTCCAGCTGTTTCAGATGCGTCAGTTTGTCGACCATGGTTACTCACGGAAAAACGATCTTATGGACGGCCAGCGGGCCGTGTTAGAGCGGGGCATGCTAGCACAGCACCTTCTTCTATTCAGGGCGCCAGCTAGATCGAAACGGTATATCAATATGCCCCAAGGTTTGGCCATCAAATCGGGTTGGGGCAATCGATGAACAGATGCTCCAGGGCGAAGCGCCGCGCCAGGTAATCACCCAGCGCCTGTACGCCGTAGCGCTCGGTGGCGTGGTGGCCGGCGGCGATAAAGCTGATGTCGTTTTCCCGGGCGCTGTGGAAGGTTTGCTCGGAGGCTTCACCGCTCAGGAACAGGTCGACGCCCGCGGCGATAGCGTTGTCGATGTAACCCTGGCCGCCACCGGTGCACCAGCCGACGCGGCGGATCATCTGGCTGCCTTCGATCAGCAGCGGCTCGCGGCCCATCACGTCCTGCACACGCCGGGCGAAGTCGCGGGGTGACAGCGGTTCGACGAGCGAGCCGACCAGGCCGACGATCCTGGGGTTGCTCGGGTCCAGCGGGCCTTCGACGGTGATGTCCAGCTGTCGGGCGAGTTGCACGTTGTTGCCAACGTCGGGGTGCAGGTCCAGTGGCAGGTGGTAGGCCAACAGGCTGATGTCGTGCTTGAGCAGGGTTTTCAGGCGGCGTTGCTTCATGCCGGTGATACAGGGGTTTTCGCCTTTCCAGAAATAACCGTGATGCACCAGGATCAAATCGGCCTGGGCTTCGACGGCCGCGTCCAGCAGGGCCTGGCTGGCGGTCACGCCGCTGACGATGCGCATCACTTGCGGCCGCCCCTCGACCTGCAGGCCATTGGGGCAGTAATCGGCAATCTTTGCGCTGCCGAGGTAGCGGTCCGCTTCCTCGACGAGGGTGGTAAGGGGGACGGCCATAAAAGACTCCTAAATATCCCGTTCCGAGGCGCTCGCAGCCTCGTATAATGCGCGACATTATGGGCGCTCTCCCGCCCCCTGCAACCTGTCAGGACTTACTTGATGCTCAAGGCACTGCGTTTTTTTGGATGGCCATTGCTGGCTGGCGTGCTGATCGCGATGCTGATTATTCAGCGTTATCCCCAGTGGGTGGGCTTGCCCAGCCTTGATGTGAACCTGCAACAGGCGCCCCAGACCAGCTCGGTGGTGCAAGGCCCGGTGACTTACGCGGACGCGGTGGTCATCGCCGCTCCCGCGGTGGTCAACCTGTACACCACCAAGGTCATCAACAAGCCGGCCCATCCGTTGTTTGAAGACCCGCAGTTCCGCCGTTATTTCGGTGACAACGGGCCCAAACAGCGCCGCATGGAGTCCAGCCTGGGTTCCGGGGTGATCATGAGCCCCGAAGGCTACATCCTCACCAATAACCACGTGACTACCGGCGCCGACCAGATTGTGGTGGCCCTGCGTGACGGCCGCGAAACCCTCGCCCGTGTGGTGGGCAGCGACCCGGAAACCGACCTCGCGGTCCTGAAGATCGATCTGAAAAGCCTGCCTTCCATCACCCTCGGCCGCTCCGATGGGCTGCGGGTGGGTGATGTGGCACTGGCCATCGGCAACCCGTTCGGGGTGGGCCAGACGGTGACCATGGGCATCATCAGCGCCACCGGACGGAACCAGCTGGGGCTGAACAGCTACGAGGACTTTATCCAGACTGATGCGGCGATCAACCCGGGCAACTCCGGCGGCGCACTGGTGGATGCCAATGGCAACCTGACCGGCATCAACACGGCGATTTTCTCCAAGTCCGGCGGCTCCCAGGGCATCGGCTTTGCGATCCCGGTGAAGCTGGCGATGGAAGTGATGAAGTCGATCATCGAGCACGGCCAGGTAATTCGCGGCTGGCTGGGGATCGAAGTACAGCCGTTGACCAAGGAACTGGCCGAGTCGTTCGGCCTGACCGGGCGCCCAGGCATCGTGGTTGCCGGGATTTTCCGCGATGGCCCGGCGCAGAAAGCCGGCCTGCAACTGGGGGATGTGATCCTCAGCATCAACGGCGAACCGGCCGGCGATGGGCGCAAGTCGATGAACCAGGTGGCGCGGATCAAGCCGACCGACAAGGTGGCGATCCAGGTGATGCGCAACGGTAAAGAGATCAAGCTGCTGGCGGAGATCGGCCTGCGTCCACCCCCTGCACCGGTCAAGGAAGAGGAATAAACCACCTCGCCAGGTACCCGTTCGCGGGTACCTGTAAGCTCATATTTCAAAGCGAATCCATTCTCATCAGTCATGTTATATTGTTTCAATATCGCTATTGGAACGCTCTATCATGCCGTCTCGAACGTTTGTCCCCTTGGCTGGCCTAGCCTTGGGTTTTCTGCTGGATCCCGCCTTTGCCGAAGACAATACCGTTGAGCTGGAGAGCATCAGCGTCACCACCGACGCCTATGAATCCGCCACCGGCCCGGTCAAAGGCTACCGTGCCACCCGCTCTGCCAGCGCGACTAAAACCGATACCGCCCTGCGCGACATCCCACAATCCATCAGTGTGATTCCCGCCTCGGTACTCACGGACCTGGGCAGCACCAACGTGGAACGCGCCCTGGAGTTTGCCGGCGGCGTGTCCAAGCAGAACAACTTTGGCGGCCTCACCCTCTACGAATACAGCGTGCGCGGCTTCACCACGTCGGAGTTCTACCAGGACGGTTTCAGCGCCAACCGCGGCTACCCGAGCACGCCGGACGCGGCCAATATCGAGCGCATCGAAGTACTCAAGGGCCCCGCCGCCAGCCTGTACGGCCGCGGTGATCCCGGTGGCACGGTGAATATCGTCACCAAAAAGCCCCAGCCCGAAGCCTTCACCACCGTGCAAACCAGCGCGGGCAGTTGGGACCGTTATCGCACTGCCGTCGATATCAATACGCCGCTGGACAGCGAGGGCGACCTGCTGTCGCGGGTCAACCTGGCAGTGGAGGACAACAACAGTTTCCGCGATCACGTCGAGAGCAAGCGCGTATTCGTCGCGCCCTCATTCAGCTGGCAGCTGGACCCGGACACCCACCTGCTGGTAGAAAGCGAATTCGTACGCCACAGCTCCACCTTCGACCGGGGCATCGTCGATGCCCCAGGCGTATCACGCTCCACCTTCCTCGGCGAACCCAACGACGGCGATATCGACAACCACAACAACCGCATCCAGGCGACCCTCGAGCATCATCTCAACGACGCCTGGAAACTGCGCCTGGCCAGCCACTACAAGCAAGGCAGCCTGTGGGGCGACGCCTCGGAAAACCGCGCGCTGAACGCCGACGGCCACACCCTCAACCGCCGTTACCGCGAACGTTCCATGGGTTGGCACGACAGCATCACCCAACTGGAACTGCGCGGTCTGTTCGACCTTGGCAGTTGGCAGCATGAATTGCTGGTCGGCACCGAATACGAGGACTACCGCAAGAAGGAGCGCGTCACCGCCATTGCCGGCAGCCCCTACGCCATCGACCTCTACAACCCGGTCTACGGCCAGCCCAAACCCAATGGCGCACGTTCCGGCACCGACTTCTTCGAACAGACCAAAAGCCAGGCGCTGAACCTACAAGACCAGATCATCTTCACCGACCGCTTGCGCGGCATGGTCGGCGCGCGCTTCGAGCATTTCGAACAGAGCACCGACGACTTCACCCGCAACCACGCCAAGAGTCGGCAAACCCACGACGCACTTACCCAGCGCGCCGGCCTGCTGTATCAACTGACACCAGAGGTTGGCGTATTCGCCAACGCCTCCACTTCGTTCAAGCCCAACAGCGGCCTGGACGCCAGCGGTAACACCTTCAAGCCCGAAGAAGGCGTGGGCTACGAGGTGGGGATCAAGAGCGAGCTGTTCGACGACCGCCTCAGCACCACCCTCGCCGCCTTCCATATCGAAAAGGAAAACGTGCTGGCCCTGGACCCGGCCACCAATACCAACCGCGCCATGGGCAAGGCACGCAGCCAGGGCTTCGACCTGCAACTGACAGGACAACTGACCGATGCCGTACGCGTGATCGGCGCGCTTGCCTACATCGACGCCGAAGTGACCAAGGGTGATAAAGCCATTCCTGCGGGCAGCCGCATCCTCGGCGTAGCCAAGCGCAGCGGCAGCCTGTTGGGGGTGTATGAATTCCAGGACGGCGCGCTGCGCGGTTCAGACCTGGGCGCGGCGTTCACCTATGTGGGGGATCGCTCGGGTGAAGCGGGCAGCCGCTTTGAATTGCCCGCCTACCACACCGTCGACTTGCTGGCCCATTACAAGGCCACGCAGAGCGTCACCGTGGGCCTGAATCTCAACAACCTGTTTGATGAAAAGTACTACGAGCGGTCCTACAGCAATTACTGGGTCAATCCCGGCGAACCGCGCAACCTCACCGTCAGCCTGACCCTCAACCTGTAACACAATCAAAAACGTGAGAGGGGTTAAGCCCCTCTCACAGTTGGATGACGTGATTACAGCGAAAGCGGGGCTCTTTCACACAAGGTATTGAGCGCCGCCGCCCACTGCGGATCGTCATTCAAACACGGCACCAGCACCAACTCCTCACCGCCCGCCTCGCGGAATTGCTCCCGACCACGATCACCGATTTCTTCCAGGGTCTCGATGCAGTCGGCAACAAACGCCGGGCACATCACCAGCAGCTTTTTCACCCCTTGACGGGCCAGCGCTTCCAGGCGTGCCTCGGTGTAGGGTTCGATCCACTTCGCACGGCCCAGGCGCGACTGGAACGCCACTGACCATTTGTCGTTGGGCAAGCCCAGGCGCGCGGCGAAGTCGCGGGCAACGCTGAAGCATTGCGCGCGGTAGCAGGTCGCGAGCACCTCAGGCGAGGCGTTCCTGCAGCAGTCCGCATCCTTGAAGCAATGCTGGCCGGTCGGGTCGAGCTTGGTCAGATGGCGCTCGGGCAAGCCGTGGAAGCTCAGCAGCAAGTGGTCGTAATGCGCGTCTATATAAGGTCGGGCGCTGGCGGCCAACGCGTCGAGGTATTCCGCCTGATCATAGAATGGCTGCAGGATCGAGAACTGTACGTTGAGCTTTTTGTCACGCACCACGCGCCTAGCTTCTTCAATCACCGTGGTCACGGTGCTGTCGGCAAATTGCGGGTACAAGGGCGCCAAGGTGACCTTTTGAATACCTTGGGCGGCCAACCGCGTGAGGGTCGTTTCCAGGGAAGGCTCGCCATAACGCATCGCCAACTCCACTGGCCCCTGGGTCCATTGCGCGGTCATCTGCTGTTGCAGGCGACGGCTGAGCACCACCAGCGGCGAGCCCTCGTCCCACCAGATCGAGGCGTAAGCGTGGGCCGATTGCTCGGGGCGCTTGATCAGGATCAGCGACACCAGCAAGCGCCGCACCGGCCACGGCAGATCGATGACATAAGGGTCCATCAGGAACTGATTGAGGTAGCTGCGCACATCGGCCACCGAAGTGGACGCCGGTGAACCCAGGTTGACCAGTAACAACGCGTGATCCGTCATGCAACATCCTATCTCTTAGCGGCGGCTGGAAACGTCGTCCAAGGCCGCACGCAACTCAGTGAACTGGAAAGTGAAACCGGCCGCCAGCAGGCGTTCGGGCATTGCTTTCTGGCCGCCCAGCAACAAGCCGGACAACTCGCCCAAACCCACCTTCAACGCAAAGGCCGGCATCGGCATGAACGCCGGGCGGTGCAGCGCCTGGCCCAATGTCTTGGCGAACTCGCGGTTACGCACTGGGTGCGGCGCGCAGGCATTATAAGGACCGCTGGCGTCATCCTTGTGCAGAAGAAAATCAATCAGGGCGATTTGATCCTTGATATGAACCCACGGCATCCACTGCCGCCCGTTGCCGATAGGCCCGCCCAGCCCGAGTTTGAACGGCAGCAACAGGCGCGACAAAAAGCCGCCCTCGGCCGCCAGTACCAGGCCGGTGCGCACCAGCACCACGCGGATGCCCATCGCTTCGGCACGTTGGGCGGTTTCTTCCCAGGCGATGCACAGTTGGCTGGGAAAATCGTCCTGTACCGGCCCGCTGGCTTCGGTCAGTTCGCGCTCGCCACCGTCGCCGTACCAGCCCACCGCCGAACCGGAAACCAGCACCGCCGGCTTCTGCGCCTGGCTTTCGAGCCAGGCCAGCAGGGTTTCGGTCAAGCCGATGCGGCTGCTCCAGAGCAGCGCCTTGCGTTTGTGGGTCCAGGGACGGTCAGCAATCGGCGCACCCGCCAGGTTGACCACCGCGTCTACCGCGCCAATCACCTCCTCCAGACGACTCACGCCCAGCACCGTTGCACCGCACAACCGTGCGACGTCCTCAGGATGGCGGCTCCACACCGTCAGGCGATGACCTTGGGCAATCCAGTGTTGGCAGAGTTGACGACCGATCAGGCCGGTACCGCCGGTCAGCAAAATATGCATGGGACGCTCCTCATGTAACGTTCGCCGCCGATCACTAGTCTATTTTATAAGCAGGGATCAATTTGTAATCGAGCGTGACTTTTGTTTAAGCCTCATGCTTAACCATAGGTCACGCCAAGCGATCAGGTACGCCAAAACTTATACCAAAAAATAATATTGTACAGCTATTGGTGTCGGCGTAGCCTGTACCCAACGGTAAAACGAGGCCTCCCATGACTGTCCCCATCGCGATCATCGGCACCGGCATCGCCGGTCTCTCCGCCGCCCGAGCGTTACAAGACGCCGGGCACGTTGTACAACTCTTCGATAAAAGCCGCGGCAGCGGCGGTCGCATGTCCAGCAAACGCAGCGACGCCGGCGCACTGGACATGGGCGCCCAATACTTCACCGCCCGCGACCGACGCTTCGTCAACGAAGTGCAGCGCTGGCAAAGCAACGGCTGGGCCGAGCAATGGAAGCCCCAGCTGTACAACTTCAAGTCCGGCCAACTCACGCCCTCCCCCGATGAACAGATCCGCTGGGTCGGCACGCCGCGCATGAGCGCCATCACCCGCGCCCTGCTAGATGACCTGCCGGTGGAGTTCGGCTGCCGGATCACCGAGGTGTTCCAAGGCAAACAACACTGGAACCTGTTGGATGCCGACGGCGAAAACCACGGCCCGTTCAGCCATGTGATCATCGCCACGCCCGCCCCCCAGGCCACGGCCCTGCTGGCGGCAGCGCCCAAATTGGCGAGTGCCGCCGCCGGCGTGAAGATGGACCCGACCTGGGCCATTGCCCTGGCCTTCGACAAGCCCCTGGATACCCCCATGGAAGGCTGCTTCGTGCAAGACAGCCCGCTGGACTGGCTGGCGCGCAACCGCAGCAAGCCCGGGCGCGATACGACCCTCGACACCTGGGTGCTGCATGCCACCAGCACCTGGAGCAAGGCCCACCTGGACCTGTCCAAGGACGCGGTGATCGAACACCTGCACGGCGCCTTCGCCGAATTGCTGCACAGCGCCATGCCCGCACCGTCCTTCAGCCTGGCCCACCGCTGGCTCTACGCACGGCCGTCAGCCGCCCATGAGTTCGGGGTGCTGGCCGACGCCGACCTGGGCCTGTACGTGTGTGGCGACTGGTGCCTCTCGGGGCGCGTGGAAGGGGCGTGGCTCAGTGGCCAGGAAGCCGCGCGACGGTTGATCGAGCACCTGCAATGAACCGCATCAACCCGGCCAAATTGCTGCTGTCGAAGTGGACGGCAGCCCGGCCCCGCAACAAGGAAAAACACTTTCTGGTGACCGAACTGTTTCGTGACGAAGACGGCACAGTGCTGGAAATCGAGTTGCAAGCCGTGATGACCCTGCGCGCCCAGCGCCTGGCCTGGCAAACCCTGCAAAATGCCGAGGCTTGGCAAATCGGCTGGAAATAGCCCCGCGCAAATACTTGTACAAAATATTTGACTTGTACAGCATCAAACCTATGATGAGATTTAGTTGTACAGATTTCAGATCTTGTACAGGAATCTTGCAGAGGTTTGGCCATGCCCAGCACACCGTCCATCAAGCCGAAGATTGGCATCAGCGCCTGCCTGCTGGGCGAAAACGTGCGTTTCAATGGCGGTCACAAGCAATCCCAGCTATGCAGCGAGGTCCTCGCCGAGTACTTCGACTTCGTGCCGCTGTGCCCGGAAGTGGCGATCGGCCTGGGTATCCCCCGTGAAACCATTCGCCTGGTGGGCGATGCCGAACAGCCCCAGGCCGTCGGCACCGTACACCGCGAGCTGAACGTCACTGCGCCGCTGGACGCATACGGCCGCAAAATGGCCGCCGAACACACCGACCTGTGCGGCTACATCTTCATGCAGAAGTCGCCGTCCTGCGGCCTGGAACGCGTCAAGGTCTACCGTGAAAACGGAGCGCCGGTGGAGGGCGGCGGGCGTGGCATTTACGCCCAGGCGTTCTGCGCGCGCCACCCGAACCTGCCTGTGGAAGAAGATGGCCGCCTGAATGACCCGGTACTGCGGGAAAACTTCCTGACCCGCGTCTTCGTCTACGCCAGTTGGCAGCAACTGCTGGCCGAGGGCCTGACCCGCCACCGCCTGCTGGCTTTTCACGCGCGCTACAAGTATTTGCTGATGGCCCACAGCCTGATGCATTACAAGAGCCTGGGCCACCGTCTCGGCAGCATGGCCAAGGACGTCAACCTCGACGAGTTGGGCGCCTGCTATTTCAGCGACTTGATGACCGGCCTGAAAAAGTGCGCTACCCGCGGCACCCACACCAATGTGCTGCAACACATCAGCGGCTACCTCAAGCAGACCATTAGCGCCGATGACAAACAGGAAATGCAGACGGTCATCGGCCAGTACCACCAGGGCATCGTGCCGCTGGTGGTGCCGTTGACCCTGCTCAAGCATCACTTTCGCCAACACCCGGACCGCTACATCGCGCAACAGGCCTACTTGCAGCCGCACCCGGAAAATCTCAGCCTGCGGAATGCGATCTAAACCATGAAAAGCGTCATGACCGCTATCTTGCAAGACGAACCCGGCGCAGACATCGCCCAAGCCCTCGAAGACGGCTGGCTGCCGATCCGCGAAGTGGCGCGCCAGACCGGCGTCAACGCCGTGACCCTGCGCGCCTGGGAACGCCGTTATGGCCTGATCGTGCCCCAGCGCACGCCCAAGGGCCATCGGCTGTTCAATGCCGACCATGTCCAACGCATCCACACCATCCTCACCTGGCTCAATCGCGGCGTACCGGTCAGCCAGGTCAAAGGCCTGATCGATTCCGCCCAAGCCCTTCCCGATGCCGTCGAGAACGAATGGCAAGCCTTGCGCCAGAACCTGGTGCAGGCCGTCAGCGAGCTGGCCGAACGCCGGGTGGACGATGTGTTTAACCAGGCGATGGCGCTGTACCCGCCGCGCACCCTGTGCGAGCAATTGCTGCTGCCGTTGCTGCAGGAGCTGGAACAGCGCTGGCAAGGCCAGTTTGGCGCACAGATGGAGCGGGTGTTTTTCCTGTCCTGGCTGCGCAGCAAGTTCGGTGCACGCATCTACCACAACAACCGGCAGTTGCACGGCGCGCCGCTGCTGCTGGTCAACCACTCCGACCTGCCCCTGGAGCCGCACCTGTGGCTCAGCGCCTGGCTGGCCAGCAGCGCCGATTGCCCGGTGGAGGTCTTCGACTGGCCGTTGCCCACCGGCGAGCTGGCCCTGGCGGCGGAACACCTGCAACCGCGTGCCGTGCTCCTGTATTCGAGCAAGGCCCTGCAATTGCCGGCACTGAGCAAACTGCTGGCTGGCGTCAATTGCGCAAAACTGCTCGTCGGCCCCACGGTCTGCATCCACCAGGCCGAGCTGGCTGTATTAACCCAAGACATTGCGCAATTGTTCGTGGCCGAAGACCCGTTGTCGGCCCAACAGCTCCTGCTCCAGCGTGGACTTATCTAAATGCACTTGATCTGGCTGCGCACCGACTTGCGCCTTCACGACAACACCGCCCTGGCCGCGGCCTGCCAGCGAGGCCCGGTGGCGGCCGTGTACCTGGTCACGCCCGAGCAATGGCTGGCCCATGACGATGCACCCTGCAAAGTGGATTTCTGGCTGCGCAACCTGCAGCACTTGAGCCAGGCCCTGGGCACCCTGAACATTCCCTTGCTGATCCGCCATGCCGCTGACTGGGATCAGGTTCCCGCCGTGTTGAGTCAACTGTGCCGGGAACTGGCCGTAGAGTCGGTGCACGTCAACGAGGAATACGGCATCCATGAAAGCCGTCGCGATGCAGCTGTCGCTGAGACGCTGGAAGCCGGCGGCGTGACGTTCCATAGTTACCTGGACCAACTGCTTTTCCAACCGGGCAGCGTGCTGACCAAGACCGGCACCTACTTCCAGGTGTTCAGCCAGTTCCGCAAGGTCTGCTACGCGCGCCTGCACAGCGCCCTGCCACGTCGGGTCGTAACGCCCAAGGCCCAAGCCGCGCTCACGCTCAAGAGCGATCCGATTCCCGAACAGGTCGACGGCTTCGAACCGCCCAGCGACACCTTGCGCGCCCTCTGGCCCGCCGGCGAAGACGAAGCCCGCCGCCGCCTCGACGCCTTTGCCGACCAGCAGATCAGCTACTACAAAGACGAACGGGATTTTCCGGCCAAGCCCGGCACCAGCCAGCTCTCCGCCTACCTGGCCGCCGGCGTGGTTTCGCCGCGCCAATGCCTGCACGCCGCCCTGCAAACCAACCAGGGCGAGTTCGAAAGCGGCGACATCGGCGCCATCACCTGGATCAACGAGTTGCTATGGCGTGAGTTCTACAAGCACATTCTGGTCGGTTACCCACGGGTCTCCCGTCACCGCGCTTTCCGCCCCGAGACCGAAGCCCTGGCCTGGCGTGATGCGCCCGAGGACCTCGCCGCCTGGCAACAGGCGCGCACCGGCCTGCCGATCATCGATGCCGCCATGCGCCAGTTGCTGGAAACCGGCTGGATGCATAACCGCCTGCGCATGGTAGTGGCGATGTTCCTGACCAAGAACCTGTTGATCGACTGGCGCGAAGGCGAGCGCTTCTTCATGCGCCACCTGATCGACGGTGACCTCGCCGCCAACAACGGCGGCTGGCAATGGAGTTCATCCACCGGCACCGATTCGGCGCCGTATTTCCGGATTTTCAGCCCGCTGAGCCAGTCGGAAAAATTCGACGGCGACGGCGTGTTTATCAAGCGCTGGCTGCCGGAGCTGGCCACGCTGAACAAGAAGGAAGTGCACAACCCGCAAGCGCTCGGCGGCCTGTTTGGCGTGGCGGATTACCCGCGCTCGATTGTCGACCTGAAAAAATCCCGCGAACGCGCCCTCGCAGCCTTTCGCAACCTGCCTTCACGCCAGGAGGTCGCCGAACATGAGTGACTTCCTGCGCCGCTTCGCCCAGGCCTTTGCCTCGCTGGACAAGCACAATCTGCAGCTGCTCGACAGCCTCTACAGCCAGGACATCGCGTTCACTGACCCACTGCATGAAGTCCATGGACTGACCGCGCTGCACACGTATTTCGCCGAGTTGTACAGCAACGTCAGCCAGCTGCGCTTCGACTTCCATGGTTTCGACCAGGTGGCCGAAGGCGAAGGCTACCTGCGCTGGAACATGAGTTTCTGCCACCCGCGCCTGGGCAAGGGCAAGGTCATCTACGTGGAAGGCTGCTCGCACCTGATGTGGCGTGACAAGGTGTATCGCCACCGCGATTACTTCGATGCGGGCGCGCTGTTGTACGAACACCTTCCCGTGCTGGGCGGGGTCGTCAGTTGGTTGAAAAGGAGAGTGGGATGAACGCACTGCCGCCCCGTCGTTATTGGCTGACCGGTGCCAGCAGTGGCATCGGTGCTGCGCTGGCCGTGGAGCTGCTCAACAGCGGCGCCCACGTGGCCCTCAGTTCACGCACCAAAGGCCCGCTGGAAGCGCTCGCCCAACGTTACCCCGGCCAGGTGCTGGTGGTGGCCGGCGACCTGACCAACAGCCAGACCGTGCGCGAGATCGGTGAGCACATCGGCGCGGCCTGGGGTTCGGTCGACACCGTCATCCTCAACGCCGGCACCTGTGAATATGTCGACGCCAGGCAATTCGATTCTTCGATTATCGAACACGTGGTGCGCACCAACCTGCTGGCCAGCAGTTACTGCATTGAAGCGGCGCTGCCATTGTTGCGCGCCGGGCGCACACCACACCTAGTGGGCGTCGCCAGCGCCGTGACCTACCTGCCGATGCCACGGGCCGAGGCGTATGGCGCGTCCAAGGCCGGGCTGCGCTACCTGTTCGAATCCCTGCGCATCAGCCTGTCGACCGAAAACATTGATGTCACGGTGATCAGCCCGGGCTTCGTCGACACCCCACTCACCGAGCGCAATGACTTCCCCATGCCCCTGAGCTGGCCAGCCGACAAGGCCGCGCGGCATATCTTCGCCAAGCTGGAAAAACGCCCGCTGGAGATCGCCTTCCCAGCGCTGTTTATCGCCACGCTGTGGCCGCTGTCGAAACTGCCGAACCGCGCGCAATTGATCATCGGCAAACGCATGTTGCGCAGCCCGCCACCGAAAAAGGACGACCTGTGAAGATCGCCATTATCGGCAGCGGTATCGCCGGCCTGACCAGTGCCTACCTGCTCAGCCGCCGCCACGACATCACCCTGTTCGAAGCCGGCGACCGTATCGGCGGGCATACCCACACGGTCAACGTCACTGTCGAAGGCAAAGCCTATGCCGTGGACACCGGCTTCATCGTGTTCAACGACTGGACCTACCCCAACTTCATCCGCTTGCTGGGGCAGATCGGCGTGACCTTCAAACCCACCGAGATGAGCTTTTCGGTGTGCGACCAGGGCAGCGGCTTCGAGTACAACGGCAACAACCTCAACAGCCTGTTTGCCCAGCGCCGCAATATCCTCTCGCCAGGCTTCTGGGGCATGTTGCGCGACATCCTGCGCTTCAATCGCCAGGCCCCGCTGGACCTGCAAGAACAGCGCATCAGCGCCGGGATGACCTTGGGTGACTACCTCGAAGCCGGGGGCTACGGGCCACGGTTTATCCGGCATTACATCGTACCGATGGGCGCGGCGATCTGGTCGATGTCCCTGGCGGACATGCTGGATTTCCCGTTGCAGTTCTTTGTGCGTTTCTTCAAGAACCACGGTTTGCTCTCGGTGAACAACCGGCCGCAGTGGTGCGTGATCGAGGGTGGCTCCAGCCGTTATATCGAACCGCTGACCCGCAGCTTTCGCGAGCAGATCCGCCTCGACTGCCCGGTGCATCTGGTCGAGCGTGACGCAGAGGGCGTAATCATTTACAGCGCCGCCGGCACCGAAGCCTTCGACAAGGTGGTGTTCGCCTGCCACAGCGACCAGGCACTGGCCCTGCTCGGCGACCCGAGCCAGGCCGAGCGGGAGATCCTCGGCGCCCTGCCCTACGCCGACAATGACGTGGTGCTGCACACCGACACGCGGCTGCTGCCCGAGCGCAAACTGGCCTGGGCCAGCTGGAACTACCGGCTGAGCGGCGACACGCAGACCCAGGCCGCGGTCACCTATGACATGAACATCCTGCAAGGCATCGACAGCGCCACCACCTTTTGCGTCAGCCTCAACCAGACGTCGATGATCAACCCGCTGAAGATCCTCGCGCGCTATACCTACGCCCACCCGCAATACAGCCTGGCCGCCGTGGCCGCACAAGCGCGTTGGAAGGAGCTGAACGGCACACGCCATACCTGGTACTGCGGCGCCTATTGGGCCAACGGCTTCCATGAAGACGGCGTCGTCAGCGCCCTGCGCGTAGCCGAAGCCTTCGGGGAAAGCCTGTGAACAGCGCCCTGTACAGCGGCTGGATCGCCCATCGGCGGTTTGCACCCAAGGCCCACGCCTTTCGCTACCGCATCGGCCTGCTGTACCTGGACTTAAGCGAACAAGACCAAGTGCTCGGGCTGTCGCCCCTGGCCGGCGCAAGCCGACTGGCGCCCTTCGGTTTTCGCCAGCAGGACTACCTGCGTGAATTTACGCGCCACGGCATGCCCTTGAGCGATGCCGTGCGCCAGGAAGTCGGCAAGGCCCTGGGGCATACACCCCTGGGCGTTATCTGCCTGCTGACCCAGGCTCGCAGTTGGGGCCTGGCTTTTAATCCGGTGAGTTTCTTCTACTGCTTCGAGGCCGATGGGCAACTGGCCGCGATCCTGTGCGAAGTGACCAACACCCCATGGCGCGAGCGCTATCACTACGTGCTGCCGGCCCAGGCCCTCGGTGCGCAGGAGCACCAGCACTTCGCCGTGGCCAAGGCGTTTCACGTGTCGCCGTTTTTGCCGCGCGACCTGGAATACCGCATGAGCTTCAGCCCGCCCGCCACCAGGCTCGGCGTGCACATGGCCGATTGGCAGGGCGAGGTGAAAGTCTTCGACGCCACCTTGAGCCTGCACAGGGAAACGCTGAACCGCGCCAGCCTGCACCGTTACCTGTGGCGCTTTCCGTGGATGACCGCCAAGACCTGCCTGGCCATTTATTGGCAGGCCCTGCGCCTGTTGCTCAAGCGCACACCGATTTTTCCCCATCAGGCCGCCGACGGCGCCTCTCACACAGCTGTCGGGTACACCAAGGATCGACGCCATGAAATCCCCTAGCTTATCGGTCAAGACCCACCGCCTGAACGTCAACGGCATGACCAGTGCGTTGCTGCGCAAGGGCGTGCTGCGCCAACTCAGCCAACTGCGCCATGGCCAGTTGGTGGTGATCGAGGACGGCGAGCGCCAGGTATTCGGCGCACGGGAAGCGCACCTGCTGGGGGAAATCCAGATCCTCGATTCGGCGGTATGGGGGCTGGTGGCGGCCAACGGTTCCATCGGCGCCGGCGAAGCGTTTATCCATGGGTATTGGAGCAGCCCGGACCTGACCGCAGTGGTGCGGGTGATGGTGAGTAACCTGGACGTGCTCGACGCGATGGAGGGTGGCCTGGCGAGACTGGCGCGGCCGTTGACCCAAGGCCTGCACTGGCTCAACCGCAACACGCGCAAGGGCTCGCAGAAAAACATCGCCGCCCACTACGACCTCGGCAATGAGCTGTTCGCAGAGTTCCTCGACCCGACCATGATGTATTCGGCCGCGCAGTTCCTGACACCCGACGACAGCCTGGAACAGGCGCAACTGAACAAACTGCAACGCATCTGCCAGAAGCTCGCGCTCAAACCCACCGATCATCTGCTGGAAATCGGCACCGGCTGGGGCAGCATGGCGCTGTATGCGGCGCAGCAGTACGGCTGCAAGGTCACCACCACGACCTTGTCCAAAGAGCAGTTCGCCTACACCGAAAAACGCGTCGCGGCCCTGGGCTTGCAAGACCAGGTCACGTTGTTGCTGCAGGACTACCGCGACCTGACCGGCGAGTACGACAAGTTGGTGTCCATCGAAATGATCGAAGCGGTGGGCCATCGCTTCCTGCCGACCTACTTCAAGCAGTGCGCGCACCTGCTCAAGCGTGATGGCCTGATGTTGCTGCAAGCCATCACCATCCGTGAGCAACGCTTTGAGCAGGCGAAGAACAGCGTCGACTTTATCCAGCGCTATATCTTCCCCGGCGGCGCCCTGCCCAGTGTGCAGAACATGCTGCATATCGTCAGCCGCGACACCGACATGAACCTGCTGCACATGGAGGACTTCGGCCTGCACTACGCGCGAACCCTGCGCCTGTGGCACGAGAACTTTCGCCACGCCCACGGCCGCCTGACGGAGTTGGGCTACGACGAATATTTCCTGCGGTTGTGGGAGTTCTACCTGTGCTACTGCGAGGGCGGCTTTATGGAACGCACTATTGGCACGGCGCAATTGCTGTTGGCCAAACCGTCGGCCATCAACCCTCCGTTGCTCGGGCGCTTCAGTGCTTAAACCACTGGCCAATGCCGTGCTGTTCCAGTGCGGGTGGTTTGCCTGCGTACTCGGTGGCGACAGCCCTTGGTTGCTGGTGGGACTGGCGGTGCTGGCAATCCACCTGCTGTGGATAAGTTCGTGGGCCACCGACGGCGCGCTGATTATCCGCGTGACGCTGCTGGGCACGGTACTGGATACGTTGCTGCGCAGCCTGGGGGTGTTTCACTTCAGCGAGCCCGGACCGCTGATTCCCTTTTGGCTGATCCTGCTGTGGGCGGTACTGGCCACCACCCTGCGCCATTGCCTGGCCTGGAGTGCACGGCCCTGGTGGCGTGCGGCCGCATTGGGGGCGATCGGCGGGCCGTTGTCGTATTACGCCGGCAGCCAGTTGGCGGGCGTGCATTTTGGCTACCCACTGTTACCCACCATGACGGGGCTGGCGCTGCTCTGGACGGTGGTGTTCGTCGGACTGCACCGGCTGGCGCGCTGACGCCTGTCAGACCTTTCACACCTGCGTCACCCGCTTGCCTTACACTGCGCGCCTATGACCAACATCCCCCACATTCAAATCACCGAACCCGCCGTCACCTGCTCGACCTGCGCGGCCTGCTGCTGCCAGCTGGAAGTGATGCTGATCACCGACACCGGCGTGCCGGAGCGCTATATCGACACTGACGATTGGGGCGGTGAAGTGATGCTGCGCCTGGACGACGGCTGGTGCGCGGCACTGGATCGGGACACGATGATGTGCACGATCTACGAGCGTCGGCCGCTGATCTGTAGGGAGTTCGAGATGGGTGCACCGGAGTGCCTGACCGAACGCGAAGGCATCGCCACGGCATACCGCTGATCTGAAGGCTGATGACGATCAAAATGTGGGAGGGGGCTTGCCCCCTCCCACACTGTCTTGCAGCGTTCCTGGGAATTACAGCGGCATGGTGTAGTGCAGCGAGTAGCTTTCTACACCATCGTTATTGCTGCTGATCCCGGCATTGGAGTAATGCGTGGCGCGAATGCCGACTTCATGCCCACCGGTGAAGCGCAGGCCAAAGCCCAGGCGGTCTTCGAACTGGAAAGCCTGGCCGATGTTGTTGTCTTCCAGCTTGGTACGGGAAAACACTGCCACGCCAATCCCGGCTTCGATGTAGGGCTTGACCGACTGGCCGGCAAACTCATACACAAATACCGGCGAGAACGACAGGCTGCTGGCGCCTGCACGGTCATCACCCTCCCAGTAGGTATAGGCGCCGCTCCAATAGCCGGTCAGGCGACCGACGTCACTCTGCATCCAGCTTTTATCCCAATCCGAGGTCAGGCCCAGTCGATAGGTCAACGTCGAATCGCTGGTGCTGCCCACCCCAAACTCCAGGCCTGCAGCCTGGGCCGAAACAGAGTGTCCCACCACTACGGCCGCAATCGCGGCCAAACAGAACAAGCGCTTCATAAGAAACAGTCCTTTGAAAACGAAGTTGTATGATTTTTTACAGGCCATCTCGCTATAGAAGCTGACGCACACTCAGAAGTTCAGCGACATTTCACGAAATTTTCACGACCCGAAGCTTCGCACAACTGCAGAATGTTTCCATAGTGTCGGTAGGATATTTCTTAGGTGATACACATCGCCACTGGTCCAGAACTGTGCAGGCTCAGGATCGCCGAGGGCCAGCAGGTCGCGTTCGCCGAGCAAACGCATGAGCTGACGCGCGACAGCAGCGCCGGTGTCGATGAGGATGATGCTGGCGGGCAGCATCTGCGCCAGCAGCGGCTTGAGGAAGGGATAGTGGGTACAGCCGAGGATGATGGTGTCACAGCCGGCGCTGAGCAGCGGATCGATATAGCCCTGCAACAACTGACGTAGGGCCGGGCTGTCCAGATCACCGGTCTCAATCAGCTCCACCAGGCCCGGGCACGGCTGGGTGATCACCCGCACATCGGTGGCAAACCGATCGAGCAACGCGGCGAACTTGGCGCTTTGCAGGGTACCGGTAGTGGCGAGCACCCCGACCACGCCACTGCGCGTGGCCGCCGCGGCGGGTTTGACCGCAGGCTCCATGCCCACCAGGGGCCAATCGGGGTAGTCCTGGCGCAAATCCGCGACGGCCGCCACGGTTGCGGTGTTGCAGGCGATCACAAAAGCCTTGGCGCCCTGCTCGCGGAAAAATTCGGCGACAGACCGCGAACGCTCAAGAATGAACGCCGGGGTTTTCTCGCCGTAGGGGATATGCCCGCAATCGGCCACGTACAACAGGGACTCATGGGGCAGCAATTGCTGAATCTCAGCCAGCACCGACAAGCCGCCGACGCCGGAATCGAACACACCGATTGGCGCGTCCTTACCCATGTTGCGTCCCGCAGACACTGCAAGCGGGATCACGCTTGACCCGCAGTTCGCGAAAACGTGTGGTCAACGCATCGATCAGCAACAAGCGACCTACCAGCGGCTCGCCGAAACCCGCCAGCAGTTTCAGGGCCTCCAGGGCTTGCAGGCTACCGACCAGGCCCACCAGTGGGCCTACCACGCCCGCTTCGCTGCAGGTCAGTTCAGTGTCGCTGCCGTGCCCGTATAAACAGTGATAGCAGGGGCTTTCGGCACGACGTGGATCGAACACCGACAGTTGCCCTTCAAGGCGAATCGCCGCGCCGCTGATCAATGGCCTGGCCGCCGCCACGCAGGCGGCATTGACGGCCTCGCGGGTGGAGAAGTTGTCGCTGCAATCGAGCACTACGTCCACACCCGCCACCGCCGCCGCCAAGGTATCGACATCCAGCGCGATGGGGTGGGCGACCAATGTGATTTCGGGGTTGAGGGCGCTCAGGCGGCGCATGGCCGAATCGACCTTGGCCTGCCCGACGCTGTCGGTGTCATGGATGATCTGGCGTTGCAGATTGGTGAGATCGACGGTGTCGAAATCCGCCAGGTGCAATTCACCAACCCCCGCGGCGGCCAGGTACATCGCCACCGGGGCACCCAGGCCACCGAGGCCGACGATCAACGCACGGCCGTTTTTCAGGCGCAATTGGCCGTCGATATCGACATGCTGCAACAGAATCTGTCGGCTGTAGCGCAACAGCTCCTGATCGGTCAGCACGGCCGGCGTCCCAGGGAGATACGTTCGTGACCGCCAAGGTCGATGCGGCTGTGCACCTGCTCGAAGCCTTGGCTCAGCAACAGGTCGCGCACCGCGCCAGCCTGGTCGTAACCGTGCTCCAGCAGCAGCCAACCCGCCGCGTTCAGATGGGCCGGGGCCTGGGCGATGATCAACCGCAGGTCATCCAGGCCATCATGGCCCGCCACCAAGGCGCTGGCCGGCTCGAAACGCACATCGCCCGCCACCAGGTGCGGATCGTTGGCGGCGATGTAGGGCGGGTTGCTGATGATCAGGTCGTAGGCGTGGCCTGCCAGGGCGCTGAACCAATGGCTGTTGAGCACCGTGGCGTTATGGAGGTGCAGACGCTGGCGATTGCGTTCGGCCAGCGCCACGGCTTCCAGCACGCGGTCGACGGCCGTGACGTGCCAGGCCGGACGCTCGCTGGCCAGGGCCAGGGCGATGGCGCCGCTGCCGGTGCCGAGGTCGAGGACCTTGACCGGTGTGGCCGGTAACAATTCCAGGGCCGCTTCTACCAGCAGTTCGGTGTCCGGACGCGGGATCAGCGTGTGGGGCGCGACCTCCAGGTCCAGCTTCCAGAAACCTTGCTGACCGAGGATATAGGCCACCGGCTCGCCGGCGCGGCGGCGTTGCAGGTAGCCGGCAAACACCAGGGCGTGTTCGCTGCTGACGATTTTTTCCGGCCAGGTGTGCAGGTAGCTGCGGGACTTGCCCAAGGCCGCCGCCAGCAATAACTCGGCATCCAGGCGCGCCGTGGGCGAGTCGGGCAGGTCGGCGGCGCGCAACAGGCTGGCGATAATGGTCATTTATTCACCTATCGCCGCCAGCTGATCGGCCTGGTATTCGGCGAGCAATGGCTCGATCACCGCATCCACGCCACCGGCGAGAATCTCGTCCAGGGAGTAAAGGGTGAGGTTGACCCGGTGGTCGGTGACCCGGCCCTGGGCAAAGTTGTAGGTACGGATGCGCTCGGAGCGGTCGCCCGAGCCCACCAGCAATTTGCGCTCGCTGGCAATCGCGTTGGCGGCAGCGCTGGTCTGCTGGTCATTGAGCTTGGCCGAGAGCCAGGACATGGCCCGTGCACGGTTCTTATGCTGGGAACGTTCTTCCTGGCACTCCACCACGATGCCCGACGGCAAGTGGGTGATACGAATCGCCGAATCCGTCTTGTTGACGTGCTGGCCACCGGCGCCCGACGAGCGGTAGGTATCGACCCGCAGGTCGGCCGGGTTGATCTCGATGGCTTCCTGCTCGTCCGGCTCGGGCAACACGGCCACGGTGCAGGCCGAGGTGTGGATGCGACCTTGGGATTCCGTCGCGGGAACCCGCTGCACACGATGGGCACCGGACTCGAACTTCAGCTTGCCATAGACATTGTCGCCTTCGACCCGCGCGATGACTTCTTTATAGCCGCCGTGCTCACCTTCGTTCTCGGACAGGATCTCGACCCGCCAACCGCGACGCTCGGCATAACGCGAATACATGCGGAACAGGTCGCCGGAGAAAATCGCCGCTTCATCACCGCCGGTACCGGCACGGATTTCAAGGAACACATTGCGCCCGTCGTTGGGGTCCTTGGGCAGCAGCATGCGCTGCAGGTCGCCTTCCAACTCGGCCAACTTTTCCTTGGCCTCGCGGACTTCTTCCACGGCCATTTCACGCATATCCGGGTCGCTGTCCTTGAGCAACGCCTGGGCGCCTTCAAGGTCGGCCTGCACTTTGGTGAGATTTTTGTACGTGGCCACAATGGGCTCAACTTCGGCGTATTCCTTGGAATAGGCGCGGAACTTGGTTTGATCGGAAATGACTTCGCCGTCGCCGAGCAAGGCGGTCAGTTCTTCGAAACGGTCCTGGAGCACGTCCAGTTTATTGAGCAGTGACGCTTTCATTGCGATTTTTTATCCGAAGAGCTGGGCGCGCCCTCACCGAGGGCAAAGAGTTCCTGGGCCATGGCCAGCGCATCGAGGCGGCCTTCGGCAGTCAGTTTTTTTAATTGTACGCTGGGCGCATGCAGCAACTTGTTGGTCAGGCCGCGGGCCAGTTGCATCAGCACTTCCTCGGCACTGCTGCCGTTGGCGAGCAGGCGCTGGGCCTTGATCAACTCTTCATCACGCAGGCGTTCGCCCTGCTGACGATACGCCTTGAGCACGTCCACCGCCGCCAGCTCACGCAGGCGCACCATGAACTCTTCGGCACCGACGCTGACCATCTCTTCAGCCGCCTGGGCAGCGCCCTGGCGACTCTTGAGGTTTTCGGCGACCACTTCATGGAGATCGTCGACGCTGTAGAGGTAAACGTCGTCCAACTCGCCGACTTCGGGCTCGATATCCCGGGGAACGGCAATGTCGACCATGAAGATCGGCTTGTGCTTGCGCAGTTTCAGTGCGCTTTCCACCGCGCCCTTGCCGAGGATCGGTAGCTGGCTGGCGGTGGAGCTGATGACGATATCGCTGCGCACCAGTTCGGCCGGGATGTCCGACAGCAGCACCGCATGGGCGCCGAACTGCTCGGCGAGAATGCTGGCGCGCTCCAGGGTACGGTTGGCGACCACGATACGCTTCACGCCCAGGTCATGCAGGTGGCGGGCAACCAGGGTGATGGTCTCACCGGCGCCGATCAACAGCGCCTGGCTGCGCTGCAGGTCGCTGAAAATCTGCTTGGCCAGGCTGACGGCGGCAAACGCCACGGACACCGGGTTTTCACCGATGGCGGTGTCGGTGCGCACCTGCTTGGCGGAATTGAAGGTGGCCTGGAACAGACGGCCCAGCAGCGGACCGACGGTGCCGGCCTCGCGCGCCACGGCGTAGGCGGATTTCATCTGGCCCAGGATCTGCGGCTCGCCCAACACCAGCGAATCGAGGCCGGATGCCACGCGCATCATGTGACGAACTGCCGCATCGTCTTCGTGCACATAGGCGCTCGCGCGCAGGTCTTCGAGGCTCAAATGGTGATAATCGGCCAGCCAGCGCAGTACCACATCCGCCGAGAGATGTTCCTGCTCTATATAAAGCTCACTGCGATTGCAGGTCGAAAGGATCGCAGCTTCGCGGCTGTCGGTGAGACGGCAGAGCTGCTGCAAGGCCTCAACCAACTGCTCTGGCGTAAACGCCACGCGCTCGCGCACGTCTACGGAAGCAGTCTTGTGGTTAATACCGAGTGCGAGGAAGGCCATTCAATATCGCTGATGATGTCGGGAAGCCGACAATTGTCCTACTTCGAAAGATTCAGAACAACCACCGTCGTCTATTGTCCTAATGCCTTGTGTCTATAAAGGCATCAACTGAGACTCGGTTATGTTTGGCCGAAGGCTTGTGTCATGATGATCCGACCGCAGGTTAGTCGTCCTCTTCCTATATGAATAGATCTTCCGCGTTGCTCCTTGCTTTTGTCTTCCTCAGCGGCTGCCAGGCCATGGCACCCGTGTCGCCGGACGGTACACCGCCGGTGGAAGACAGCACACCCGCCCCTGAAAAGCCCAAGGTTTATTCCTCGTTCAGTGAAGAAACGGTGTTCAGCCTGCTCAGTGCGGAACTGGCCGGCCAGCGCAATCGCTTCGATATTGCGCTGGATAACTACGTGACCCAGGCCATCAACACCCAGGATCCGGGAATTTCCGAGCGGGCGTTCCGCATTGCCGAGTACCTCGGGGCCGATCAGGCCGCGCTGGATACTTCGCTGATCTGGGCAAAGAACGCGCCGGACGATCTGGAAGCCCAGCGGGCAGCCGCCATTCAATTGGCGCGGGCCGGGCGTTATGACGACTCCATGGTCTATATGGAGAAAGTCCTGCAAGGCAAGGGCGACACCCATTTCGACTTCCTCGCGCTGTCGGCTGCCGACACCGACCAGGACACCCGCAATGGCCTGATGAAGAGTTTCGACCGCCTGCTGCAAAAACACCCGAAGAACAGTCAACTGATATTCGGCAAGGCCCTGCTGCTGCAACAGGATGATGAAGCCGAAGCCGCACTGAAGCTGCTGGAACAGAACCCGCCGGAAGACGGCGAGATCGCGCCGATTCTGCTGCGCGCGCGCCTGCTGCAGAACCTCAACCGCGGCAAGGAAGCGATTCCACTGCTGGAAAAAAGCATCAAGAAATACCCGGACGACAAGCGCCTGCGCCTGACTTACGCGCGCACGCTGGTGGAGCAGGACCGCATGGAGGACGCTAAAGTGCAGTTCGCCAACCTGCTCCAGCAATACCCCGATGACGATGAACTGCGTTACTCCCTGGCGCTGGTGTGCCTGGAAGCCAAGGCCTGGGACGAGGCCAAGGGTTACCTGGAAGAGCTGATCGAGCGCGAAAGCCATGTCGACTCGGCGCACCTGAACCTGGGTCGCATCGCTGAAGAGCGCAGCGACCCACAGGCCGCCCTGCTCGAATACGCACAGGTCGGCCCAGGCAACGACTACCTGCCGGCCCAACTGCGCCAGGCCGACATCCTGATGAGCAACGGGCGTACCGATGAGGCAGAAAAACGCCTGGCCGCTGCGCGGGATGCCGAACCGGACTACGCGATCCAGCTTTACCTGATCCAGGCCGAGACCTTGTCAGCCAATAATCAGGGCGAGCGCGCCTGGAAGGTGCTGCAACAGGCCTTGCTGCAATTCCCCGACGATTTGAACCTGCTGTATACCCGCGCCATGCAGGCGGAAAAACGCAATGACCTGGCGCAGATGGAAAAAGACCTGCGCCTGATCATCAAGCGCGACCCGGACAACGCCATGGCCCTGAATGCCCTGGGCTACACCTTGTCCGACCGCACCACGCGCTACGACGAAGCCAAGGCATTGATCGAGCAGGCGCACAAGCTCAACCCGGAAGACCCGGCGGTACTCGACAGCCTGGGTTGGGTGAACTATCGCCTGGGCAACCTCGACGAAGCCGAACGCTTGCTGCGCCAGGCCCTGGAGCGCTTCCCCGACCAGGAAGTCGCTGCACACCTGGGCGAGGTGCTGTGGGCCAATGGCAAGCAGCGCGAAGCCCGCCAGATCTGGGAAAAATTCCTCAAGGAACAACCCGAAAGCCCCATCCTGCGCGGCACCATCAAGCGCCTGACCGGATCCGAGACCCTTTAAGCTTATGTTCTTGCGCCACGTTATCGTTTTCAGCTTCATCGCCCTGCTCGCCGGTTGCGCGGGCTTCGGTGCCCGCGAATCCGTTGAGGGCCAGGGCAACCCGGCGCAATGGAAGCAGCACAAGGATCAGCTCGGCAGCATCGACGGCTGGCAGATCGAAGGCAAAGTCGGGGTCCGCGCACCGAAAGATTCCGGCAGCGGCACCTTGTTCTGGCTGCAACGCCAGGATTACTACGACATTCGCTTGTCCGGCCCCTTGGGGCGTGGCGCCGCGCGCCTGACCGGTCGCCCGGGACAAGTCAGCCTCGAAGTCGCCAACCAGGGTCGCTACGAGGCCACCTCGCCCGAAGCGCTGCTGGAAGAGCAGATTGGCTGGAAACTGCCTGTCTCGCACCTGGTGTGGTGGGTCCGCGGCTTGCCCGCGCCGGACAGCAAGAGCCGCCTGAGCCTCAACGGTGACAGTCGCCTGGCCACGCTGGAACAGGATGGCTGGCAGGTCGAGTACCTCAGCTACGTGGAACAGGGCGGTTATTGGCTGCCAGAGCGCATCAAGCTGCATGGCACCGACCTTGACGTCACGCTGGTGATCAAGGACTGGCAACCGCGCAAGTTGGGGCAATAACGTGGCCGTAGAAAGACTGACCCTGCCCTCGCCGGCCAAACTCAATCTGATGCTGCACATCCTCGGTCGCCGTGAAGACGGCTATCACGAGTTGCAGACGCTGTTTCAATTTCTCGACTACGGCGATGAGCTCACCTTCGCCCTGCGCGACGATGGCGTGATCCAGTTGCACACTGAATTCGAAGGCGTGCCCCACGACAGCAACCTGATCGTGAGGGCCGCGAAAAAACTCCAGGAGCAGTCCGGCTGTTCCCAGGGCATCGATATATGGATCGATAAGATTTTGCCCATGGGTGGCGGAATCGGTGGCGGCAGCTCGAATGCCGCGACCACACTGCTGGGTCTGAACCATCTGTGGCAACTGGGCTGGGACCATGATCGCCTGGCTGCGCTGGGCCTCACGCTGGGCGCCGACGTCCCGGTTTTCGTGCGTGGACACGCCGCTTTTGCTGAGGGTGTGGGGGAAAAACTCACCCCGGAATACCCCGAAGAGCCGTGGTATGTCGTGCTTGTCCCGCAAGTATCTGTAAGTACAGCAGAAATTTTTTCAGATCCGCTGTTGACACGTAACTCTCCTCCCATTAAAGTGCGCCCCGTTCCCAAGGGAAACAGTCGAAATGACTGCTTACCGGTTGTAGCAAGGCGTTATCCAGAGGTACGTAACGCTTTGAATTTGTTAGGTAAATTTACCGAAGCAAAATTAACCGGAACTGGAAGTTGTGTGTTTGGGGGCTTCCCAAGCAAAGCTGAAGCTGATAAAGTCTCGGCCCTTCTTACAGAGACCCTTACAGGGTTTGTAGCAAAGGGAAGCAACGTTTCGATGTTGCATCGCAAGCTGCAAAGTCTGCTCTAAAAGGAATCGAGTACTGGGTACTCGTTGCAACAGATACAGGGGCGTCGCCAAGCGGTAAGGCAGCAGGTTTTGATCCTGCCATGCGTTGGTTCGAATCCAGCCGCCCCTGCCATTTTCTAATACTCATCCAGGTTACCCTCAGCCTCTAGGTACTGCGCGTGTCCAAGATGATGGTCTTTACGGGGAACGCCAACCCCGATCTGGCTCGACGTGTCGTACGTCAGCTGCATATCCCTCTCGGTGACATCTCTGTCGGTAAATTCTCCGACGGCGAAATTACAGCCGAGATCAATGAAAACGTCCGCGGTAAAGACGTCTTCATTATCCAGCCGACCTGCGCTCCGACCAACGATAACCTGATGGAACTCGTCGTGATGGCTGATGCCTTCCGCCGCTCCTCAGCGACTCGAATCACAGCTGTAATCCCTTACTTTGGTTATGCCCGCCAGGATCGCCGTCCGCGTTCCGCACGTGTGGCTATCAGCGCGAAAGTCGTTGCTGACATGCTGACCGTGGTAGGTATCGACCGTGTGCTCACGGTTGACCTGCACGCTGACCAAATCCAGGGGTTCTTCGATATTCCGGTAGATAACATCTACGGCTCCCCCGTATTGGTGGATGACATCGAAGACCAGCGCTTTGAAAACCTGATGATCGTATCCCCGGACATTGGTGGCGTCGTGCGTGCACGGGCTGTTGCCAAATCCCTGGGTGTGGACCTCGGGATCATCGACAAACGCCGCGAGAAAGCCAATCACTCTGAAGTGATGCATATCATCGGTGATGTCGAAGGGCGTACCTGTATTCTGGTTGATGACATGGTCGACACCGCCGGCACCCTGTGCCACGCGGCCAAAGCCTTGAAAGAGCACGGTGCAGCTAAAGTCTTCGCCTACTGCACACACCCTGTGCTGTCGGGCCGAGCGATCGAGAACATCGAGAACTCCGTGCTGGACGAACTGGTGGTGACCAACACCATCCCGTTGTCCGCCGCTGCTCAAGCCTGTGCGCGTATCCGTCAACTGGATATCGCACCGGTAGTTGCCGAAGCGGTTCGCCGCATCAGCAATGAAGAATCGATCAGCGCGATGTTCCGCTAAGGGTCAAACCTTCGGAACACCTCACTGACGAAAAGCGCCCCGCCCCAGCATATTGTTGGGGCGGGGCTTTTTTGCCCATATCGCCTTTAGCGCTGGTCGCAAACGCTGGGGCGAATGTGGTTATTTTGGAGATACAACATGAACGATTTTACTCTGAATGCTGAAGTGCGTTCCGACCTGGGGAAAGGTGCGAGCCGCCGCCTGCGTCGTCTCGCAAGCCTGGTTCCAGCTGTAGTTTACGGTGGCGACAAAGCCCCTGAATCCATCAGCATGCTGGCTAAAGAAGTTGCCAAACTGCTCGAAAACGATGCGGCCTACAGCCATATCATCGAGCTGAACGTTGGTGGCAAAAAGCAGAACGTCATCATCAAGGCCCTGCAACGTCACCCAGCTAAAGGCCACGTGCTGCACGCTGACTTCGTACGCGTCGTAGCAGGTCAGAAACTGACCGCTATCGTACCTGTGCACTTCGTGGGTGAAGAAGCTCCGGTCAAGAAAGGCGGCGAAGTCTCGCACGTTGTTGCTGAAATCGAAGTGACCTGCCTGCCGAAAGACCTGCCTGAGTTCATCGAAGTCGACCTGTCGGCTCTGGAAATCGGCGACATCGTTCACCTGTCCGACCTCAAGGCCCCTAAAGGCGTTGAGTTCGTTGCACTGGCTCACGGTGATGACAAAGCTGTTGCAAACGTACACGCTCCACGCGTTGCTCCAGAAGCTGAAGAAGGCGCTGCAGAGTAATTCACTCTGTATTGCCGGAGCTTGAGGAAACATCGCGGACCGAAACGTAGCGAGAAAGCGGGCGATAACGCGAAGTTTATCTCTGGATAAGTTAGCTCCTGTCGTCCACTTTCGCCGCACTCAGGTCAGGCGATGTTATCCACAACTCCAAAGGAAGGGCCCCTGTCGTGACTGCCATTAAACTGATCGTTGGCCTGGGAAATCCAGGCGCCGAATACGAACAGACCCGGCATAACGCGGGGGCCCTTTTTGTTGAGCGCATCGCCCACGCACAAGGTGTAAACCTGGTGGCCGATCGCAAATATTTTGGCCTGACCGGACGCTTCTCGCATCAGGGTCAGGATGTTCGCCTGTTGATTCCCACCACCTACATGAACCGCAGCGGCCAGGCTGTCGCGGCGCTTGCGGGCTTCTTCCGGATCAAACCCGAGGAAATCCTGGTGGCCCATGACGAACTGGACCTGCCACCCGGCGTTGCCAAGCTCAAGCAAGGCGGCGGGCATGGTGGGCACAATGGCCTGCGCGACATCATCGCGCAGTTGGGCAATCAGAATACTTTTTACCGCCTGCGGCTCGGCATTGGCCACCCAGGCGTCGCCAGTATGGTTTCAAATTTCGTCCTGGGTCGTGCGCCACGCGCCGAACAGGAAAAACTCGATGCCAGCATCGACTTTGCCCTCGGCGTGCTGCCGGATATCTTCGCCGGTGAATGGAACCGCGCGATGAAAAACCTGCACAGCCAGAAGGCCTGACTTTTTTCCGAGGGGAAACACCATGGGATTCAATTGCGGCATCGTCGGCCTGCCCAACGTCGGCAAATCCACCTTGTTCAACGCTTTGACCAAGTCCGGTATTGCGGCGGAGAACTTCCCCTTCTGCACCATCGAACCCAACAGCGGCATCGTGCCGATGCCCGATCCGCGCCTGGACGCACTGGCGGCCATCGTCAATCCCAAGCGCATCCTGCCGACCACCATGGAGTTCGTCGACATCGCAGGCCTGGTAGCCGGCGCGTCGAAAGGTGAAGGCCTGGGCAACAAGTTCCTGGCCAACATCCGTGAAACCGATGCCATCGCCCATGTGGTCCGCTGCTTTGAAGACGAGAACGTGATTCACGTCTCCAACAGCGTCGACCCGAAACGCGACATCGAGATCATCGACCTGGAACTGATCTTCGCCGACCTCGACAGCTGCGAGAAGCAACTGCAGAAAGTCGCGCGCAACGCCAAAGGCGGCGACAAGGACGCAGTGGTCCAGAAAGGCCTGCTGGAACAGTTGATCGCGCACTTCACCCTGGGCAAGCCGGCACGCAGCCTGATGAAGACCATGGGCGCTGACGAGAAGGCCGTGGTCAAGGGTTTCCACCTGCTGACCACCAAGCCTGTGATGTACATCGCCAACGTCGCTGAAGACGGCTTCGAGAACAACCCTTTGCTCGACGTGGTCAAGGCTATTGCCGACGAAGAAGGCGCTATCGTGGTGCCGGTGTGCAACAAGATCGAAGCGGAAATCGCCGAGCTGGATGACGGCGAAGAGAAAGACATGTTCCTTGAGGCCCTGGGCCTGGAAGAACCTGGCCTGAACCGCGTGATCCGCGCCGGCTACGAAATGCTCAACCTGCAGACCTACTTCACCGCCGGTGTCGAAGAAGTCCGCGCCTGGACCGTAAAAGTCGGCGCCACTGCGCCACAGGCTGCCGGTGTGATCCACACCGACTTTGAAAAAGGCTTTATCCGCGCTGAAGTGATCGCCTACAACGACTTTATCCAGTTCAAGGGTGAGGCCGGTGCCAAGGAAGCGGGTAAATGGCGTTTGGAAGGTAAGGAATACATTGTTAAAGATGGCGATGTGATGCACTTCCGCTTTAACGTGTAAACGCTACCTGCGAAGTCTACGACAAATAAAAAAGCCGATGCACTGCATCGGCTTTTTTTGGGGTGAAACTTCCTAACATAGGACAAGCATCGTTCACACTTCACTACCAGACTTCCCCTACTTACCCCCCCGCCTTTAATGCAGCCAGGCAGTTGCACAATTTAACCTCAATAATGCCGGGATTTTCCTACATTATTCCGGCCCACACTTACGTCAATATCCCAGTATAAGTTCTATACCCTCATTCCTGATTGACGAGCATAGACTGTCCTCTCAACACTGAAGTCGAGCGATAATGAAGAACTCTTCGATGTCGGTCTCCACCCTTGGAGAAAATGAAAAAGATACTTCACTCTTCGAAGACACGGATATTGAAAACACACTGAGCAGCACGGCCCCCCTCAATATAGACATACTGTTGCTGGGAGAAACCGGCACTGGCAAAGATACCCTGGCGCAGCGGGTTCACCGCCTATCGACACGGCGGGGCAATTTTGTCGCGGTCAATTGTGCGGCTATTCCTGATAGCCTCGCCGAAAGCCAATTGTTCGGCGTCAACAGCGGTGCCTATACCGGCGCCATCCAGTCCCGTGCCGGTTTTATCGAGGCAGCCCATCTCGGCACCCTGTACCTCGATGAGATCGATAGCATGCCGTTGAACCTGCAAGCCAAACTGCTGCGCGCGCTGGAGTCGCGGGGGGTGGAGCGCCTGGGCTCAACCCGCTTCATCCCGGTGGACATGCGTGTGATCGCGTCTGCCCAACAATCGCTCCACCAGATGGTCGAACTCGGAACCTTCAGGCGCGACCTGTACTTCCGTCTGAATGTCGTCAACATCCAGCTTCCAGCCTTGCGTGATCGGCGAGAGCACATCATCCCGCTGTTCCTGGAGATGATTCAGCAGGAAGCCCACCGGTTCAAACGCACTGCCCCGCCGCCCACCGACGGGCTGCTGCAACAACTGCTGTGCCACACCTGGCAGGGTAATGTTCGGGAGTTACGTTCTACGGCCAAGAGGTTCGTGCTGGGCCTGCCACCGTTTTCAACCTCGGTGAGCGAGCTGCAGGATGCCCAGGTGAGCCTTAAGACACGCCTGCAGCACATTGAAAAAGCCTTGATTGAAGAGTCGCTGCACCGCCACCTGTATTGCGTGGATACCGTGGCGGTTGAATTGGGTATGGCAAAACGCACGCTGTACTACAGGATGAAGAAATTGGACATTCCACTGTCCTGAAGACAAAGGGAACTGTTAAATATTCAGTAAATTCCATCCATCCAACTCAAAAACCACATATATAGAAACAAATAGCCACAAACCTATTTGGAACGGTTTAGCCCCATGAGCCACCTACTCACAGCCTGGTTCAAGTTACAAAAAGTTCCAGACATCCACGAAGCTTGACTCATGACAAGTGAATCAACGTTCAAAACATCAAGATCGGAGTCTTATTATGGCTGGTATATCCGCTAGTAATTTGTACGATTCAAACAAATACACCCCCCCTTTGCTCGATGGTGCCAATCAGGGAGCTAGAGGTGGTGGTGCTGCTGAGGGAGCCTCTGATCTCGCAGATGCAGTCGCAAAAGAAACTTTCGAAAAGACTATGGAGGGAAGGAGGAAGGCAGGCTTGTATGCCGCGGCTAAAGAAATCCGCGCCTAACAGGACCACCTCCTTGGCTCATTAGCCGGGGAGGTACCATATGAGCTTAAATCGCAAATGCGGCATTCGCCATTATCACCAACCTGCTTCAGCCCCCCATACCGCAGGCCCTACATGCAGATAGAAGCATTTGATTTTTCAACGCTGAATAAGCGTCGCGGAGGCATTGATGTTACACAGAAAAACTCAATATCCAGCACGGATGTAAGTTTCTTCGCGTCAATGCTCGAAGGCTCGAAAGCCAGCACGCCTGCCGTCGCCCCCCCTGCTGTATTAGCCATGCTGGCGGAGCATTCAAGTTATATCGAAAATAAAAAAATCCGCCTCGCGCGGGCGCTGAAATCATCAAGTAAAGGCATGGACTCTGAAAAATTCAGAGAGTACCCGCGCGAACTCTCTAATGTGGCGCTCACTACCCAACTGTTAGTAAAGAGCCTTGGCAAGACAAGCCAATGCATCGACAAAATCTGTAACATGCAATAGTGAACATGATTAAATCCCTGCCCGCCGCCCTGCTTTTTATTCTTGTATGCACGTTAAACGGTTGCAGCGACCGCGTTGAACTTCATCGGCAACTTTCTGAGCAAGAAGCCAATGAGGTGGTCGCGGAATTGGCAGATAAACATATTCGCGCCCAAAAAATCCCGGCCAAAGACGGTGTCGTCGTGGCGGTCAACGCCACCGATATTGGACGCGCCGTACGTACATTGGAAGCCGCAGGGCTACCTAGAATGGCGCGGACGACGCTGGGCGATACCTTTCGCAAGGAAGGGGTTATTTCTACCCCACTGGAAGAACGGGCACGCTACATCTATGCCTTGTCCCAAGAGCTAGAAGCCACCTTGTCCAACATTGACGGGGTGATTATTGCCCGGGTACACGTGGTATTGCCGGAACGCATCGCGCCAGGGGAACCGGTCCAGCCTGCATCCGCATCAGTCTTCATTAAGCATGACCCACGCCTGGACCCCGATAATATCCGCGCACGCGTTCGCAGGATGGTAGCGAGCAGCATTCCAGGCATGACCACAGCCGTGGATAACCTGCAGAAACTCAGCGTGATCTTTGTGCCTGCTGCCACTTATCAGGAGCAGCAACGGCTGGTTTATTTCGGCCCGTTCCTGGTGCCCAGCGATGATCTCGGTTTTTGGCGAGGTAGCGTTATCGCGGCACTTCTCGGCGTGTTGTCATCCGTGGCCGGTACACTGTTCCTGCTCAATCGACGTCAGCCTCTTCTGCGAGGGCCGCAAGTAGCGCAGGAACCGATTGGCCCAGCTCATGACGCCTAGATTCGATCATTCAATGAGTGAACGCCTGGCCTGGGCTGAATGGTGGGCGTTTCCCTGGGAGCACGCTCACGAGGACTGGAGAGGTGACAAGTACACTTCAATTAGCGTGCTTTATCACAGCAGACGTTCCGCCCCGGATGGTCTCACAGGCATTGCCGCGTGCTTGCCTCCGGCCCCCCACCCCACCGTACTTCGCCTGGCCCTCGCATCCACGGAGCAACTGAACCTGGCGCTGACACTGGTTCACGGCACGTTCAATCCCGAGGCCGCGCCGCCGTTGAGCGAAAGTCAGCATCTGTGGTGCATGCGTTTGTCCAAGGCGCTGCCCCCTACCATGCTGTCGCCCGATGCTGATCCGCTGCAATTGCTTTCCAGCTGGATAGAACCCGATACGTGGCAGCGCCTTCGATTGCGGTTCCCCCGGAACCGCGTATGTGCGGTTGAGAAAAGTAATATCTCACTCGAAAACTCAAGCAGCCGACTGAACACGCTCTGGCAAGCCGTAGTCTGGCGCGTGACGACATCGGCAAATGCCCCTCTGTCCCTTGACTCGAACGCGTAAGGAAAACAGAGATGTTATGTCGATACACCGTTGAATTGCCCAGGGATGCTTCGGGATTGTCACGTTGCCTGATCCCCCGGGAGGAGCTTGCAAACTGGGAGCACGCCAACCAGCTCATCAGCCACGCCAAGGCACAGGCCGATGAACTGATAAACCAGACAGAGAGACAGTGCGAACTTCTGCTGGAAAAGGCGTCCCTGGATGTCTGGCAACGTGCAGACGCCCAATTCAAACGCTGGGAACGTGACCGTCAAGCGATGTGTGACAACCTGGAGGAGTACGCAACATCGATCACCAACCAAGCAATTAGACGCCTGCTTGGCGAAACGGTAGCCCCTCAGCGGCTGTCAGCCCTGCTGAAGCAATTGCTGGCGGACCAGATTCAGGAGATCGACGCGGCTCTTCTCTGTCACCCCCAAGACTTTGAGGAGGTAAAACAGTATCTCGCCCATCACAAAGCCACGCTCTGGAAGCTTCACCACGACGAAACAATCCCTGCTCAGACACTTGTATTGAAAACCGACGAGGGTGATTTCCGTATCAGCTGGAATTCAATGCTCGATGCCTTTTTCAATCATGGGAGAGACTACCGGATAGACATTTAATTGCATCCGCTTTGCATTACCGACAACGAGCCTTGACAAAATCTTATTAACCCATGCACCTCCACATAATAAAGAGGGTAACTAATGAGTATTTTCAACAATCTTCCAGAGGAGCTTTCTAAAAACGCCAAAAATGCCCACAGACTTTATAAACAGCACTGGGCCCTCACATCTCAAGAGCAGGCTGATGCAAAGTTATTTTATGAGCTTGCAGTAAAGAGCACCGTGTCCCAGATGGCATATCTGGAACATACGCGTGTTTCGCATATGTTGCTCAAAAGCACTTTTGAAAGTTTCCAATAATATGCAAGCGTTAGTCCGTGATTGGTTAATCAGCGGCAAAGAACAACTCCGTTTGTTTGAGGGCGATGACGAAATCATGCTGAATCGTCAGGGAGACGCTTTGGTGCTGAGTGTTCAACTGACCTTGACTCGCCCAGACACCGCCACCTTGCAGCGCTGGATGTGCCTGGGCGCTGCCAGCCTGAATCACTTCCATGGCGCACTGGCTCAAAAAGCGGACAGCGGTGAGCTGTGGTTGATCCAGAAACTGCCAGGTGGGCAGGGAGAGGCATACGTACTCGGCTACCTTGAAGCCCTGCTGAACCAACGCGACACCTGGCGCGCCACAGTCGTGCGCCTTGCTCGCCCCCCCCAAAACCTCAAACCCACCTCACTACGCTCACTGTCGTACTAACCAGAGAACCGGCAATGCATAACAAGAACCACGAGCACAGTCGCTTACGCCGTGCTTCGCCCAAGGGATTTCCCTGGCGTAACGCTATCCTGCTTTCCTGGCTGCTGATTCCAGCAGGGAACACACTGGCGGCCATCCCCCCCGAGTGGAAAAACACCGCCTACGCTTATGAAGCTGAACATAAGCCCCTCCGGGAAGTGCTGGAGGATTTCGCCCAGACCTTTGGGACACAACTACATATCGAGGGCCTGCTGGAAGGCAACGTAAACGGCAAGATTCGCGCCAATACCCCGCAGTCGATGCTCGACCGGCTGGGGGTAGAACACCGTTTCCAATGGTACCTGTACAACAACACCCTCTATATCAGCACGCTGGACCAGCAAGACTCGGCGCGCCTGGAGGTTTCTTCCGAGACCATTGCCGACCTTAAGCAAGCGCTCACCGATATTGGCCTGCTCGATAGCCGTTTCGGTTGGGGCGAGTTACCCGAGGACGGCGTGGTACTGGTTTCGGGCCCTCGACGCTATATCGAGCAGATCAAACAGTTCAGTACCCAGCGCCGCTCTCCGGATGAAAAGCAGAGCGTGCTGAGTTTCCCGCTTAAATTCGCCAATGCGACGGATCGTCAAGTGGATTACCGCGGCGAGAAGCTCACTATTCCGGGGGTGGCCAGCATTCTGCGTGGATTGCTGGAGCCGCGTTCCAATTCGACCCTCAACAGTCTGAACCAACCCTCCCCGTCACAGCCTGCGCCGCTCGTACCGAACATTCCCCGATTGAGCAACCCCTTACTGGGGCAGATGCTGGGTACAAACGTTAACACCGGGCCGTTGGATCCGCTCCCGACACTCACCTCGCGAGCCCCGGTCTCACCCAGCAGGGTTCGCGTCGAAGCCGATGTACGCAATAACACTGTGCTGATCTATGACCTGCCTGAGCGGCAGGGCATGTATCGAGAGTTGATCACTCAACTCGATGTCGCGCGCAAACTGGTGGAAATCGACGCGATCATTCTCGATATCGAGCGCACGCAATTGCGAGAGTTCGGGGTGAACTGGGGGTTTCAGAACAGCCGATTCCGTGGCGGCGTCAATATGGCACCGGGCACCTCTTCGCAGGTGTCGATTGAGAACCGTGAGCGCTTCTACGCAGATATACGCGCGCTGGAAGCCAAGGGGCTGGCAAGCATGGTCTCCAACCCCTCGGTGCTCACCCTGGAAAACCAACCGGCGGTCATCGACTTCAACCGCACCCAGTACCTGACCCCCGGCCGGGAGAATGCAACCATTTTACCGGTCACCGTGGGCACCAGCTTCCAGGTGGTCCCCCGTGTCATCACCAGCCGTGGCAGCCACCAGATCCATTTGGCGGTGGATATCGAAGATGGCAATTTCAACGAAACCAACCCCACTCCCGGCAACCTCGATGTACGCCGAGGCAAGGTCAGCACCCAGGCCGTCATGGCGGAAAAGCGCTCACTGGTGGTCGGTGGTTTCCACGTCACCGAAAGCAGCGACAAGCGCAACAAAGTCCCCCTATTGGGTGATATCCCGCTACTGGGCAAGGCGCTGTTTTCCTCGACAGAACGGCAGAACAATCGACGTGAACGCCTGTTCATCCTCACGCCGCGCGTCATCGGTGACCAGGCCGATCCGTCGCGCTACCTGCCCCAGGCCGACCAGGTCGAATTGCAGGCAGCCCTCGCACCGTTGGCGCGGCGCTACAGCCCTCACCAGCCGGTAATCAAGCGCAGCGACATCATCAGTACCCTGGCGCACATGGTTAGCGGGAAAGTGCCCAAGGCCTTCAAGGCGGCACCAATGCCCCTGGGGCTGGACAGTTTGTGCAGCACCCGCGACTTGCTCGCGCTGAACACCGAACGCAGCCAATGGTATGCGGCACCGGACTACAACGTAGCGGTAGTGGTCCTGCGCAACCAGGTCAAACGCCACGTGCGTATCGACGAAAAGGAATGCAGCAACTCGCAGACCCTGGCCGTCAGCGTGTGGCCGCGCGCCTGGCTCAAGCCGGGTGAAGAAGCCGAGGTGTTTATCGCCATGCGCCCGGTGGTGAAGGACGAACACCTCAGCGTGCCCCGCCCCTCCTTGATTACTCCTGCTCAGAAGGCCACGCCATGAAACACCGCTTATTGTGCGTCACCCTGATCGCAACGGCACTGCTTGTCGCCGGCTGCACGCCCACCTGCAAGGGCGACTCCTGCTCACGCCCACAATCGAGCAAGGACAAGATGGTGATCTGGTGGCCACCGCAGATGCGTGCCGAGCCTGGTCCCGCCGGGGAACGTGCGGATTACCAGACTATCTCGCTGGAACGATGAGCCGCCAGGAAATGCCCGACAATCAACGCCAGGTATTTCTGGACAATCTGGTGAGTGGCGCTGCCGCTCACCTGATGCTCGCTCCCGGTATCAAAGCGTGTGCACTGCACGCCGGCAAACGCCCGGGCATGGCCTTGCACGTCGCTCGTTCAGCATTACAGGCTGGGCAGTTGCAGCAGGTATTGGAGCGGCGCTTTGAGCTTGCCGTGGTGTTCGATGGTTGTTTTATCTACCTGGACGCGCAGGATGCCTTGGTAATCTGGCACGCGCTGCCGGCTGCAAACGATGCGCTCGACGGAATCCTCAGCCGGATGCTTTCCCTGGCCAATCTCCAAGCCCTGGACACACGCGCCACCTGCTGATCAGCGACGTTCCAACTCAGGCAATTCCAGCGTTTCGCGCTTGGCTTCATCATCAAGCTCACGCAAGGTGCGATAGATCAGTGCCACAGCCTGCAAGGATTCGCGGGGAATGCTTGCTCCCAACGCTTTGGTATAGAGCAAGCGAGCCAGCCATACGCATTGGATGACCGGCACCTCGGCGGCCTTCGCCTGCGCAATCAACTGGCGGGCGACGGCATCCGTACCTTTGCTGATCAGCAGCGGAAGCGGCGTCTTGCCCGGGCGGTAATACAGGGCAACAGCAAAGTGGGTCGGGTTGACTACCAGCATGTCGGCTTCCTCCAGCTTGGGCAGCTTGACCTTCGGTTCCTCCTGGGCCAATTGCTGCGCCAGCGCGCGGCGCTGGCCCTTCACATGCGGGTCGCCTTCCATATCCTTGTACTCTTTGACGACCTCGACCTGGGTCATGCGCATGCGCTTGGCGAAGAAGTACTTCTGCAAGGTGAAATCGATAACCGCCAGTACCAGTAACAATGCAAGACAGGCATGCAGCAGATAGCGGAACAGGGCGATCAATGCCAGGAGGTAACTTTGCAGATCGCTGTTGGCCAGGTTGATCAACGTCCCAAGAGAGGGCCAGACCACCAGGAATACGATCAGCCCCAAAAGAAACGCCTTGGCGATGCTCATCAACAGATTCATCAGCGACTGGGCAGAAAAGAATTGTTTAAATTGGCTGATCGGGTTGAGGCGATTGAAATCGAGCTTCAGTGCCTCGGGTGCAAACAGCAATCCGAACTGCATCCAACTGGCGATCAGCTTCATAGCAATCGCCACACCGGCCATCAGCAGGCCGAATGAGAAGAACACCACCAGGCCTTCAATCAGCACTTCTTCCAACGCCCGTACAAAGGGCTGGTCCAGGCGTGAGATCGGCAACACCATCAATTGCTGGAAACGTTGCAAGCTGGTATCGGCGGTGAACAAGGCGATCTCGCTGATGGCCGCCAGCACCATCAACTTGGCCACATCCTGACTTTGAGCGACCTGGCCTTTCTGGCGCTGGTCACGCAGCTTCTTGGCTGACGCCGGGTGCTTTTTTTCCCCCGAGTCACTCATGGCATCGGAGCCTTGAATAAAAGGCCCAGCGAGTGCTTCAGGTCACTCAGCTGGCTCATACTCCCCACGATCAAGTCCTGCAGCAGCGCAAAATACAACAGCAGAATACCGATCCCCGCCAGGCACTTGACCGGTGGCGCCAGCGTACTCACCTGTAGCTGCTGACTGTAGACCCCCAGCAGTGCGATGCCGAACTCCAGCAACAGCAGCACCGCGATAAAGGGAGCAGCGTAGAGCATCATATGGGTGAAGGTATCGCCCAGCAGGCCGACAAATACGCTCATGCCATCAGCCGCCGGGAGTGGGAACCATACGGTGGGTGGCCAAATCAGGTAACTGTCCCAGATCACCTGAGTCAACGCGCCTAACCCCAGGGTGACCATCAATAGAAAAATCGCCAATTGCTTGAACAAATGCCCTATCGGCGTCGCATCCGGCCCCAGTGAAGGATTGAGCTGACCACCGGCCAAGGCTCCGCGCTGGTTATCGAGCAAAGCCCCCACCGACTCGAACAGCCAGAACGGCATCGCAAGCAACATCCCCAGCAACACTCCCAGCGCCAACTCCTTGAGCGCCAATGCAGCGAGCACAAACGCTGAGTAATCCTGCTCCGTCAACGCAGCATGAATACCCGGCGCGGGCATCAGCGCCATGACCATCACAAGGATGTGCCGGAGCATGCCGCGTATATGCTGGAAACAGAACGCCGCCACGAGTATTCCGCACGGGTAGATTCGCGCCATGCCGATCATCAGACTGGGAAGGAAATCAAGATAAGCCAACACGGGCGAGGCCTCAGTTCCGGGCCGAGCGGCCAATCATCTCGAAGGTCAAGTTGATCAGTTGGATCAACTCCACGCCAATCCAGCGCCCCGTCAGGATCAACGTAACCCCTACCGCCACCAGCTTGATGCCAAAAGGCAGCGTCTGGTCCTGTATCTGCATCAATGCTTGCACCAGAGACACCATCACCCCCACCACCACCGCCACAATCAATGGCGGTGCCGACAGCACCACCACCAGCAACATGCCCTGCTTGAACAGCACAATCGGGTCCATACGCCACTCAGAGATAGGAAAGGAACAAGCTGTCGAGCAACCGTGACCAACCCGACACCAATACGAACAACAGCAATTTGAGCGGCAGGGAAATGGTCATCGGCGAGACCATCTGCATGCCCAGCGCCAGCAGCAGGTTGGAAACAATCAGGTCGATCACGATGAAGGGGATATAGATCAAGAAGCCGATCTCGAACCCTGCCTGCAGCTGGGACAACACGAAAGCCGGAATCACCAGGATCAGATCTTCGCGTTGCACCTCCTGCGCCATTTGTGGAGGCCAGAGGCGCGTGGTGTTTTCCAGCAGATGCGTCAATATATCCGGGTCCACATTGCGCAGCATGAATGCGCGTAACGGTGTGATGGCCTCATTGCCCGTCTGCAGAAACGTTTGCACGTTACTCATGTCCAGTGGCGATGCCTTGACGCTCTCGGCGATCTCATAGCCCACTGGTGCCATGATGAACAGCGTGGCCGCCAACGCGATGCCATTGATGGCCATGCTGGGCGGTACCTGCTGCACACCTATGGCGTTGCGGGTGATCATCAGCACGATGACGATCTTCAAGAACGATGTGCAGACGATCAGCAGCATGGGCATCAGCGATAATGCCCCCAGGAATACCGCCAGAATGAGGGGGTCTATCCCCTGCAAACTCATCGGCCGAACATCACGCGAGACAACTGCAACCCCAGGCGCCCATCGACTTCCACCAACTGCCCCTGGCCAATCGGCCGATCGCCGTAATACAGGCCGGCCATGCCGGGAGCGTAACCGCTAATGCCCAACACCGAACCGGGCGCGAGGTTACGCAGTTCGCCCAAGGTAAGGTTCAGCGTTCCACAACGCACATTCAGCGCCATGCTCAACTCATCGAATGGTTCGTGGCCAAATACATCCACGACCGGTTCATCATCCTCATGCTCCGAGTAATGGGGCGCTGCAAAATTTTCGTCCACAGACGAGTCCTCGATAGAAGTAAGCGTCAGGCACAACGGCCCGGTGTCATCGTCAATGCGGCCATGCAAACGTTGCCTGCCAACCTGCACGTAGCCGCTGCCTTGGGCGGAAAAAAAATACGGGCCGAGCACCAGCACATCACCGGTACGCAGGCTGCGCACCTGCGCAATCGGTAACTGCACGCGGCCCAGGGTCACGGCGATTGCCAGTTGAAACGGCGTCGGCAAAGCTGCCGCAGTGGCGCGCCAAGACCCTGCCTCACACAAGGCCAGGAAACTTTGGGGGGTCAACCATAGGTAGCCTTCAACCCGGGACGCCCCCTGGGTCACACTGAGCCGGCAGCCAAATCCCTTGGGGCGATCCGTTTCCAGCAAGCGCACATAACCCAGCAGCGCCCGCACCTGGGGACTCATGTGGTACTGGTACAAGGCCCAGAACCAGGAGTCCGGATCGTTGCCAACCTGGGACAGGGTCACCGGGCACTCCCCCATCAAACTGAGCAACGGCCCTGCTTCTACAAGCGCCAGCACGCCACACACCGTCTCAAAGCACAAAGCCTTGCCGCCAGCTGGGGCACGCCCGGGCTCAATCAGCAACTCGCCGGCCTGCCCGGCCACCGTGAACGGCAGGCGCAGGCCGCGCCCCAATCGACGGCGCGCGGCAACCGTATCGCTATTAATCAAGGGAAAGGTCAGCGCCGGCATCAGCATGCGCAACCGACGCTGGGCATAAGCAAGTTCACCGGCAGCCCCAGCGCTCCCGCGAATCGACCCTCGCACTGTTGGCGTACACCGCAAAGCCAGCGCGCCGTAGCGTCCTGCTCTGCCTCCAGCTCGATCGTCCAGGCGCCCTGCTCGCGGCGCACGCTGGCGTTGATCCGCCCCAGGCGAGGCAAGTACAGCACCGCCTGCAACGGCCACTGCGACGCAGCCTGCACACGAGGCGCCAGTTGCTCGGCAAGCGCCTCGATCAGGGCTATACCGGCGGACGCCTGTTTGCCCGACAAGGCAGTCCCCGCACCAGCGCCGCCATCGTCTCCAGTAAAAAATTGAGTGAATAATCGCCCGAGTTCCATGGACACGGCTGTCGTGGCCCCCGGCTCACGCTCCTCCCGCGGCTCGCGCTGGCGCGGACGCTCAGTGGGTTTATTTGAAACCTGGGTCATGTCGGCTCCCGAGCCAGTAAGAGGGATAACTCCTGGAGTTTTTCCACCTGCCGCAGGCACTCCGTGACGTGTTTCTGGGCACTGCCAACCCGACTTTCGCTTTCCCCCTGCTGTCCCCGCAATGCCTCCAACTGGCCTATCTCCCGCTGAGTACTGGCAGATAGGGAGCGCTCCTGCGCGCCCCAGGATTTCAAGGCCTTCAGGCTCAGCACCTGCCCCTGATGCTGACTGAGCAATTCAGCACTTTGCCGAGCCTCCTCCTGCCGAGTCTGCTCAAGCACATCCTTAGCCTGCTGGATATCCACGAGCAGGGCCTGCTGGGCGCGCTTGGCCTCACGCAGGGCACGCTCGGCGCGGTCAGCCCTGTGCCTGCGCAGGCGCCGCAGCGTCTCGACCTCGCCGAGAAGCACATCAGAATGGGACATGGGCGGTCAGCTCCTTAAGTTGCTCCAGCGTCGTCAACATCGGCGTAGGCTCACGCAGGTCCTGACGCAGGAACCCGTCGACCGCCTGACGGCTATCCACCGCCAGATCGGTCAGGGCATCGCTGCCGGGTTGATACTCCCCCAGCTTGAGCATCAGCTCGATCTGTTGGTACGCCGACAACAACCGTCGCAATGCAGTACCCGCCTGGATGTCCTCCGGCTCCGCGACGTTGCTCAAGATCCGAGAAAGACTTGCCAACACATCCACCGCCGGGTAGTGCCCACGCTCGGCAAGCTTGCGGGACAGCACGATATGCCCATCGAGCAGCGAGCGAACTTCATCGGCCACCGGATCGTTCATGGAGTCCTGCTCAATCAGCACCGTATAGATCGCGGTGATCACACCGTCACGCGTCAACCCGGCGCGCTCCACCAGTCGTGGCAGCAGGCTGTATACCGAAGGAGGCAAACCTCCGCGCCCCAGGGGTTCGCCGGCAGCCAGGCCGATCTCACGCTGGGCCCGGGCGAAACGGGTCAAGGAGTCAATCAGCAGCAATACCCGCTGCCCCTTGCGCCGAAAGCCTTCGGCCAATGCCGTGGCCGTGAACGCGGCTCGGGCGCGCTCCATGCTGGAGCGATCGGAGGTGGCGCACACCAGTACCGCCTTGGCGCGCAACTGGTCATCGAGCTCATGGTCGAGAAACTCACGCAGCTCCCGCCCCCGCTCGCCGATCAGGCCGAACACGATGACATCGCACTCGACGTTACGCGCGATCTCGGCCAGCAGGGTGGTCTTGCCACAACCGGCCCCGGCGAACAGGCCTACACGCTGCCCCTCGCCAATCGTCATCAGGCCATCGATCGAACGCACGCCGGTGGCCAGTGCACGGTTAATCCTCGGCCGCTCGGTGGGCAACGGCGCTTCACACAACACCGCACTGGTATCCGGTAAGTCAGCCTCGACAAACGCACTCACGCCCTGCCCCGTAATCGGCCGTCCGAAGCCATCCAGCACCTGGCCCAACAGGGCCTCGCTGACCTGGACTCGATGCGATACCCCAAGGCGCTCCACTCCAGCGCCTACCCGCACGCCTTCCAAATTACCCAAGGCACTGAGCACCGCATCCTGCTGATCGAAGCCGATGATCTCGGCGAGCATGTAGTCGCCCGGACTTTTTTCCACCTGGCACAAATCGCCGATACGCGCCTGGGGTAGCCGGCACTGCAGCAGCATGCCGTTGACGCGCTGGATTCGGCCACGCATCGTCACCGGTGCAAAGGTGCTCAGTGACTGGGCTTGACGCTGTTGCCAGGCGTCCAGACGAGCTTGCAGTTCCGCACTCACCAGCGCACCTCGTAACGCTGCGCACCATCAAAAACCACTTTGCCGTTGTCGATCAGCACCAGCCGCAGCCCTTCCACTTCGTCGCCCACAAACAGTCGGCTGCCTTCTTCCAGGACCACGTGACCATTCGGCCCGCCGACGATTTGCACAATCCTGAATGGCAGTGTGCCGTCGCGCACACGCACACGGCTGATCACCGGCACCGAGCTGTCGAATTGCTCGCCAAAACGGCTGAGCATGCGCGCTACCAGCTCCACCTCGTCCTGTGAGACTTCTCCGTTGAGCGCCACCTGGTCATTGATCACTTGCAAGGTGACCCGCTGACTCAACTCACGCTCGCTGAGCATCTTCAACAACTGCTGGCGTACTTCAAAAGACGAAGCCAATTCCTGTTTCTGCACCGCGGGCGGCATCAGCGAAGCCTGCGCCTCACGCTCCCCAGTGGAGACCATGCCCACTGCCACAATGATTACCGTCACCACCAGCACCAGACTGATCAGGCGCTTCTGCTGGGAGGGCGAGATTGACGATAACGTCATCGCCTGCGCAGGCACATCGGCCGGTAGCGGCACTACCGGCGCTACCGGCGCAGGGGCTGCGGGTTGAGGCCAGGGTTGCTCGGCCAAGGTCACGCACAGCCGCACCCCCCCCACTGTAAATGGCACGTTCAGTTCAAGTCTGGCGATCTGCGCCAGTACCTGGCCTTCGGGGTCTCGCAACAGTCCGGCTTCGGCCTGCACCAACCAGTTGGCGTCGATAAACCGCAGGCACGCATGCTGCTCGACGACTCCCGGATCGTTCAACATCAGGTCAGCGTCCGCGTGCGCACCAATACTCCACCGCTCCCCAAATAACGGCAACGCTGCGCCCTGGCGCAGCCCATCAAGCACCCTTAACTCAAACATCATCGCAATCTCCACGCTGGCCATGGCCGAATACTCATGCCACCGCACCACGCATCAGCTCGTCCTGGCCCAGGTCAATGCGCCCCAGCACCTTGACCTTGGAAGAGCTCCCCAACTCGGCAAACGACAGCACCGGGACATGGTTGAACTCTTCCAGCAGCAAGGTACGCAAGGGACTTCGCAGGTCCTGCGCCACCAACAGCACACTTTTGCTCTTGGCTCTTAAGGTAAAGGCCTGGTTGAGCAGGCTGATCAACGCAGCGCTGTGCTCATCGTCAAGCGCAAAAAACACCCCGGTCTGGGTCTGTCGCAATGCCTCACGCAGGATGTTTTCAGAGTGCGGTGACAGCAGCCAGGCATGGAGGCCGTCGGCCTCGCTGTACTGATGGAAAATCTGCGCCTTGAGCGCAATACGCGCGTAGTCGGCCAATGCTTCCGGCTCACGCTCATGCTGGCCATACTCGATCAGCGATTCGACAATCAGCCGTACGGCCCGCAGCGGCACGCCCTCGCTGGCCAGGCGTTGCAACACCGACGAAAAGCGCGACAGCGGCATGATTCGTTGCAGTTCCTGCACCAGTTCCGGCTGGTTGTGCTCCAGCCAGCTGAGGATCGACTTGCTCTCCTGGATCCCCAGGAACTGCGGTCCGCTGAGCATCATGGCCTGCTTCATGCGTTCGATGATCAGACTGGTCGCGGTAAAGCGTTCCAATTGCGGGTCATCGAGCAGTGGATCATCCGGTGCCAGCCAGACCCAGTCCTGTTCATCACGCTCAGCCAGCCCGGCTATTCCATGCTCGGGCTCGACCGTCAAGGCGTTACGCTCAACGGCCAGATAGTTGACAACCGAGGCCTTGACCATCGGCACTTCATGCACACAAAAACGCATTTCGTCGGCGGCCAGCGAGTCATCGAGTTCGACTTCGAAGGGCGGCAGGGTCAGGCCGATATTGGCAACCAGTGCATTTCGGGACTGGCGAATCCCATGAATAAGCTCCGTCACCTCAGGCGTCCCACGCAAAACCGGGGGGAACAGCAACAGGTAAGGGCGCGACGGATCAAACCCGCGCAAGTCCTCTTTTCCGTTCTCTTCGGGACGCACGGCTTCGGCGACTGCGGCCGCGGGCTCTGCCTGTCGCTGACGCTGGCGCATCAGGTAATACCCAAGGCTGCCGGTTATCAGCGAAATAAGGATAAATACCCCGGTCGGCATACCGGGCACTATCGCAAACGCGAGCATGCCCACCGAAGCGATGACCCAGCTCTTGGGCTCGCTGGTCATTTGCCGGGCAATTTCGGCGCCCATGTTACTGATGCCCTTACGCCCCTCCGGCGCCACGCGGGTGATGATCATGCCGGCGGTCAGGGAGATCAGCAGCGCCGGAATTTGTGCAATCAGGCCATCGCCGATAGTCAGCACCGAATACAACGCCATTGAATCAGCAGCGCTCAATCCGTGCTGGAACATGCCCGTAGAGAAGCCGCCCAACAGGTTGACCACGACGATGATCAACCCCGCGATAGCGTCGCCCTTGACGAACTTCATGGCCCCGTCCATCGCGCCGAACAACTGGCTCTCACGGGACAACTGCTCGCGCTTGTCCCGCGCTTGTGTGCCGTCAATCAGGCCGGCACGCAAGTCACTGTCGATGGACATCTGCTTGCCCGGCATCGCGTCCAGGCTGAACCGCGCCGCAACCTCGGCAACCCGTTCCGAGCCTTTGGTGATCACCAGGAAGTTAACCAGGGTCAGGATCAGGAAAATCACCATCCCCACCGCCAGGTTGCCCCCCACCACGAAATTACCGAAGGCCTCGACGATGTCACCCGCATCCTGCTCCAGCAGGATCAGACGCGTGGTTGCAATCGACAGGGCCAGTCGAAACATGGTGGTCAACAGCAGGATCGAGGGGAACGAAGAAAACGCCAGGGGGCCCGGCAGGTAAAGCGCAAGCACGATCAACAGGCACGAAATGCAGATATTGAGGGCGATCAGAATATCCACCAGCCAGGTGGGCAACGGCACGATAAAGATGAATACGATGGCCATGACCACCACGGCGCCCAGCACCTCGGCGCGTTGTGCCACTTTGAGCAACCCACGGTTGATGGCCGACAGAGCGGTCACGTCATCAGCCTCGGTTCACCGGCATACCGTGTGGGTCCACGCAAGGTGCGGTCCAGTTCATCGATCACCGTCAGCAGGACCTGCAGGGTTTCCAGGCGTATTCGCTTTTCGGACCACAATGCCAGGGGAAATTGCTGAAACAGAGGGTAAAGGGCATTGAGGGACATCAGTTGACGGTCAAGCGGACCGCCTCCCAGTTCGTCCCCCAACCGCAGCAATTCATCGACAGCGATACCGGTACCGGCATACCCCAGCAGGCGTTGCAACAAGCTCACGGCGTTATGCTCGATACTCAAGCGCTGGATCAGCTTCTGACAACCGCCCAATACGCTGCTCAACTGCCCGCAATCCCGCAGGCCCAGCAGCAAAGTGCGCAACAGGGGTGTGGGCATTGACGACACGGAGGCCGCAATGTCATCCGCCAAAGCCTTACGCATCACCTTGAGCCCGACGTGGAACTGCTCACCACCGTATACACCCAGCAAAGCCTGCATCATCGTCGACAGGGACTGGCGCGTGACCACACTGGCATAGTAGAGCACACGCAGTGCCTGGCGCTCCTGCGGGTCGACCCCGGCCGACTGCAATGCCAAGGCAATGTTCAGGCCGGCCTGGATCTCCCCTTTGAAACGAGCCTCAAGCTTGGCAATTGCATCGCGCGCCAACGTAGTGTCGGACGGGCGGCCCTCGCTGTCTGCCTTGGCCACCACATGCTTGAGCACCACGAACGCGCGCGCCGGGTCTCCGTCCGCAAGCTTCAGCAATTTTTCGACAGTAGGTCTGTCCTGCAATTGCTGCCTGAAGAGCAGTGAAAGGAAAGCCAGCGTTTTCTTGGCCGGATGGCCCAACTGATCATAAAGTTGCACAAGCTGCTCGGCCGGGAGCACGCGTACCGCCATCTTCCGTTCGCTCAGCGCCCGGCTGTTGAGCTCCACCTCCTGACCAAACAGATGTGCAAGCTCATCGATACCCTTCGCGGATGCGTGCACTTGCGCTGAGGCATGGCTGACAACCGCTTCACCCTCAGAGGGGTGGGTTCGCACATCGTTACGAGGGTCAGTTGTTTTACGGGATACTTGTTCCATGGACACGCCAGTACAGGAAGAGTGTTTCCCTGTGTGGCAACGTCTCCCCATGCAGTTCCATCAAAATCCGTGCTCACTACGAATTTGAAAAAACTTGCAAAAGCCTGCAGCGCCCCATGCAAATCACTGCATAAAAATCCACCAGCTAAAAATATTTATATATGTAAATCATATAGTTATGTATTTTTTTCAATTGGCACAGGGAGTGCTAAGGGGACCTGTCGACACCCGCTCGACTGCGTCTACCCTAAGGAAAAAAAACATGAATCTCCCCATTGAAGCTTTAGCTCACCTCGTTGGCAGCTCGCCTCAATTCATGCATCACCTGACAGACGACCAGCAGAAAAAACTCAGGCGCTTCATTCACAAGCGCGTACTCAACCCCGAAGATGCGGATGATCTTCTGCAACTGACGTACCTGGAGGCCTGGCGCAACCGCGAGCGTTTCTGCGGTAACGCCTCGCTCAGTACCTGGATGTGCGGCATCGCACAAAACCTGATTCGCAACCACTTCAGGCGCATGTATGCCAAACCCGTGCATTGCGAATTTGATGAATCGTTGTGGCATGGACAGGAAGAAAACAACAATCTGGATTGGGAGTTTGAGATCAACCGCCGCCTGGAGAACACCTTGAGCGCCATTGATCACCTGCCGGCTGAAATGCGCAAGACGATGTACGCCTCGCTGGAAACCGACGGCAGCTATCAGGACACAGCCGACATACTGGACATCCCCATCGGCACCGTTCGCTCGCGATTGTCGCGCGCACGCGAACAGCTCAAGCGCGCCACCCAGAATCCGTTTCAATCGTAAATCCGGCTGACTGGCCAAGCGTTGGGCGACAGGGATATCTGCCCAACCGAACCAGACCTCTTTCGTGCGTGCCAGGCAGATCGCCCAGCCTCCTGACAGTACCGCACCGATCCCACCAACACCGGACATCAGCCCCAAGCCTCTCGGGCGATCAATCCAGCTGCCAGCAGGAGCGGCGGGCAGGTTTGCGCGGCGGTCGAAGATTGCTCGGCGACATGGGCGTCTCTTCACAGGAGAAGCGAATCAGCAACCACTCGTCGCCCAACTCGCTCATTTCCGATAAACAATTGAAAGCGTAGATAAAAATTCAAAATAAATGCTTGACGCATTCCCGTTCTACGCGAATAATGCGCGCCACTTGGCTACATAGCTCAGTTGGTTAGAGCATAGCATTCATAATGCTGGGGTCCGGGGTTCAAGTCCCTGTGTAGCCACCAAGTACCGATCCATAGATGTCTACAGCAGTCTATGAATCACCTCAAGAAGCCCGCCTCGTGCGGGCTTTCTTGTGTCTGGCCGTTTATCCCTGTCTATCCCTCCCCACCCGCACCATCGCTGCCCACTGGCATGCCGGACATCTATACCTGTCCTTTTTAACCAAACGGTTGTCCATTCGAGCCAAGCACACTTCATCTCCCCTAGATAATGTTCACTCCATGCCGTGTCCCTAAAAACACAAATGACGAGGTGTCTCATGCATCTACGAGAACAGCAGCGACTATCCGATTCATCCTGGTTTTTACACAGATGGGACATGGCACCCGAAGAATTTGCCACTTACCTGCTGCAACTCGGGACCTTGGTGCTGCAACGCCGATGGAATGGGAGCAATCGTAAAACACCAACGTCCACGGCGATCTAGAACAGCGAACCGTCCGGTCAAGACAGAAATAAAAGAACCCCAGTCACGGACGATATCTACACCCATGGTCGCAGGACCAGTTCCGATGTCAGCATTCTGCATCTGCTGCAAGCACGGTTTTTCTAAGCCGTTGTCCGTCCAGACCAAACGATTGTCCTTGCCAGCAAAGCGTGCGCTCGACAGCAGCTCTAATTTGGATTCGTCGCCAGTTCTCGCGCCCTTTATCAACCGTGCGGAACACGACATTGAGCGAATGAGATCGTCCCCAGCCGAAACGGAGAAACCGCATCATGACCGACCAGCAACCATCCGTGGAACAACAGCCCTCCCTCTATGCGCGTCTTGGGGGCTACGACGTCATTTATCAGTTCGCAGGTGCAGTTTTGAGGAAGACCATGGGACATCCCGCTATCGGCCATATCTGGGCCCACATGTCCGAATCAACATTCCAGAAGGAACACATCAACTTTGTCGATTTCCTTTCTGAACATTGGGGTGGCAGCGCCAAATACCGAGGTAGGGACATGGTCACCGCGCATCGCGGAATGGGTCTTACCGAGGTGCACTGGCAAGCCGTGCTCGATTGTCTTGAGGAATGCTACAACGACTACGATCTGGCACCGGACCTGCGCAAAGAGGTCAATGACTTTCTGATCAAGTTTAAACCCGCCGTGATTGGTAGCCCCTCCTACCGCGACGTAGTACTCGCACACCCCGAAATGGACCCCGCCAAAGGAATGAAAAGCGTTGGGGTAATTTGGCCGAAACGAGGGAAGTAACCTGTGAAAAAGCTGGCGCAGGATACTGGTATTGCTGCACTCGTCGAGTAATGCAGGGAGCGATTTCACCAACTTCAGAGGGGGCAAAGACATGAGTCATACGCACGAACATCATCACGATCACGACCACACTGAGCCACCGGAGGCCATAGCGCTACGCGTCAAAGCGCTCGAGTCCCTGCTGACGGAAAAGGGCCTGGTCGATCCCGTAGCCATGGATGCTTTGGTGGACACCTACCAACACAAGGTCGGCCCGAGAAACGGCGCCCAGGTAATAGCGAAAGCCTGGTTCGACCCTCTGTACAAACACAGGCTGCTGGAAGATGGCACCGCAGCCATCGCCGAGTTGGGCTTTTCTGGTGTTCAGGGTGAAGACATGGTGGTCGTGGAGAACAGCCAGACCGTGCACAACGTGACGGTATGCACACTGTGCTCCTGCTACCCGTGGCCGACCCTGGGTCTGCCACCGGTCTGGTACAAGTCCGCACCTTATCGCTCGAGGATAGTCATTGACCCGCGCGGCGTGCTGGCGGAGTTCGGTCTGACGATTGCTGATGACAAGGAAGTTCGCGTCTGGGACAGCAGCGCTGAGCTGCGCTATCTGGTATTGCCGGAACGTCCGGCGGGTACTGATGGCTGGAACGAGGAACAACTGGTCGAACTCGTGACTCGCGACGCCATGATCGGCACCGGACTGCCTAAGAATCCGGATCAAGTAGCCTGAACCTGAAAAGGAGAAAACCCATGAATGGTATACACGACCTGGGCGGCATGCATGGCTTCGGCCCAGTGCTCACGGAAGAGCACGAACCCATCTTTCATCATGATTGGGAGCGCAGGGTTTTTCCGCTCTTCGCCTCGCTCTTCGTCGGCGGGTACTTCAACGTCGACGAATTCCGCCACGCCATCGAACGCATGAAGCCGGCCGAATACCTGCAGTCGAGCTACTACGAGCACTGGCTGCACGCCTTCGAGACCCTGCTGACAGAAAAGGGCATCATCAGCACCGCCGAACTGCAGGGTACGGCCAAACCAACCCCACCGACACAGCCCGTCACGGTGTTGACTCCGGACATCGTCGACGCCGTAGTGCTCGGCGGCGCCTCGTCGCGGGCAAAAGAAGATGTCCCCGGCCAATTCCGAGTCGGTGACCGGGTGCGGACGAAGTGCCTCAACCCAACCAATCACACCCGGCTGCCACGCTACGCGCGCGGTAAGGTCGGCACAATCGTGATTGCACATGGCGCGTTCGCTACCCCGGACACGATGGCCCACGGTTTGGGCGAACAGCCGCAGCAGGTCTATGCCGTACGCTTCAGTGCCGAGGAATTGTGGGGAGTACGGCGACCGGACAGTGTGTGCATCGACCTATGGGACAACTACCTGGAGGCCGTATGAACACGAGCATGCGCCACGACTACAAGGCGGTCGGCCTCCCTCTCGACGATGAAGGCCCGGTGTTCGACAAGCCTTGGCAGGCTCAGGCTTTTTCCCTGCTGGTGCACTTGCACCAAGCCGGCGTGTTCCCCTGGAAGGACTGGGTGCAGGTATTCAGCGAAGAGATCAAGACTGCCCCGGCGCAACCCGGAGAAAGCGTCAATGACGCCTATTACCGGCAATGGATCACGGCCATGGAAAGAATGGTCACCACCCTCGGCCTGACCGGGATGGAGGACATCGTCCAGCGGGGCGAGGAATGGAGGCAGGCCTACCTGAATACTCCCCATGGACAACCGGTGGTTTTGCTCAATGCAAGCTGTCCACCGGCCCACGGGCACACCGGTGAGCATCTGCCGCATCGCGAGCCCGTGGCGATCAGCCGAGCCTCTAACTGAGGGAGGAGCAGTTTTTTGTTGTCCTTTTTTACCTAGCAAGCCGCAGAGGCGGCCAAGGAGTCATCGTCATGCATATCGAACCTGGCCTCGTGGAAGCCGGAAAACTCTGGTTGAGCTATGTTACCGCCGCAAGCGTCGGCACCTACACCGTCAAACTCGTTGCGGACGCCGTTGGCGAACGAGGTGCCGTCTCGCTGGTAGTTCGCGCCGCCGCCGCCACGGCGCTGGTGTTTGGCTTCTTTGAACTGCTACCGCATCATCCGGTTGGCGTCTCGGAGGTGCATCTCATACTCGGCTCGACGCTGTTCCTGTTGTTCGGTGCAGCACCTGCAGCAGTAGGTCTCGCTTTGGGGCTGTTAATCCAGGGGCTGTTCTTCGCCCCATTCGACCTGCCGCAGTACGGCATGAACGTCACCACCCTTTTGGTACCGCTGTTGGCAGTTGCTGCCCTGGCGCGGCGTATCATCGCGCCAAACACGCCCTATGTTGATCTGGGCTATCGCCAGGCACTGGGCCTGTCGACGGCCTTCCAGTCAGGCATCGTCGCCTGGGTTGCCTTCTGGGCCTTCTACGGGAAGGGCTTCACGGCAGAGAACGCACTGTCAGTCCTGACCTTCGGCAGTGCCTACATGACCGTCGTCATCCTCGAACCGCTGTTGGACCTGGCCGTGCTGGCCGGTGCCAAGGCAACGCATCGCCTGCGTAACAGCAGGCTGGTCGAGCGCCGTCTGTACCAGACCGCCTGAGTCGACAGACGCCAGTCCAAGCCAGACTGTCCCCGGGCATTCGAAGACCGCAATGCTCGGGGCATCAAGAGCGAGAACGACCTCAACACCTCGTGAGCAAAACTGGAGGTAGTTGATGCTTTTCAGAAATAGCCCCCACAAGTCAGTCCGGGGAGTACCGCTGGCTCCATATTCATGGCGAAACGCGCCGTGATGAACGGGGACTACCAACAGATGAACGCGGGTCACCCTGCGCCGCATCCCATCCCATCCCGGCACCTCGCACCTTGATCGCCTTTGTAGTTCCTGAACCTTGTCTTCACCTGATCAGAAGATCCTGGACCGATCCAAAACTGTTCGTTCCTGGTTTGGCTTCACCTTCGACGCTGGCTGCAAGTCCGCGCGGGGAGATCCCGAACCGCTGCTTGAACAACCGGGAGAAATGCGAGGCATCGTTAAATCCCCAGCGCAGCGCTACGGCGAGCACGCCAGGATGACCGGAACTGCAGAGATCGCGCGCGCTGTGCCGCAAGCGCAGCTCCCGGATCAGGCCACTGACGGAAAATGGCTCTTCCTCGAACAGGCCATAGAGTGTCCGGCGCGAGACCTTGAATCGCGCCGCAAGCAGGTCCGGCCCGAGCCCGGGTTCAGATAAATGATCGGCTATATAGGTTTCGACCGCCTGGCGGAAGGCTGTCCGCACCGGCACCCGGTCCTGTTCCTGCGCCTCCAGCGTGGCGCCCAGCGCGACGGCGATGACACCGTTGAGCGCGGCGCTGAGCCCATGCTGCGCCTGTAGGCCGACACTGGCGTCCATCTGTTCAAGTGAGCGGGCGAAGCGAGCCGCGACCAATCCAAGTCCCGCTTGTCCACTGACGCAGCGCGCTGTCGCCTGGCGCGGTGCCGCGAGCCTGGACACCAGTTGCTCCCTGGGTATACGGAATGACAGCACGCGCCAATCTTCCCTGAAATCGAGAAAGTAGGGACGCGTGGAGTCCACGACGGAGAAGTCACCGGGCAACACCAGTGTCTCCTGCCCATCCTGACGTACCACGCATGACCCTTCCAACTGGAAGTTCGCGAAGCAGAACTCGACCGGGTTGCGGCGGATTTCATCCCAGCGTCGTTGGACGAACTGCGCACGGGAAAACACGCGGGTCTGCGCGCTCATGGAGAGGGGCCGGGAGCTCACCTCGCCCGTGAAGTCCGATCCTGCATGCTCTTGCTTGAGGATGGGATTGAGCGAGACGAAGGCCTCGCAGAGGACCTCACGCCAGTAGCTGAATCTTTCGCGCTGCACGCACGCTTCGGTAGTCCAGATTTGCATCCTGCGGTCACCCCTCAGTGGCGCAAAAGACAATCATCGCGAGCGCAAGCATGCGACTGATTTCTGAGCCAATGTCACGGTATGGCGGGCCGCTCAGACGTGTCATGTGTTACTCCTGTTGCACAGATCGTCAACTGGTCTTGCACGCAAAGGCAAGTCGTCGGTTGATGGGCTTGCAGGCACCCTGGCACGGCATTTTCGCTTGTGCCTGCGCTGTGCACGACGGGAATGCGAATGCGTCATGCCGGTGCAGTTTTCGCCGGATAAACAGGCGCAGGACTGAACCCATGTGACCTGCGGCAGAAAGACGCAAAGTCCGCGCCAGAACCAAGGGCATTCACGCGCCATAGGCTCTTTCTGCAGAAGGCACGACCTCCGTCGGGAAAGCCCGGTGCCCTTGCGCAAATCGTCAATTGGGCTTGCACGCTCCAGCGAGACCGAGGCAGTCCGGCTGCCTACGATGGGTCGTCCGTTACCTAACCCACCGCAAGAAAGGTCGCTTCCCATGGCTATCGATTTCCAGCTCACCGAATCACAGAAGGCTTTACAGGCAAGCGCGCGAACCTTCGCCGCCGAAGTCCTCAGCAAGGTCGCCCCCACCATCGCCCCAATCGCGCGACCGGAAGACCGGTTCTACGCCACGCAGCCGTTCTACGATGCAATGGTCGACGCCGGCTTCATCAAGGCGTTGCTGCCCGCCTCGTTCGGCGGCAGCGCCCTGACCACGCTGGATTTTGCCTTGGCTGCCGAAGAACTCGCCGCCGCCGACGTCAACTTGCCTTCGGCCTTGCTGGGCACCGGTCTGGGTTTGCACGCGGTGCTGCACCACGGCACCGAGGAGCAGAAGCGCCGCTTCCTGCCGGACTTCGTCGAAGATGGCTCGCGCCTGGCCGCCCTGGCCTTCACTGAGGTCACCGGCGGCGCTAACTACGACAGCCCCGACCCCTCCGCCGGCGTGCAGACATTCGCCCGCCTCGAAGGCGACGAATGGGTCATCAACGGCGCAAAGCACTACACCACCAACGGTACCGGTTGGGACGGTAAAGGCGCGCACCTGTACAGCGTCATATGCCGCACCGATGCGGCCCTGCCGCCGCAGCAATCGCTGGCGGTCATCATGGTGCCCGGCAGCGCCCAGGGCATCGAGATCGCGGGCTTTCTCGATACCGTCGGCCATCGCGCGACGATCTCGCCGCGCATCCATTTCAACAATGTGCGCGTGCCGGCGGCCAATATTGTGGGCAAGCCGGGCGATGGCATTGCCATGGTGGAAGATGCCTTCTCCTGGACTGCGGCGCTCATCGGCGCGGCCTGCGTAGGTGTGATGCGCGCGGCCTTCGACGTCGCCTTGAAGTTTGCCCGCACCGACAAGCGCTCCGGCACGGTGCCTGTGATTGAGCACCAGAACGTTGGCTTCATGCTGGCCGACATCAAGATGCACATCGAGGCCGCGCGCTACCTGACCTGGAAAGCCTGTCACCAGCTTGATATCACCCAGGGACGCAGCCGCGAACTGGCCATCATCACCAAGGTTCACTGTTCGGAACTGTGCGTTCAGGCTGTCTACGATGCCATGCGCGTTGTCGGTGTCGATGCCTACACCGACCTCTACCCGTTGGCCGGCCTGATGCAGGACGCGCTGTGTTTTCCCCTGTACGACGGCGGCAACATGGGGGTCCGCCGCCGGCAACTCCATGCGCTGCTGCGCTCGCCGACCTACGACGCCATGGCCGGTGCAGAGGCACGCAGTTGAAGCGGCCCCCGTGCCACGAGGCGTAAGCGCCGAGCAGCTGTCCTTCCCAGCACAACGAATGACCGCCCCAACAAAGCGACTTGGGGCGCGTCCCCCCTATCGTTGTCATGCGCACTGCCGCGCTGTCCTGTGTCGCCGCACTTCGCCGGCCGATCAATGACAGATGACTACTCGAGAGAGGACTTCCGTAATGACCCAAGCATTCTCCAGCGTCGCCCGCAGGACCGGCCACGTGTCAAAGGCCGGTACTCACTCGCCCCTGAGCAGCATGAACAAGGTATTGGCCTTGGCCTGTCTACCGATGATCACGATGGTGCCGATGACCGCGCGCGCCATCGATGTGGACATCGGTGATTTCGTCCCGGCGCCGGAGGGTACGACGGCGGGGTTGCTGTACCTGCAGCATGCCGAGCGCAACAAACTCTATGCCCAGGGACGGCAGACGGCGCGGGATCCTCGGCTGGTCTCGGATGTCGGTATCGGGAGGCTGGTGCACTACACCACGATTGGCGGGCTGACGGTAGGCCCCCAGATCCTGGTACCGTTTGGCCGGCTGGATGCCGGGCGCGACACGAGTGCACTGGGCAAGACCAGCGGGGTAGGTGACGTTATCCTGGCCGCACCAGTCTGGTTGATCAACGACTCAGCGTCTCGCACTTATCTAGCCATAGCACCCTATCTGTACCTTCCAACGGGTAGCTATAGCCACGACCGCGCGCTCAATCTGGGGGAAAACCGCTGGAAGTTTGATTTGCAGGTAGGTTTCGTCAAAGGGCTGACCGACAATTGGTATGTCGACTTGACCGGCGACGTCATGTTCCACGGCAAGAACGACAACTACGGCGCTGCCGGCGACACGCTCAAGCAGAAACAGCTCTACCAGGGGCAGGGATATTTGCGTTACCAGTTCACCCCCGGAGCCAACGCTTTCGTCGGCCTGTCGCAGACCTGGGGCGGTGAGACCCGAGTCAATGGCGTTGACAGCGACGACGAAGCTCGGCAACGAAAAATCAGCGTGGGTGGCAGTTACTTCATCCGCCCGAAGACGCAGGTGCTGGTGGCGCTCGGGCGCGACCTTGAGGTGGAAAATGGCTTCAAGGAAAGCGCCCGCATCAACGTTCGACTGTTGCAGGTGTTCTGAGCAAAAATCTCATTCAGGGCTACTCGATAACGCCTGGCGTTGAAACATATCCGGGCATGGGGCGACCAGGCGTAATCGAACAGCATTTGCCCTCAATTGACGCGTAACCCTCTACTGATAACGGCTTACCGAAAGGTAGCGCGTTTTTTTATGCCTTGAAGAAAGTGCCTGGGGCATACTCGCAGCCCCCACCTCCTTGATACAGAACCGAGCCCCATAGGACATCCCTTCATGAGCCTTGATGTGTTCGCAATCATCATGCTGGGCGCTGCGTTGCACGCTACTTGGAATGCCGTGGTCAAGGGCGGTGACAACAAGCTGCTGACCACCTGCATGATCGCGTCCATTGCATCGCTGATCGCATCGACGGTCATTCCGTTTCTGGAACTGCCGGCCAAGGAAAGTTGGCCCTTCATCGGCGCGTCAGTGATTTTGCAGGTGGTGTATTTCGTGCTGGTCGCCTCGACTTACCGCATTGCCGACATGAGCCAGACCTACCCGATCATGCGCGGCACCGCGCCGTTGCTGGTGGCGACAGCGAGCGTGGGGCTGTTGTCCGAATCCTTGTCCTCATTTGCCTGGCTCGGCATTGCCATCATCTGCATCGGCATTTTGAGCATGGCTGCCGCCCCCAGCATCGGTCAGCGAAAAGGGATGCTCCTGGCGCTGGTCAACGCGGCGGTCATCGCCGGCTACACCCTTATCGACGGTGTGGGTGTGCGCAAATCCGGCGCCCCGGCGGCCTATACGCTGTGGATATTCCTGCTCACCGGCCTCGCGCTTGCGGTATGGGCATTTGCCGTCAGGCGGCGCGAATTCTGCCGCTATCTGGCGCGCCACTGGCGCCCAGGTGTTATCGGTGGCTTCGGCACCGTCGTGTCCTACGGCCTGGCACTTTGGGCAATGACGGCGGCACCGATCGCCACGGTTTCGGCGCTCAGGGAGACCTCCATTCTGTTCGGCGTGGTGATCTCGGCACTGGTGCTCAAAGAGCGGCTGACCGGCCGCCGCATCATGGCTGCCTGCATCATTGCCAGTGGAGCTATGGTATTGCGGCTGGGCTGACGCGCCGGTCGAACCCATGACATGCCCGGCAGGACTGCTCTCCAAACAAATCACCCGCCACCCTATCAAATGAGACCACTTCTCATTAGTATGCCTGCTATTCGCGCAACGCCGCAGCAGGGTATCGGGGCCATGGAGACAGGGACGCCAGGGGATCAGGAAAAACTCAGCGCCGTTTTTATCGGGCAGCGCCGTGCGTTAATCCGTATGCTGTCGCGCGTCGTCGGCTGTTCGAGCCAGGCGGAGGACCTGGCCCAGGAAACCTACCTGAAGGTGGCGAAAGCGCTGTACGCTCGCCCTATCGAACACTTGAAGCCGTTTCTTTATCAAACTGCGCAGTACCTGGCCTTTGATCATCTGCGCAGTGTGCGCAGTAAAAGGCGCTATGAGTGTCATCTGGCCGAAAGCCTGGTTGTCGAGGTGCCCACCACGGCACCCGGTCCGGAGAGCCAGGCCCAGGGCCAACAACAACTGCTGCAGTTTCAACAGGTGCTCGCTACCTTGCCCAAACGCCAGCAACAAATCCTGGTATTGCATCGATTGCATGACCTGTCCCAAAGCGAGATCGCCCAACGCCTGCAGGTGTCGTTGAGCACGGTGGAAAAAGATCTGCGCCAAGCCCTCACTGCCTGCGTCAAGCAAACGACCTACCATGATTGATCGCGCCGACACCCCCGATGCCATACGTAAGCAGGCGACCGACTGGTTCGCCCAGCGCGATGAGACGGTGCGCAACCCCATCACCCGCCAGCGCTTTGAGCAGTGGCGCGACGCGGATCCCCGGCACGCCACGGCGTATGCGGAACTGGCCGCGATGTGGGAAAGCCGCGCCTTCGAGCAAGCCTTGAAAAACCTCGCCGGCGACCTGGAATTGCCCCCTGCCCCGCAAGTCGCCACGCACCGCAAGACACGCTTTATGGCTGTCGCCGCTGCCGTGTTGATCACGCTGGGCATCGGTTGGATGACCGATGTGCCGATGCGCCTGCAGGCTGACCACATGACCGACGTTGCGCAGTTGGAACGCTTTGACCTGGAGGACGGCTCGCACATCGTGCTGGGCAGCCACAGCGCCATCAGTATCGCTTTCGACGGCGCCCATCGCCGCATCAAGCTGCTGCGCGGCGAGCTCTACGTCGAAGCCGCACACGACTCAGAGCGCCCTCTTAGCATCGAAACCGCCGAGGCCAGCGTGACTGTAGTCGGCACGCAATTCAGCGTCAGCCAGCGTGACGCGGGCGTCACCGTCGCCGTGCGACAAGGCCAGGTGCGCTTCGCCAACCGCAAGGGCGAACAGAGCCTGTTGCAGGCGGGCAACTGGCAACAGTTGCTGGGTGGGCATCTGCAACCGCTGTCCCTGGAAGGTGGCGAACAGCAGATGGCCTGGATCAACGGACGGCTGTCGTTCCAGAACGCGCCGCTGGCACAGGTGTTGTCAGAGATCCGTCGCTATTACCCCTCACCGATCCTGCTATTGAACGATACCGCTGCCGGTGAGCGGGTCAGCGGCAATTACCAATTGGATGACCCCCACGCGATCGTGCAGGCGTTGAGTAGAGTCACTTCCACCCACATCCAGCGCCTGCCGGGTGGCATCCTGATTATTCGCTGATACAGAGCCCCTGACCCCGTCGCAAAAAGTTTTACGGCTTTCGAAGCTTCAACCCGTCAAGAACTTTGCCTTTGCAAATCATTCCTATTTCTAACGGGGCTCACATGCACTTTCCAGCACTCAATCCGACCCACGCCCGTAGCATCCTTGCGCTTGCCGTCTGCCTGGCGTGCAGCACTGCGGTTGCCGTGGAACCGGCGGGCAAGCCGGCCATTCGTGAAGCAGCAGATACCCGCAGCTTTGCCATAGCGCGTCAGTCGCTGGTCAATGCCCTGGATCAATTGAGTGTGCAGAGCGGGCTGCAAATTGCCTATGCGGCGGACTTGGCCCAAGGCGTCGAGTCGCCTGGCGTCAGCGGCCGCATGACCGCCCTGGAGGCGCTGGCCCAGTTACTCAAAGGCACGTCCCTGAGCTTCGAGCTCAATGGTCCCAACGCAGTCATACTGACCCGCACCGCACAACCCGGCGCGGCCCTGCAACTGGGCACCACCACCGTGATCAGCAACCAACTGGGCACCGTCACCGAAGGCACCGGCTCCTACACCCCGGGCACCATCGCCACGGCCACGCGCCTGGTGCTGACCCCGCGTGAAACGCCGCAGTCCATCAGTGTCGTCACGCGCCAGCACATGGATGACTTCGCCCTCGACAGTGTCGACGACGTGATGCGCCATACCCCTGGCATTACCGTGTCGGCCTACGACACCGACCGCAGCAATTACTACTCGCGCGGTTTTTCGATCAACAATTTCCAGTACGACGGTATTCCCTCGGCCGTGCGCAACGTGGCCTATTCGGCGGGCAACACCCTGAGCGACATGGCGATCTATGACCGGGTCGAAGTGCTCAAGGGCGCCTCCGGCCTGCTCAGCGGCGCCGGTTCCCTGGGCGGCACCATCAACCTGGTGCGCAAGAAGCCTACGGCGGAATTTCTCGGCCACATCACCACGGCGGCGGGCACCTGGGATCACTACCGCACGGAAGTGGACGTCAGCGGCCCGCTGACCGAAACCGGCAATGTGCGTGGGCGTGCGGTGGCGGCCTATCAGGACAACAAGTCGTGGATCGACCGCTACTCGAACAAAAGCTCGGTGTTCTACGGCATTCTCGAATTCGACCTGTCACCCGACACCTTGCTCACCGTGGGCGCCGATTATCAGGACAGCAAACCCAAAGGCTCCACTTGGTCCGGCAGCTTCCCGCTGTTCAACCATGCCGGCGAGTTGAACAATGCCAAGCGTTCCTTCAGCAATGCCACTGATTGGAGCAGTTGGCAGCAATACACCCGCACGGTGTTCGCGAACCTGGAGCACGACCTCGGCGACGGCTGGGTGACCAAACTGCAACTGGACCACAAGCTCAACGGCTACGACGCCCAGATGGGTGCGATCCAGTTCTACCAGCCGGCGGCGGACGGCACCGCCAATATCAACGCCCAGCGCTACAAGGGCGAAACCACCAGCGACTCGGCCGACCTGTATATCAGCGGCCCGTTCAATTTCCTCGGGCGTGAACATGACCTGGTGATCGGTGGATCCATCAGCACCGCCCACTGGAAGGGCAAGGGCTATTGGGACGAAACCTTCCCCACCGCCAACCTGGTCGACTACGTCAACTGGCATGGCAACCTGGCCAAGCCCGACTGGGGCGTGGCCTCCCAAGTCACCGACGACACCATTCGCCAGACCGGCATGTACCTCACCACCCGCTGGAACCTCACCAACGACCTGAAACTGTTGCTCGGCGGGCGCGTGGTCGACTACACCCTGACCGGCAGTACCGATACCTACCGTGAAACCGGACGCTTCATTCCCTATGCCGGAGCCATCTATGACCTCACGGACAACCTGTCGGCCTATGTCAGCTACACCGATGTCTTCATGCCCCAGGAAAGCTACAACCTCGACCGTAACCGCAAGCTGATTGACCCGGACGAAGGCGAGAACTATGAAGTGGGCCTCAAGGGTGAGTTCCTCGACGGTCGCCTGAACGCCAGCCTGGCGTACTTCGAGGTGAAGGAAAGCAACCGCTCCCTGCCCGACGATGCGTACAACAACCAGACCCCGACACCGCCCAACTTTGCCTTCAAGGGCACCGACGCGACGACCAAGGGCTACGAACTGGAGCTGTCCGGCGAGATCGCTCCAGGCTGGCAGTTGCAGGGTGGCTACACCCACAAGGTGGTACGCGACGACGCCGGCAAAAAAATCTCGACCTTCGAGCCCGAGGATCAAGTGAGCATGTTCACGATCTACAAGCTCAAGGGCGAGCTGGACAAAGTCAGCGTCGGCGGTGGCCTGCGCTGGCAGAATACGGTGTGGCAGGACATCTACAACAGCCCCAAAGACACCACCGAGAAATTTTCCCAGGAATCCTACTGGGTGGTGGACCTGATGACGCGCTACCAATTCACGAAAAACCTGTCGACCACGCTGAACCTCAATAACGTGTTCGATAAGCCCTATTACACCAACGTGGGCTTCTACAACTCCGCCATCTACGGCGCACCACGTCACTTCATGCTGACCACGCGCTGGGACTTCTGATTGCCTGAGCCACACGGCCTATCCCGGGGTAGGCCGCTTTTGACGCACTCACTTACCACTGTTAGTGTCCAGCCTCCCCCACGCACGGAGTGCTTCACGGTGAAACTGGACATCTACCAAGTCGACGCCTTCAGCCAACATGCCTTCGGCGGCAACCCTGCCGCGGTGTGCCCGCTCACCGAGTGGCTGCCCGACGAGCAACTGCAGCATATCGCCGCCGAAAACAACCTCTCCGAAACCGCCTACTTCGTGCCCCGCGATGGGTTCTACGAGTTGCGCTGGTTTACTCCGCAAGTCGAAGTCGACCTGTGCGGCCATGCCACGCTGGCGACGGCGTGGGTGTTGATTCACGCGCTGGCGGATGCACCCCAGGTACTGCGCTTTGCCACCCGCAGCGGCGAGCTTCGGGTGACGCGCAATGGCGATGAACTGGCGATGGACTTCCCCGCCCGGCAACCACAGCGTTGCGAACCGCCCGCTGGAATGTTGAGTGCCCTGGGGATCGAGAGTGCCGACGTGTTCAGCACCGATGACTACATCGTGCTGGTGGACGACGAAGCCCAGGTCGCCGCGTTGACGCCTGACTTTGCGCGGCTCAAGGGCCTGCCCAAGCGCGGGATTGCAGTCACCGCCAAGAGCACCCGGTTTGATTTTATTTCACGCTGGTTCGGGCCGAATGTGGGGATCGATGAAGACCCGGTCACCGGCTCGGCACACACCTCGCTGGCACCGTTCTGGGCCGAGCGCCTGGGCAAGTCGCACTTGACGGCCGAGCAAGGGGGCCAGCGCAAGGGCCAGTTGCACTGCGAGCTGCAGGGCGACCGCGTGATTATTTCCGGCAAGGCAGTGTTGTACATGCAAGGCACGATTTACCTGTAAACCGCAGCGCCCCAAGGACAACAGATCATTCGCACAATGAACGGAGTTCAGCACGTGTTTTCGATTTCCCGTCGCCACCTATCGCTCATGGCGGCAGCCCTGACCCTGGCTGCCTGTCACACCCCGGTCAACGAACAGCCACCGGCACCGGAGTTGGGCTCGGGCTATCGCACCGACCTCAGCACCCGCCATGCCGAGCGCCATATGGCCGCCGCCGCCAACCCGCTGGCGGCCGAGGCCGGACGCGAAATGTTGCGCCAGGGCGGCTCGGCGATTGACGCTGCCATTGCGATGCAGGCGGTGTTGACCCTGGTGGAACCACAATCCTCCGGCATTGGCGGCGGTGCGTTCATCATGCTGTGGGATGGAAAAAACGTGCACGCCTATGACGGCCGGGAAACGGCTCCGGCCGGGGCGACCGAGCGGTTGTTCCTGAAGGCCGACGGCACGCCGATGGCCTTCACCGACGCGCAGATCGGCGGGCGTTCGGTGGGCACGCCCGGGGTGCTGCGGGCCCTGGAAATGGCCCATAGGAAGACCGGCCGCCTGCAATGGGCCAAGCTGTTCGAACCGGCGATTCGTTTGTCGGAGCAGGGCTTCGCGATTTCACCGCGCTTGCACAGCCTGATCGCCGCTGACCGCTTTATCCCTCAATCGCCGGAGATGGCAGCCTACTTTCTGAATGCCGATGGCACGCCAAAAGCCGCCGGTACACGGCTGAAAAACCCGGCGCTGGCCGCTGTGTTCAAACGCATTGCCAAGGAAGGACCGGACGCCTTGTACCACGGGCCGATTGCCGATGAGATTGCGCGCAAGGTACAGGGCAACCGCAATGCCGGCAGCCTGACTCAAGCCGACCTCAAGGGCTACGCCGCCCAGGAACGCGCGCCGCTGTGCACCGATTACAAACGCTGGAAAATCTGCGGCATGCCGCCGCCGTCCTCAGGTGGGATTGCGGTCGCGCAGATGCTCGGCACATTGCAGGCCCTGGAAGCCCGCGACCCGCATCTGGCGATTGCGCCGATGACACCGATAAAGAACGCCTCGCCTGCCGGGCTTGAGCCCACGCCCGAGGCCGTGCACCTGATTGCCGAAGCCGGTCGCCTGGCTTTTGCCGACCGCGCGCTGTACGTGGCCGATGCGGACTTCACACCGGTGCCGGTGGCCGGCCTCGTGGCCCCGAACTACCTGGCACAGCGTGCCACACTGATCGGCGAGCGCAGCATGGGCATCGCCAAGCCAGGCCGACCGGCCGGTATTCAAGTCGCGTACGCGCCGGACCGTTCGCCGCTGCGCATCTCCACGTCACAAGTCGTCGCCGTAGATGACCTGGGCGGCGCCGTGTCGATGACCACCACGGTGGAAGCCGCGTTCGGTTCCCATGTGATGGTCCAGGGCTTCCTGCTCAATAACCAGATGACCGACTTCTCATTCATCCCCGAAGAAAACGGCCAGCCAGTCGCCAACCGCGTGCAACCCGGCAAACGCCCGCGCTCGGCCATGGCGCCGACCCTGGTGTTCGACCGCGAGAGCGGTGAATTGCTGGCCACGCTCGGTTCGCCGGGCGGCTCGCAAATCATCGAGTACGTGAGCAAATCCCTGGTGGCGATGCTCGACTGGAACCTCGACCCGCAAGCCGCCATCGGCCTGCCCAACTTCGGCAGCCGCAATGGGGCAACCGAGCTGGAGGCCGGGTTGTTCAGCCCAGGCCTGAAGCAGGTGTTGAAGGACAAGGGCCATGAGCTGAGCGAGATCGACATGACCAGCGGCATCCAGGCCATCGTGCTCAAGCGGGACGCCCAGGGTAAGGTGTCGCTCAGCGGCGGCGCGGACCCTCGGCGCGAAGGCGAAGCGCTCGGCGACTGACTTTATTGAACGGAGGTGATCCCTTGCATCAGGCTGAAAATCTCGCTGCCATCCCTGGCATCAACCACGGTTTCTGTTCGATCGATGACCCACTGCGCCCGGATGAAGTATTCATCTGCAAACAAGTGCACAGCGCCTCGGTGATTGAATGGCAGGCGGGCCAGGTGGCCAATACGATCGAGGCCGATGGTGTGTTGACGCACCACGCTCACCCGATCGCGGTGATCACCGCCGATTGCCTGCCCATTCTGTTCGCGTCGATAACGGGCGAACGGGTGGCCGCAGTCCATGGCGGCTGGAAGGGGTTGCAACGCGGGATTATCGCCAACGTCATGCAGCGCTTTGCCGCCGAAGGGATTGCAGCCGACCAGCTGCAAGTGGCTATCGGCCCCTCGATCAAGCCGTGCTGTTATGAAGTGAGCGAAGGCTTTATCGCCGAGTTCCAGAGTGACCAAGGGCACCTGTGGCAACACGCCCAGGCACCGTGGCGCTTCGTGCAACCGGCACCGCTGCGGTCCCCGCAAATCAATCCGCCCCATGCAAGGCAAGCAGGCAGTGCGTGGTTTGACTTGAGCGGGTATGGGTTGTTGCTGCTGCAAGCGGCGGGCGTCAAGCGTGAGCAGATCGACGTGAGCGAGGTCTGCACCTACTGTACGTCGCCGACGTTTGCCAGCTACCGCAGAAGGACGCATCAGCCGGAGGAAGCGAAGACGTTGATTTATTCGTGGATTGCTCGCAGCTCCTGACGAAGCTACGCCCCCTTGTGTCGAGGGCGCTTGCTCCCGTTGGACTGCGCAGCAGTCCCATTTTTGGGGCCGCTTCGCGGCCCAACGGGAGCAAGCTCCCTCGCCACAGGTATTAACCCCATCCGTTCAACGGCTGATCTTCAACCCCTTCCGCCCCGCATGCCGCTCCAACGCCAGCTCAATCAACCGGCTCACCAGCTCGCTGTAGCTCATGCCCGCTGCCTGCCACAACTTGGGGTACATGCTGATGCGGGTGAAGCCGGGCAGTGAGTTGATTTCGTTGATCAGCACTTCACCATCGTCGGTCAGGAACACATCGACCCGCGCCAACCCTGCGCACCCCAACACCTCAAACGCCTCAAGGGCCAAGCGGCGGATCCGCTCACTGGATTCATGGCTGATGTCGGCCGGCACTACCACCTGGGCCGCCTGGCCGTCGATGTATTTGCTGTCGTAGGAGTAAAAGCCGCTGTTCACCACGATCTCGCCACAGCCGCTGGCGACAGGGTTTTCGTTGCCCAGCACGGCGCATTCAATTTCCCGGCCCTGGACCGCCGATTCCACCAGCACCTTTTGATCAAAACCCAGGGCCAGTTCAACGGCGGCGTGGTACTCGACCTCGTTGCCAACCTTGCTCACGCCCACCGAAGAACCCTGGTTGGCCGGTTTGACGAACATCGGCAGGCCGAGTTTATTCACCGCCGCGTCAAAGGAAGTGCGCGCGGCGTTGCTGCGGGTCAGGGTGATGAACGGTGTCACCGCAATGCCGGCATCGCGCAGCAGGCGTTTGCTGATGTCCTTGTCCATACACACCGCCGAGCCGAGCACGTCGGAGCCGACGAAAGGCAGGTCAGCCATGCGCAACAGGCCTTGCAGGCAGCCGTCTTCGCCAAGGGTGCCGTGGACAATGGGGAAGATCACGTCGATGTGTGCCAGCAGGCCGTTGCCGGAGGTTTCCACCACCTGCTGGCTGGCCTTGCCGGGCACCACCGCCAGTTCGCGGTTGGATTGGTTGAGGGCGATGAGTGCCGGGTTTTCCTGGTTGATCAGGAAGTTCGAGGTGTCGTTGAGGTGCCAGTGGCCGGCCTTGTCGATGCCGATCAAAACCGGCTCGAAGCGTGTGCGGTCGAGTGCATCGACAATATTGCGCGCCGACTGCAACGAGACTTCGTGCTCGGCCGAACGGCCACCAAAAATAATCCCTACCCGCACCTTGCTCATGACCCGGCCTCACTGTTGAAAGTAAGGCTTCTTACCACGGACGGTCAGCGATTCGCTACCAGATGGGCGCCGAACAGCACGTAGCAACCGCCGGCAAAACGGTCGAGCCACTTGCGCGAACGACTGTAGAGGTTGGCCATGCGCTCGCTGGAAAACACCAGCGCCACGCAGGCATACCAGCTGAACGACAAGCTGGCCATGGTGATCACCGCCAGGGCCAGCAGCGCGGGGGATGGCGACAGTGGCATGGTGGACGCGAAGATGGTGGCGACGAACAACGCGGCCTTGGGGTTGGACAGGTTGCCCAGCAACCCCAGGCGCCAGGCGGAAAACAGCGAGCGCCGGGGTACATCCGGCAACAGGCTCTGGCCCATCGCCGGCGCCGAGCGCTTGAACAGTTTCAGCCCCAGGTAAATCAGGTAGCAGCCGCCGATGATCTTGAACGCCAGGTACAACATGGGCGCAGCGGTAAACAGCGACTTGATGCCCAGGCCACCCGCCAGCCCCCACATGATCGTGCCGGTGGCCACGCCCGCCGAAGCCACCACGCCATGGCGGCGCGAACAACTGGCAGCCAACTGTGCCGTGTTGAAGAAGTTGGGACCCGGCGTCACCACCGCCACCGTCCACAGCAGGGCCAGCGAGACCAGGGGAGCCACGTAGGCAGGGTTGATAAATTCCATTGGGCGGTTCCATCAGCGCAGGGCACGAGCAAGGAGCATAGACCTCGCCCGCCACCTGCACAATCGTACAAGACCCCGGCAGACAAGGGATGCAGACTGGGTTAACGTGTTTCCACCTCTTTTTGTGACAAGCCACCATGGGCAAACCAACCCCCAACTTCGACTGGCTGCACCGTGCCCCCCATGCCAGCGGCCTGGACCGTATCGAGGCGTACTTCGCCGGCTTCGCCTTCGACCCCCATCGCCATGACACTTATGCCATCGGGCGTACCTTGTCTGGCGTGCAGAGTTTTCACTATCGCGGCGACATGATCCACAGTCTGCCTGGCACCACCATGGTGCTTCACCCCGATGAGACCCATGACGGTCACGCCGGCAGTGACGAGGGTTTCAAGTACCGAATGATTTACGTAGAGCCGTCGCTGATCCAGCAGATCCTTGGCGGCAAGCCGTTGCCGTTTATCCCCGGCGGCTTGTCCACTGACCCCAGGCTGTTCCGCGCCAGCGATGTGCTGCTGCAAAACCTGGATAACCCCATCGATCCGTTGCAGGAACAGGATGCGATGTTCGACCTGGCCCACGCGCTGAGCAACGCCGCGGGCGCCATCGTCAGCCGCAAGGCGTTCGATTACGTCGCCGCCGAGCGCGCCCGGGAGTTTATCCACAGCGCCCTGGGCCGCAGCATCACCCTGGACGAAATGGCCGACCACGCCGGCCGCGATCGCTGGGCATTGTCGCGGGATTTTCGCGTGCTGTTCGGCACCAGCCCCTACCGCTACCTGACGATGCGCCGGCTGGACCTGGTGCGCAGTCTGCTGGCACAGGGGCAGTCGCTGGTGGACGCGGCGCTGACCGCCGGCTTCACCGACCAGAGCCATATGACCCGGCAATTTCGCAGCACCTACGGTATGCCGCCGTCGCGATGGGTGAAGATGCTCGGGCGCTGAGTACGCTTATAGCGAATGCCCATCGATGGGCTCGCCGATGCTCAGGAAATGCCCACCCGCCACATGGTGCAAGGTGCGTAATTGATCATGCCCTTCGAAGTGCCAGCGGCCTTCGCTGAACACACGCTCGTCGGCATAGGCCGCAACCACTTCGCCGAGGAACAGGTCATAGGCCTGCTGGTTGTGGGGCTCGGGGAGCAAGCGGCATTCCAGCCAGGCTACACAGCCTTCCAGCAACGGCGCCTCCGTGTGTTCACCGCTGAAGGTTTGCAGGCCATAAGCGGCGAACTTGTCACGCTCGGTGCCGGTGGTATTGCCGACCGTCTGCACGAGGTCGACCTGGGCCACACAGGGCACCTGCAGCACGAAGCTGCCGGCGCCTTCCAGCAATTGGCGAGTCCAGGTGGCCTTGTCCAACACCACAGCGACCTTCGGCGGTTCGAAATCAAGCGGCATAGCCCAGGCGGCGGCCATGATATTGCGCTGGCCGTTGTGGGCCGCACTCACCAGCACGGTTGGCCCGTGATTGAGCAAACGGTAGGCCTTGGACAGCGGAACGGGGCGGCAGTGAGTAGGGCTCATGGAGGATCGGCTCTTCAAACGAAAAAACCTACGATACCCCAAGCGTCAGCCCTATGGATCAGCTCGACAGTTGGTTAGCGAATTGTCCTAGGCGTTGAGCGCCAACAAATCTAACTGCCGTTATTCCGGCACACGCCCATGACTTGATACTCCAGCGTAGTGAGCTTGCCGCTGGAGTCTTCATAGGTCATGCGCGAAGGCACGGTATTGCACGCGCGGATCGGCGGCGTCACGTTGACCACCTTGGCAATGTCCAGCTTCATCCCATAGCGATACGCCTGCACTTGGGGCACCGGCTTGCCGTTTCTCACGGCGTAATCGGCCATGGCCTTTTCATTGCGCTCCATCATCAGGGCAAAGGTGCGATCACCGCCGCCTTCGGCTAATGCACCGAAAGACAGGACGGCCGTTAATACACCCAGAGCGGTTTTATAAAAGTTCATCACCTGTTCCTCGACTGAAAGTTCAGTACCGAGACTAACGAACCAACCCTGACGCGATGTTCACCAGAACATTACTTATTTGTTAGGTGGCGACGAGCTTCCAGAATTGTAATGTTCACGCCACCCAATCGTTATCCACGGTTTGCAACTATCAGCCCGGGCCCGATCAATAAGAACGCCCGCCTCCATAAGAAGCTGATAACTGCCAACACCGAGGAGCGAAACATGTGGATCCGTTACTACACCCTTCCCCTTTCACTGATCGCCACATTGCCCCTGGCAGCCGTGGCCGCGGAAGACAAACCTGAAGGGTTTATCGAAGGCAGCAGCGTAAACGTGCTGGCGCGCAATTTTTACTTCAACCGCGATGACCGCAAGGGCCAGTCCAGCCCCACCGGTAACGGCTACTCCGAAGCCTGGGCCCAGGGACTGATCGGTAAATTCGAATCCGGCTTTACCCAGGGCACCGTGGGGTTTGGCCTGGACGCCTTCGCCATGGTCGGCGTGAAACTCGACTCGGGCACCGGCCGCAGCGGCGGCAAGGGCTCGTTCGGTGTGCTGCCGGTGGACAGCAACAACCATCCCGAAGACAACTACAGCAAGGTCGGCGGCGCGGCGAAACTGCGGGTATTGGACACGGTGATCAAGGCCGGCGACGTGTTCCCGCTGACCCCCGTGGTGGCCTACGGCGATTCGCGGGTGTTGCCGGAAAGCTTCCGTGGCGTGACCCTGCAGAACACCAGCCTGGAAGGCCTGACCTTGCAGGGCGGGCGTTTGAGCGGCATGAGCCAACCCAACGAAAGCGGCATGAACAAAGGGTTCGCAACGTTTTACGCCGGCCCGGTCGATTCACCTTGGATCGGCTACTTCGGCGGCGACTACACCGTGAACAAACACCTGAGCCTGAGCCTGTACAGCAGCCGCCTGAAGGACGCCTGGGACCAGTACTACGTCGGCAGCGCCGCCAGTTACCCGCTGAACGAAGACGTCTCGCTGTTCGGCGACATCAACTACTACAAGGCCGTGGACGAAGGCAAAAAGCTGCTGGGTGAATTCGATAACAGCATCTGGAGCGCCCGGCTCGGCGTGAAGGTGGGCGCCCACAGCCTGGCCGTGTCGCACCAGCGCAACAACGGCGATGACGACTTCGATTACCTGCGTCAGTCGGACTCGATCTTCCTCAACAACTCGATCCAGTACAGCGACTTCAACTCGCCCAAGGAGCGCTCGTGGATGCTGCGCTACGACCTGGACATGCAGCCATTCGGCATTCCCGGCCTGTCGTTCATGACCCGCTACGGCAAGGGTACCGGCGCCGACTACAGCAACGCCAACGCGGTGTATATGCGCCGCGATGCCGCCGGCGACCCGCTCACCGACCAACGCCGCTGGGAGCGGGATATCGAAGCCAAGTACGTGGTGCAAAGCGGCAACTTGAAAGATTTATCGCTGCGACTGCGCCAGGCCACCGTGCGCTCGAGTTCATTCGAGTCCGACCTTGAAGAAGTCCGCGTCATTGTCGAATACCCACTGGCGATTCTTTAAGACGCGCTTACATTCACTTGCCGATGCCCTACACCTCTTCACAGGTTGAAGTCTGTCAGAACTGTAATATCGGCCTCACCTTCTCGTTAAGTTGCACTTTTTATACTGCGCATCGAACACCTCTCATCTCTGCGGCTTTTGTGTAGCTCCTTTGGAACAGAGATGAATTTTATACGCCCCAGCCGGGGCGTTTTTTTTGCGTGCCCGGCCAGTGACGAATCGTCGCACCGGCCTGACACGGCTTGACCCTAAAGCTACTTCAGGCTTCAGAGTTTTCCTACAGCCTATTCAAGCCTCTATGAGGCCATCTCCTTTCGTTTTCCTTGAAGGTAAATCCCCATGCGTATCCTTGTGGTTGAGGACGAGCAGAAAACCGCCGATTACTTGCAGCAAGGCCTGACCGAAAGTGGCTACGTCGTCGATTGCGCCGCCAGCGGCATCGACGGCCTGCACCTGGCCCGGCAGCACACCTACGAACTGGTGATCCTCGACGTGAACCTGCCCAACACCGACGGCTGGGAAGTACTGGAACAACTGCGCCGGGACGGCAACCAGCGCGTGATGATGCTGACCGCGCGTGGCCGCCTGGCCGACAAGATCAAGGGCCTGGACATGGGCGCCGACGATTACCTGGTCAAACCCTTCGAGTTCCCCGAACTGCTGGCCCGTGTACGCACCTTGCTGCGCCGCAGCGAACATATCCCGCTGCCGGATGTGCTGCGCGTCGCGGACCTGGAGCTGGACCCGCGCCGCCATCGCGCCTATCGCGGCAGCCGGCGCATCGACCTGACCACCAAGGAGTTCGCCCTGCTGCATGTGTTGATGCGCCAGGCCGGCGAGGTGATGACCCGCACGCAGATCATCTCGCTGGTGTGGGACATGAATTTCGACTGCGACACCAACGTGGTCGAGGTCTCCATCAGCCGCCTGCGGGGCAAGGTCGATGACCAGAGCGAGGTCAAGCTGATCCACACCATTCGCGGCGTGGGTTATGTGCTGGAGGCGCGCCAATGAGGACCAGCAGCCTGTCGATGCGCCTGGGACTGACGGTCAGCCTCATGGGCGCCGGGCTGGTGGTGCTGCTGGCGACCCTGGCCTACCTGGCCTTGACCCATGAGCTGGAAAAGCTCGCGCGCAAAGGCCTGGAAAGCAAGATGGAACAGCTCCAGCACAGCCTCGCGCTGGGCCTGGACACCCACGCAATCAAAGCCCGCCCCCACTCGTTGCTGGACCTGGTGATGGGCCACGACAATTTCTACCTGACCATCGTCGGCACCGCACCCGATAACGCGGTGCTGCTCAGTGTCGGTGCCAAACCCCAGGAACCGTTGCTGACCGACTTCTCCCCCCGGGAAACCCTCGGTTACCTCAACTGGCAAGACCAGGACGGCAACCAGGTACTCAGTGCCTCCAGCCTGATGCGCCTGGCCAGCGGCGAGCGCGTACGGGTGTTGCTGTCGCTGGACCGCAGGGATGACCAGGCCCTGCTGAGTGCCTACCTGCGCGCTACCCTCATCGCCCTGCCGATGCTGCTGGTCTTGATCGGCATGGGCGCCTGGTGGCTGGTGCAGCGTGGGTTGGCACCGTTGAAGCAGTTCAGCCATGTCGCGGCCCAGGTAACGACCCAGGACCTGACCCACCGTTTGTCCATCGACAACCTGCCCCAGGAGCTGGGCGAGTTGGCGCAAAGCATCAACGTAATGCTGCGTCGCCTGGACGCCGGTGTGCAGCAGCTGTCGCAGTTCTCCGACGACCTCGCCCACGAACTGCGCGCGCCGCTGACCAACCTGATGGGCAAGGCCCAGGTGACCCTGTCCCGCGAACGGCCCTCGGAGGAGTACAAGGCGGGGCTGGAATCCTGCACCGAGGAAATGGAACGCCTGTCGCGCATCGTCTCCGACATGCTGTTCCTGGCCCAGGTCAGCCATCCGGCGGCGCGAGCCGGGTTTGGCCCGGTGTCACTGGGCGAAGAAGCACAACGGGTGATGGCGCTGTTCGCCCTCAGCGCCGAAGATAAACACGTGACCCTCAGCCTGCGCGGCGACGCCTGGGTGACGGGCGATCGCCTGATGATCCAGCGGGCGATTTCCAACCTGCTGTCCAATGCCATCCGCCATACGCCCGAAGGCTCCAGCGTGCTGCTGCTGGTGGAGACCTACGACCAGAGCGTGGCGTTGTCGGTGGGCAACCCCGGGCGTGGCATCGAAGCCCACCACCTGCCGCATCTGTTCGAACGTTTCTACCGCGCCGACAGCAGCCGTACCCGCGCCGAAGGTGGCACGGGGCTGGGGCTGGCCATTGTGCAGTCGATCATGCAGCTGCATCAGGGGCACGCCGACGTCAGCAGCCAGCCAGGCCGGTTTACACGGTTCAGCCTGGTGTTTCCCCTGCACCTGAAAACAGCGCAGGTCTAGGGTGGGAGGGGGCTTGCCCCCGATAGCAGTGTGTCAGCTGACACATGTATCAACGGACCCACCGCCATCGGGGGCAAGCCCCCTCCCACATTGTTTTGCGGTGCTTTTAAAGAACTCAGGCAGCCTCCTCTTCACGGCGATGGGCCCACTGGTACAACGCCGGCAGCACCAGCAAGGTCAGCAAGGTAGAAGAAATGATCCCGCCGATCACCACCGTCGCCAACGGACGTTGCACTTCGGCGCCGGTGCCGGTGGCCAGGGCCATGGGGATAAACCCCAGGGAGGCCACCAGCGCGGTCATCAATACCGGGCGCAGGCGGGTCAGCGCGCCCTCGTGGATAGCCACCGACAGCGAACGCCCTTCCTCGCGCAGGTTGCGGATGAAGGCAATCATCACCAGGCCGTTGAGCACCGCCACGCCGGACAAGGCGATAAAGCCTACGCCTGCCGAGATCGACAGTGGAATATCGCGCAACCACAGCGCCATGATCCCGCCGGTCAACGCGAACGGAATCCCGGTAAACACCAGCAACCCGTCCTTGAGGTTGTTGAACATCATGAACAGCAACCCGAACACCAGCAGCAACGCCACCGGCACCACGATCTGCAAACGCTCGGCAGCCTCCTTCAACTGTTCGAACTGGCCGCCCCAGGTGGTCCAGTAACCCGCGGGCACTTTCACCTGCGCCGTGATCGCCGCCTCGGCCTCTTCCACGAACGACCCCATATCCCGCCCGCGCACGTTGGCACTGACGATCACCAGGCGCTTGCCGTTCTCGCGGCTGATCTGGTTCGGGCCGAGCACCAGGTCCAGGCTGGCGACCTGGGACAACGCAATGAACCCCAACTGCCCCGCCGCATTCCCGGCCAGCGCCGGCACTGGAATCAACAGCCGCGACAAGCCGTCGATATCAGTACGCAGCGCGTCGGACAAGCGCACGACCATGTCGAAACGCCGGTCACCTTCATACAGCGTACCGGCCTGGCGCCCACCGACGGCGACGGCAATGGTGTCCTGCACATCGCCGACATTCAGGCCAAAGCGCGCGGCTTTGTCACGGTCGATATTGATGGTCAGCACCGGCAGACCGGACGTCTGTTCGACCTTCACTTCCGAAGCGCCATCGAGGCCTTGCAAGGTCTCGGCAATGTCTGCGGCGGTGGTGTTGAGCACCGCCATGTCGTCGCCGAATACCTTCACCGCCACATCACTGCGCACCCCGGAAATCAGCTCGTTGAAACGCAGCTGGATCGGTTGCGACAACTCGTACGCACTGCCCGGCACAATCGCACTGGCGCGCTGGATATCGGCGATCAGGCTTTCGCGGGATTTGTTCGGGTCCGGCCATTGCGCCTTCGGTTTAAGCATCACGTAGCTGTCGGAAATATTCGGCGGCATCGGGTCGGAGGCGATTTCCGCCGTACCGGTACGGGCGAAGACCCGTTCGATTTCCGGCACCTGGGCCATCAAGGTTTTTTCCAGTTGCTGCTGCATCTGCACCGATTGCGTCAGGCTGGTGCCGGGCACGCGCAGGGCCTGTTGGGCGAAGTCGCCCTCGCTGAGGCTGGGAATAAACTCACTGCCCATGCGGCTGGCCACCACGCCCGACGCAACAATGGTCAGCACGGCCAAGCCGAACACCAGTGGCCGGCGCGCCATCACCCAATCCAGCACCGGCCCATAGGCCCGTCGCGCGGTACGCATCACCAGGTTTTCTTCTTCCTTGACCTTGCCGGTCACGAACAGCGCAATCGCCGCGGGCACGAAGGTCACCGACAAAATCATCGCCCCCAACAACGCGATTACCACGGTAAACGCCATGGGGTGGAACATCTTCCCGGCCACCCCGGTGAGGGCGAAGATCGGCAGGTACACGACCATGATGATCAGTTGCCCGAAGATCAGCGCACGCCGCGCTTCCTTGGCCGCCGCGAACACCTCGTGCAGGCGCTCGCTGCGGGTCAGCAGGCGCCCATGGCGCTGCTGCGCATGGGCCAGGCGGCGGATGGCGTTCTCGACGATCACCACCGCGCCGTCGACGATAATGCCGAAGTCCAGCGCGCCGAGGCTCATCAGGTTGGCGCTGACTTTGTGGGTGAACATGCCGGTAAAGGTGAACAACATCGCCAGGGGAATCACCATCGCGGTGATCAGCGCCGCGCGGATATTGCCGAGGAACAGGAACAGCACCGCGACCACCAGCAGCGCACCCTCGAAGAGATTTTTCTTCACGGTGGCAATGGCTTTTTCGACGAGATTGGTGCGGTCGTAGACGGTCACCGCCACCACGCCTTCGGGCAGCGAGCGGTTGATTTGTTCGAGCCTGGAAGCCACCGCCTGGGACACGGTGCGGCTGTTTTCTCCGATCAACATGAACACCGTGCCCAGCACCACTTCGCGGCCGTTTTCCGTGGCGGCACCGGTACGCAGCTCACGGCCGATCTCGACCTGGGCGACATTGCGCACGCGGATCGGTGTGCCGTCGGACATGGTGATGACGATATTGGCGATGTCGTCGATGGACGCCACCTGCCCCGGCGCGCGGATCAACAATTGCTCGCCGCTGCGCTCGATGTAGCCGGCGCCGACGTTGGCGTTGTTGCGTTCCAGCGCCGTGACCAGATCGTTCAAGGTCAGGTTGTAGGCCGCCAGGCGCTTGGGGTCGGGGGCGATCTGGTATTCCTTGGCGAAGCCGCCGATGGTGTTGATCTCGGCCACACCGGGCACGTTGCGCAGTTGCGGCTTGATGATCCAGTCCTGGATCACCCGCAGGTCGGTCGGCGTGTAGGGCGTGCCGTCGTCCTTGCGTGCGCCCTCCTCGGCCTCCACGGTCCACAGGAAAATTTCCCCGAGGCCGGTGGAAATCGGCCCCATCGCGGTTTCAATCCCCACAGGCAATTGCTCGCGGGCAACCTGCAGGCGCTCGTTGACCAACTGGCGGGCGAAGAACAGGTCGGTGCCGTCCTTGAAGATCACCGTCACCTGGGACAAGCCGGAGCGTGACAGCGAACGGGTCTGCTGCAGCCCCGGCAAGCCGGCCATCGCGGTTTCGATGGGAAAGGTAATGCGCTGCTCGGTCTCCAGCGGCGAAAAACCGGCCGCCGCCGAGTTGATCTGCACCTGCACATTGGTGATGTCGGGCACCGCGTCGATGGGCAGTTTCTGATAGCTGGCAATGCCGACACCGGCCATCAACAGCACCGCCAGCAGCACAATGATGCGCTGCTCGATGGCGAATTGGATAAGGCGCTCAAACATGGGAAATCACTCGCAGGATCAATGGGCGTGCTCGGCCGAGCCCTTGCCCAATTCGGACTTGAGGATGAAGCTGCCGGTGGTGGCCACCTGAGCACCGGCCTCCAGGCCCTGGCGCACTTCGACGTAGCCGTTTTCACTGGCGCCAAGCTCGAGGTGGCGGGTGATAAAACCGTCAGGGGTGCGTACGAAGACCGAGGGTTTTTCCTCGACGGTCTGGATCGCCGTTTGCGGCACGGTGACCTTGGCCTGGTAGGTGTCGGTGGCCAATTGCACGGTGACGAACAGTCCTGGGCGCCAGGCGTCGTCGGGATTGGGCACCGTCACACGCACGGTGGCGGTACGTGTTTGCTCGCCGAGCAAATTGCCGACATAGGCCACGGTGCCCAGCACATCGGTGCCCATTTCCGTGGAGCTGACTTTCACCGGTTTGCCGAGCCGGACCTTGTTCAAATCCTTGGGAAATACGCCGAAGGTGACCCACACCTGGGACAGGTCAGACAGCGTGAAGGCGTTGCTGGTCTCGCTCACCACCTCGCCGACACCGAGGTGCTTTTCCACCACCACGCCTGCGAACGGCGCACGCAGTTCGTAACGATTGCCGCCGGCCAGCACGGTGTTGCCGCTGAGCGCGGTCATTTTTTGGCGCGCATTGTTCAGCGCGATTTCGGCTTCTTGCAGGGTTTGGCGCGCCAGCAGGTAATCCTGCTCGGCGGAGATTTTGTCCTGCCACAACTGGCGTTCACGCTGGAAGGTGATACGCGCCAGTTCAACCCGACGCTCGCTGGCAGCCAGTTCACTGCGCTGGTCGGAAATCTGCTGGCTGGAGATCACCGCGAGCAACTCGCCCTTCTTCACCGCCTGGCCAAGATTGACCTTCACCGACTCCACCACACCGGCCGCGCGCGGGACGATATGCGAGGTGCGGTCTTCGTCGAAACGCACCTCCCCCGGCAGCGTCAGCAATGTGCTGATCGACCGGGGTCGGGCCTCGGCGAGCTCGATGCCGGCGGCCTGGATTTGTTGTTCAGTCAGCTCGAGCGTGCCTTCTTCTTCCTCGGCGTTGGCCACGCCGGACAGCATCAGGCCCAAGGCGACGGCAAGCGCCACGCCGTGTCGTTTGTTCATAAGGCACTCCAGAAAAAATCAAAACCGGGCGAGGTCGCCGTAAATCCGTTCGATGCGCAGCCAGGCATCGGTGGCCTGGGCGGTGGCCGCAAGGTATTGGGTGCGCGCCGCGATCAGGGTGCGCTGGGCGTCGAGCACGTCGAGGAAGCTGAACTTGCCCATCTCGAAGCCGCGGGTGGCGCTGTCCACCGCGCTTTGGGCGGCGGGCAGGATCTGCTGGTTGAATGCGCGGACTTCGCTGTTCGCGGTTTGCCACAGGTCCAGGGCCTGGCGGGTTTCGGTGCGCAAACGCAATTCAGCAGCGTTGCGCTGGTCGCGAGCCTGATCGGCACGGCGCGTGGCGGCAAGTACGTTGCCCTGGTTGCGGTTGAACAACGGAATCGGCATCGATACGCCGACCAGGTTCACCCGCTCGCGCACACTGGCGTCGTACTGACTGCCAATGGACACATCCAGGTCGGGAATACGCTGGGCTTTTTCCAGACCCACGCTGGCTTCGTTCTGCACAATCTGCAGTTCGGCCAGACGCAGTTCGGCGGTCTGTTCAAGGCGAGCCAACAGGTGCGTGGCGGACGGCAACGGCGGTGTGGAGTGGCTTGGCGTGGCGACGGCCTGGAAGTCGGTCGCCGCGCTGCCGGTACTGGCGGCCAGGCGGCGATAGGCGTCGGTGAGGCCCATTTGCGCGCGGTTGAATTCGAGGCGGATCTCCGACAACTGCACCTGGGCCCGCGTGGCTTCCACCGGTGAGGATTTGCCAGCAGTCACGCGGCCGTTGGCGACCACCAGGCCGCGCTCGGCCAACGCCAGGGAGCGTTGCGCCAGGTCGAGACGTTCCTGGGCACGCAGGGCACCGTAATAGCCGTCGATCACCTCGGCTCGCAACGTGTTGCGGCGCTGTTCCAAGGCCAGTGCGGCGGCGTCCTGGGCACGCGTCGCCACGTCAATGCGGGCACCGCGCTTGCCACCCAGTTCCAGGGTTTGGCTGAGCTTGAGGGTGGTGGTGCGCGTATCGCGACGTGTGTCTTCGGCATCCCAGGACGCCACCGGATTGGGGATCAGCCCGGCCTGCTGGCGACCGCCCGCGGCGATCTCGATGTCCCATTGCGCAGCCGCCAGGTCAGGGTTGTTGGCGAAGGCAGTTTGCAGGGCCGCGTCGAGGGTGAGGGTTTGCGCCTGGGCAATGCTGGCAGCTCCCCACAACAGCGTCGCCCCCAGTAGCTTTCTAACGGAAATTGCCATAACGAGAGTTCCACGCCCATAAAGTAAAAGCCGGGAAAATGTAGCGGGCGCGACTTATCAGGGCGGTGGAGCAAAGATTACAAATCCGACAGCAATGGCTCTGGGGCGGGTGTTATCAGGTATGCTTTTGGGGCAGGAAACAAAAAGAAACAATTTTCCCAACCTGTTCGATAAGGAGTCTCGCCTTGGCGCTATCGACTGCCGCGTGGATGGTTCACGACACCCGCCTCATGCTCTGCGTACTGCTGGCCATCGCCAGCATCATCGTGCTGATCAGCGCGACCAAGTTGCCGCCGTTCCTGTCGATCCTGATCGGCACCTTTATCGCCGGGGTCGGCGCCGGACTGCCAGCGGAAGAGGTGGCCAAGGCCTTCAGCAAGGGCGCCGGGGCGATCCTCGGTGAGGCCGGGATCATCATTGCCCTGGGCTCGATGCTGGGTGCGCTGATGGCGGAATCCGGCGCGGCCGACCGCATCGCCACCACCCTGCTCGGGCTGGGCAAGGGCAAGTCGTTGCCATGGGTGATGGCGCTGGTGGCGATGGTGATCGGCCTGCCGCTGTTCTTCGAAGTGGGCCTGGTGATGATGGTGCCAATCATCTTTGTGATGGCCAAACGTTCGAACCAGCCGCTGTTGAAAATCGCCATCCCGGCGCTGGCGGGCATGACCACCCTGCACGCCTTGATGCCACCGCACCCGGGGCCGCTGATTGCGGTGGGCGCGTTGCACGCCGACCTGGGCCTGACCATGTTGCTGGGCTTTTGCCTGGCGGTGCCGGCGGTGATCCTCGCCGGGCCGCTCTATGGCAACTGGCTGTCCAAGCGCCTGCATGTGGATGAGCCGGCCGACATCGGCGCGTTGTTCAGCGCCCCACCCAAGGCCCCGCGCCAGCCGAGCTTTGGCGTGTCATTGCTGATCATTCTGTTGCCGGTGATTCTGATGCTCGGCAGCACCTTGGCCAAAGTCGCGCTGCCAGCGGAAAGCAGCGTGGGCCTGACCCTGAAATTCCTCGGCGAACCGCTGATCGCCCTGGGCCTGGCAGTGATCGCCGCCGTGATCTGCCTGGGCTGGGCCGCCGGGATGCCGCGCGCTGAGGTCGGCAACACCCTGCGCAAGGCCCTTGCCCCCATCGCCGTATTGCTGCTGACCATCGGCGCCGGCGGCGGCCTCAAGCAAACCTTGCTGGATGCCGGCGTCAGCCAAACCATCAGCAAAGTCGCCGAAGGCGCGCACATGCCGTACCTGCTGCTGGCCTGGTTGATCGCCGTGGCCCTTCGCCAGGCCACCGGCTCGGCCACGGTCGCCACCACCACGACCGCCGGCATCCTCGCACCGATGATGGCCGGGTTGGCGGCGACACAAAGCTCACTGGTGGCACTGGCGATCGGCGCCGGCTCGGTGTTCTTCTGCCACGTCAACGATGCGGGGTTCTGGATGGTGCGCGAGTACTTTGGCTTGCAGCTGAAGCAGACGATTTGGGTGTGGTCGGTGTTGCAGACGATTGTTTCGGTGGTCGGGTTGGTAGGTACGCTGGTGCTGTGGCACTTCTTGACCTGACCTTCAGGCCGCCAAGGTGTGGCGCTTGCCAAACAGCGCCACACACACCACCCCCACCGCGCCCATTACCACGCAATACCCCACGCAAATCCACGGGCTGGTCGGCATCAGCGCGATCAGCATCAGCGGCGTGGTACTCGCCCACAGTGCGTAAGCGATGTTGTAGGTGAAGGAAATTCCCGACACCCGCACCTGCGCCGGAAACAGGCCGACCATCACCGATGGCACCGCGCCCACCACCCCGCAACTCAAGCCCGCCACAGCGTACGCCGCGCCAAGCCAGATGCCGCCGCTGATCAGGCTGGCGTACAGCAGGAAAATACCCACCGGCAGCAGCAGGCTGTAGACCAGCACCGCGCGCCAGGCACCGATGCGGTCTACCAGCAGGCCGGCGAGGACGCAGCCGATATTCAGGAAGACAATGCCCAGGGCGCTCAAGGCAAAGGTGTGGCTGGGGCTCATGCCGAAGGTTTTCTGCATCATGGTCGGGGTGATGACCACCAGCACCACCACGGCGGAGGTGAGCACGCAGGTGAGGATCATCGCCGGCAACAGTACGGCGCGATGGTCACGCAGTACGGTGCGCAGCGGCAGCTCGGCGGCGGCCTGGCGGCGAGCCTGCATTTCGAGGAAGACCGGGGTTTCGCTGAGCCAGCGCCGCAGCCACACGCCGATCACGCCGAACACACCGCCGAGCAGGAAGGGGAAGCGCCAGGCGTAGTCGAGGATTTCGGCCGGGGTGAAGACCTGCGCCAGCAGCGTGGCGGTGAGGGCGCCGAGCAGGTAGCCGAAGGTCAGGCCGGCTTGCAGGAAGCCCAGGGCATAACCACGATGGTTGCGCGGTGCGTGTTCGGCGACGAAAGTCCAGGCGCTGGGTACTTCACCGCCCACCGCCGCGCCCTGCAGCACGCGCAGCACCAGCAGGATCAGCGGTGCGAAATAACCGATCTGTGCGTAGGTGGGCATGATCCCGATCAGCAGGCAGGGCAACGCCATCATCAGGATGCTCAGGCTGAACACACGTTTGCGCCCCAGATGATCGGCGAAGTGCGCCATCAGGATGCCGCCCAGCGGGCGCGCCAGGTAACCGGTGACGAAGATGCCGAAGCTTTGCAGCAAGCGCAGCCACTCGGGCATTTCCGGCGGGAAGAACAGTTGGCTGAGGGTCAGCGCGAAGAACACGAAGATAATGAAGTCGTAGATTTCCAAGGCTCCGCCCAGGGCGGCCAGGCCCAGGGTCTTGTAGTCGGAGCGGGAAAAACGCTGCGCCTGTGGAACAGAGGTGGCAGTCATGTTGAGGCTCGGCAGACAAACAAAATGGCGTGCAGGTTATGAGCTGAGCCGGTTGATGGCAATCGCGGCAGATATATTTGTTTTCCTCATGGATCGATGAAGATAACTGCATTCCCATATCAATGGCCGAGGAGGAACATGCCGAAAAATTGCCGACACCATAATAACTACAAGAGGAAAGACTCGTGGCCGATGCTATCGAAGAAAGCCGCTATGCCCGCTTTGCCCTGCGCTGCTCGAACTTTGCCGAGCGCTGGTTCCCCGACTCCTGGGTGTTTGCCGCCCTCGCCGTGATCATCGTCGCCGTGGCGACCCTGGGCATGGGCGCCGCGCCGAGCGAAGCCGCCAAGGCCTTTGGCGACGGGTTCTGGAGCCTGATCCCGTTCACCATGCAGATGGCCTTCGTGGTGATCGGTGGCTACGTGGTCGCCAGCTCGCCACCGGCGGTCAAGCTGATCGACCGCCTGGCGCGTATCCCGAAGAACGGCCGCTCCGCCGTGGCGTGGGTCGCGTTGATCTCCATGGTGGCGTCATTGCTCAACTGGGGCCTGTCCCTGGTGTTCGGTGGCTTGCTGGTGCGTGCGCTGGCCCGTCGTACGGATTTGCGCATGGACTACCGTGCTGCGGGTGCGGCGGCCTATCTTGGGTTGGGCGCGGTGTGGGCGCTGGGGTTGTCGTCATCAGCCGCACAATTGCAGGCCAACCCGGCCAGCTTGCCTCCGTCGATCCTGTCGATCACCGGGGTGATCCCGTTTACCGACACCATCTTCCTGTGGCAATCCGGCGTACTGTTGCTGGCGCTGATAGTGGTGTCGCTGATCATCGCCTACGCCACCGCGCCCGGCCCCAACAGCGCCCGTGACGCCAAGGCCTGTGGCGTCGACCCGGCCTTCAACCTGCCCAAGCTGCAACCACCGGGCCGCCCCGGCGAATGGCTGGAACACAGCCCGTTGCTGACCATTCTGCTGGCATTGCTGGCGGCGGGTTGGTTGTTCCATGAGTTCTCGACCAAGCCGGCGATCAGCGCGATTTCGGGGCTGAACACCTACAACTTCCTGTTCATCATGGTCGGTGCCCTGCTGCACTGGCGCCCGCGCAGCTTCCTCGATGCGGTGGCCCGTGCAGTGCCGACCACCACCGGCGTATTGATCCAGTTCCCGTTGTACGGCTCGATTGCGGCGCTGATGACCGTGGTCAAGGGCGGCGACGGCCAGACCCTGGCGCACCATATCTCGACCTTCTTCACGTCCATCGCCTCCCACGACACGTATGCACTGCTGATGGGCGTGTACTCGGCGGTGCTGGGCTTCTTTATCCCGTCGGGCGGCGGCAAGTGGATCATTGAGGCGCCTTATGTGATGCAAGTGGCCAATGACCTGCAATACCACCTGGGCTGGGCGGTGCAGATCTACAACGCGGCCGAGGCGCTGCCGAACCTGATCAACCCGTTCTACATGCTGCCGTTGCTGGGAGTGCTGGGGTTGAAGGCGCGGGATTTGATCGGGTTTTCGTTTGTACAGTTGCTGGTGCACACACCGTTGGTGCTGTTCCTGCTGTGGGCGCTGGGGACGACATTGAAGTATTTGCCGCCCGTCATGCCGTAGGATCAGTTGCAAGCCTCAAGCCTCAAGCCTCAAGCTTGAAGCTTGAAGCTTGAGGCTCATAGCTTGCAGCTGCCTTAATTCCGTCACATTGCATTGATACCGTCCTGCGAAATATCTTGCAACATCTCGCCAGCCAGGACTCCCCGCAATGAGTGATGATCACGAAGACCGCCCTTCCCCTGATTCCATGGCCCAACCGCCGGTAGACACCGGCCGTCGGCGCTTCCTGGGGGGCGCGGCGGTGTTGGGGGTTGGCGCGACCTTGAGTGCCTGCGGCAACAGCAGTGAGGCGCCCGGCAAGCCAGTGGCGCGGCCGCTCACGCCTCAGGAGCTGGACAAGGCCTTGCACGACCAGGTGAAGACCGTGGTGGTGATCTATGCCGAGAACCGCAGCTTCAACAATCTGTTTGCGGACTTCCCAGGCGTTGAGAAACCGCTGTCGGCGCTTTCTGCCGCCGACACACAGCAACGCGACCGCGACGGCAGCCTGTTGACCACCCTGCCCCCGGCCTGGGGCGGTGTGCTGCAAGTGGGCCCGCAAAGCGTGGACGGGGTGACTTACCCCAGCGAAGTGCAATTCCAGGAAAACCTGCCCAACGCGCCGTTCGCCCTCAAGGGCCCGAACGCTGAAGACCTGCCGTTGAGCCTCGTCACTCGCGACTTGTGGCACGTGTTCTACCAGAACCAGATGCAGATCAACGGCGGCAAGAACGACGGTTTCGTCGCCTGGGCAGACTCCGGTGGCCTGGTCATGGGCCATTACGCCCAGAGCCGTTATTCCCTGCGCCTGTGGGATGTGGCCAAGGAGTTTGTGCTCTGCGATAACTTCTTCCAGGGCGCGTTTGGTGGCTCGTTCCTCAACCATCAATACCTGATCAGCGCCACCGCGCCGTTCTACCCGAATGCCGCGCAGTCGGTGGCCAAGGCGCAGATCGCCACGCTGCAAAGCGATGACCCCACCGACCCGCGTCTCAAGCCCTTGGATAAATCCCCGGCCAGCGCCATGACCGGCCCGCCGCAGTTCGGCCCCAGCGCGCTGACCCCGGACGGCTACGGCGTGAACACCCTGGCGCCGCCGTATTGGCCGACCTGGATTCGTGACCCGGAAAACCCGGACTACGCAAAAGCCGACCTGCCCAACGTGCTGGTGCCGCAGACCCACGAACATATCGGCGACAAGTTGTCGAAAAAGAACGTCGACTGGGCGTGGTACGCCGGGGCATGGCAGGCAACGCTGGACCAGTTCAAGGATTCGGGCGGTATCCCGAAGATCCCCAACTTCCAGTACCACCACCAGCCGTTCAACTATTTCAAGCAGCAGGGCCCCGAGAACCGTGCCGAGCGTGACAAGCGCCTGCGCGACGGCGGTTTGGGCGATGAGGCGAGCACCAATAAGTTCTTCGCCGACGCCCAGGCCGGCAAGCTACCGGCGGTGAGTTTCTACAAGCCCCAGGGCAACCTGAATATGCACGCCGGTTACGCCGACGTGGCGTCGGGCGACCGCCATATCGTCCGCGCCTTGAAGGTGCTGCAGGAAAGCCCGCAGTGGAAAAACATGGTGGTGGTGGTGACCGTCGATGAAAACGGCGGTTGGTGGGACCACGTCGCCCCGCCCAAAGGCGATCGCTGGGGCCCAGGCACACGGGTTCCGGCGCTGGTGGTCTCGCCCTTCGCGCGCAAAGGCACCGTGGACCATACGGTGTACGACACCGCGTCGATCCTGCGCTTGATAACGCGGGTCTTCCAGCTGGAGACCCTGGACGGGCTCAAGCAACGCGATGACGCCATGATTGCCCGGGGCCAGAAACCCATGGGGGATTTGAGCAACGCGTTGCAGTTCAGCGTGTAGGACGCTTATCCAATAGCGACATGCCTGGCGATTTAGCACGCGGTTTTCCTGGCCAACCGCTACTGTGAGGAGGTGGGCTTTCACCCCGCGCAGACGGGCTTTCGCTGACAAGGAATCAAGTATGTTCAAACCGACCAGGTTGTCCTTCACCCTGGCCGCACTGATGGCCAGTGCGGTCGTACACGCCGACATCGAAGTACCGCTGGGCAGCACTCAACGGGTGACCCAGTTGTTCGCTTACCCCAATAACTGCAATGTGATCTGCTTTCGGCCATGGACGCTGGAGCAGACCGCCGAGCACTACCTGAACCAAAGCCTGCAGCGCGATGGCTACAGCCGAGCCAAGGTCAGCGTCAAGAACCATGAAGGGCAGCTCGCAGCGACCTTCAGCGGTGTACCCGACAGTTACGGCCAGCCCCTGACCGCGCTGCTCAATACCGCGGACCTGGCCTACCAGGGCGCGAGCAGACTCAACAGCGACGGCAAGTGGGCGTACAACTGGTACCTGTTCCTGCCACTGGGCATGGCCCTGGAAAACCGCAAGAGCATCGAGCTGCTGCATTTCCCGCCGGATTATTCGCTGACCCAGGCCCAGGATTACCTGGAGTCGGCCACCACCGACCGCTGGGCCAGCCTGCTCACCGATAACGGCGTGCCGGCCACTGAAACCCCGGCCTACCAGACCATCATCGATATCGCCCCCATCGCCGCCCCTTCCAATGCGGGCAAGGACCTGGAGAACGTCTACGGCTACTTCACCGACTACCAGACCCGCATGGTCAGCGAACTGAGCCTGCACCCCAACGGCTCGCTGCCAATGGTCGCGTTCGGCGCGCCGGTGCGCAGTTGGATCAAGCAGCAATACGGGCAAACCGTGGGTGTGCTGGGCCTGGCACAGATCAGCCCTGCCGCGGGCAGGACCGTATCGGTGCTGGGCGCCAACCACCCCAGCTACATCTGGTACGCGGCCAGCCCGGACACCTATGACGGTAACGAGCAGAAAGCCGACGAAGCCGGCTTGAAAGTGATGGGCCAGGACTTGAGCGCCGCCTGCTGGCAGGCCGGAATGGGTCAGAAACCCGCGAGCGATCCGAATGTGCTGCTCAAGGCCTGCATGAACACCTGGCAGGTCACGCGCAAAGAACAGACCTGCGAATTGTTCTACACCTCGGTGCGCAACCTGACCCCGGAACAGGCGAACGCCAAATGCGCCACGCCTTCGATCAAGACGCAGCTCAAGCAGCTGAAGAACGCAGCCCCCGCCCCCAGCATCACGGCGCCTGCGCTGTAGACAGCAAAAAAATCCGATTTCTACTGTCAAAGTTGACAGTAGAAATCGGCTCCACGTTCAGCGAGTCTTGAGCCGGGCCCATCCGCTGCAAGACTGGTAGTCAGCCACCATCCGCAGGTCGATGCAGCCTAACCAAGGAGAGTTATGAAAACTCAAGCCATGGACCAGGCTAAAACCGCTGTGAGTGATGGTTTGTACCCGTTCAAGACACTGCGCGTTGAACAGGGCTATCCCTCGGCCAAGCACTTTAAGGTTGAGCGCGACGGCGGCGTCAGGGCTCGCGTGGATTTTGACGGCCGCGTCCGCATTGCCCGGGTGTCCGGTTACGCCGTGAACGAGCGGCGCCCACGTACGCTGCAGCTGTCCGCCCGCATCCACCTGTATGACAGCTGGTTCTGCGGCCTGCTGCGACACTCCTGCAACCCGAATGTGTTTTTCGACACCACTTACCTGGAACTCTGGACCGTGCAGCCCATCCCCGCCGGCGCCCCGCTGACTCTGGACTACGCCAGTACCGAGGACACCTTGTTCCGACAGTTCGCCTGCCAATGCGGCGAACTGAACTGCCGGGGCTGGATCACCGGCAGCACAGAGTGTTTGAACGCCGAGGGCCAGGCGTTCATGACCCGTTGGCGCAAACGCAAACGGCCTTAGGCTTCGCCCAACGGACGCAGGCGATACTGCGGCGGCAATTGCTCGAAGCCACTGATGGTGGTGTTCAAGCTCTTCCAACGGCCGTCCTTGATGCCGTAGATGCAGCCGTGGATCGACAGGCTCTGCCCACGGTGCCAGGCATTTTGCACAATGCTGGTGTGGCCGACGTTGGCCACCTGCTGGATCACGTTCAGCTCGCACATGCGGTCCACGCGTTCTTCTTCGGTCGGCAACTGGGCCAGCACGTCACGGTTTTCGTAGTAGAGATCGCGGATGGTGCGCAGCCAGCCGTCGATCAGCCCGAACTGGCGGTCCTGCATCGAGGCGCGCACGCCGCCGCAGCCATAGTGGCCAGTGACGAGGATATGTTTGACCTTGAGCACATCGACGGCGTACTGGATCACCGACAGGCAATTGAGGTCAGTGTGCAGCACCACGTTGGCCACATTGCGGTGTACGAACAGATCACCGGGCAGCATGCCGACGATCTCGTTGGCCGGTACCCGCGCATCGGAACAACCGATCCACAGGTATTCAGGGGTCTGCTGGCGGGCGAGCTTGGCGAAGAATTCGGGATCTTCCTGTTTGATCGCATCCGCCCAGCGTTCGTTGTTATCAAGCAGGTCTTGTAGTTCGTTCATCAGGGAAAGCCTCAGGAATGATGCGCAGCTTTGACAGACGACCGCCCGTCCGGGTCACGCCGATGATAAAGATAGCCGGCGGGCAATTACTTGAATCTTGGGGGGCCATGCCTGTCCACACACTATAAGCCCCACAGTATGAGGATTGGCCATGACTGAATCACGACGTCCCTACGGCGCTACACAGCCCGAACCGATTGACGACAACGAAGACCGCATGGGCTCGATGCGCGAGCTGGATTTTGACGAGGAAGAACCGACGGCGGAGATTGGCAATGAGATCCCCCGTGGCGAGCGAGAACAGCTGATGCCCGACGAACGGGTGCGCGAGGCCGGAATGACCGGGGCTTCAACGGCGGATCATGAGTCGACCGATGATGATATGAGCCCGGAAACCCTGATCCATGAAGACGGTGCGCGGGATGCTCGGGAGGCGGGCGAAGACAACCCGGCGGATTTTGACTTGAGCATTGTCGATGAAGATGACATTGGCGGCGGCAATGGCCTGGATGAAGCGGAACTGGCTGATCTGGACCCGGTAGACGGAAACCGCTGACACTGCGCAACTCCAGATGTGGGAGGGGCGGTGCGACGATTCGACTTGCCCTCCTCCCACATTGGTTCGTGTGCTTAATCGATCAGGGTGCAGGCCATGACGACCGCATCTTCGCGCCCGCCGACAGCCGGGTAGTAGTCCCGGCGACGCCCAATCTCGTTGAAGCCATAGCGCTCATACAGGCGGAACGCGCCGGTATTGCTGTCGCGCACTTCCAGGAAGCATTCCCGCGCGTTGGCGGCATAGGCGCGGGACATCAGGTGTTCCAGCAGTGCCAGACCCAGGCCACGGCCCTGGTTTTCCGGCTTGACGGTGATGTTCAGCAAATGCGCTTCATCGAGGATGATCTGCACCACGCCGTGGCCCACCTGCTGCTCGCCTTCGAACATCAGCCAGATCTGGTACTTGCCCAGCCCGTCGAGAAAGATCCCGCGGGTCCAGGGGTGGCTGAACGCCGCGTATTCGATTTTCAGCACGGCGTCGAGGTCGGCCTCGGTCATCGGGCGGAAGGATAAAGCCTCACTCATCGGTTGTTTTCCAGCGCGCCATCAGCCGGCGCATGGCTTGCCAGACATCAGCCTTACGCTGTGGCTCTTCCATTAATAATTCCAGGCCCGGCAGGGCCCATACAGAACCCAGGCCCTCGACCTGCAGTTCGCGGTACCAGGCTTCGGCGTTCGCTTCACCGGCAAACCGTACGGCGGGCAGGCCGATCAGCCACAGGCACACGCAGGGTTCGTCCTCCAGGCGTGCCGAGACGAAGCCTTGCACGAAATCCCGCGCCGCTTCCGGGCCCTGGTCCATGGTGCCGCGTACCAGCAGCGGCCAACGGACCGGGTCGCCGACGATTTGCGGGCTGTCGGGCAGGCCGGCGGCGCGCAGCATGTCCTTGAGCAGCATGTAGGCGGGGTCGCGGGTCTGGAAGCGTTCGCCGGTGGGTAACTCCACCAATAGCAGGCAACGCCCGGCCCGCAATAACTGCAGGGCAAAGCGTGGCGGCGGCACCACGGGGGCCTTGGCAACCGGCGCAGCCGCTTCGGCCACCACGGGCTTGGCCATTGGCCCCGGGCGCGGCACCTCGACCTTGACGCGTTCAACCGCAGGACGAGCTTCCAGTACGGGTTTGACCATGGCCACCGGTGCAGCCGCCTCCTCCCCCGAAACCTCGAACGCCTCATAGGGTTCAAGCGCCTCTAACAGCTCGGGCCGCGACGGGGCGGCGAACGGCAGTTCGGTGCGGGGCAGCCAGTTGACCACCTGCATGGCGGTCAAGTAAGCGCGACGTCGGGACTCGATAAGCACAGCTCGGCCACTTGTGGATAAGTAAAGAGCGGGGATTCTACCGCTGTTCGGTAACAATCGCCCACTGTGCACTGACCGGCTGTGGATAAATCCCGCGCCTGATGCAGTACAATCGCGACTTTTAATCGCCAACCAGCCGGCCATTCCCATGATCGAACCCAAGCGCGTCCTGCGCGCCCTCGCCGAACACTGGGCCTTACTTGAGCCACTGTGCGAACACTTCGACCAAGGCACCCTGAGCCTCGGCGAGCTGCGCGCACAACTGGCCGCCCAACAACTGGACAGCACGCCCCAGGACATCACCAGCCTGCTGGACGTGTGGATTCGCCTGGACATCCTGGTGCCTGTCGCCAAGAGCCCGAACCGTTTCGAGCTCAATGCGCAGATCCACGACTTCCTGGCTTATCTTCGCAAGGAGCACCGGCTTGGCCTGTGCCTGGAAATCGAAGCCTACCTGCGCCATCTGGAGCGCCTGGCCGGTTATATCCAGGATGCCTTCGACATCCGTGATGGTCACGACCTGGCCCGCCAACTGCGCCTGCTGGACATGCGCGTACGCGACGTACTGAAAAAACTCGCCAACGACGAACAGGCCCTCGCGGCCGTGGCCGACCGTGCCAAGACCAGCGACCGGCAGATCCCGCTGCGCCAGCGTTACGCCGAAGTCCTGGCGACCTGGGACGAGTACGTCGAACCGATGATCCAGCTGGTGAACGCCGACGGTGCCTTCGAGCAAGGCGTGCGCAAGGTGGAAAACGTGCTGCTGCGCATGCTCACCGAGCAACAGCGCCTCGGCCACCTGGTGGACGACGACATGCTGCTGCGCACCCACGCGCGCATCCTCGAAATGCAGACCAGCGCCCAGTTGACCTTGCGGCATGCCCGCGAGCTGCTGTTGCCGCTGCGCGAAGAAGCGCGTCGGCACAACGCCGTGACCCGCGGTGCGGCGCTGGCGCTGTCGGCCATCCGCCGTAAAGGCCTGGACGCGGTGCCGCAGGCGGCGATGCCGATGTTTACCCGACCGCAAAGCACCTTCCTCGGCAGTGCCAGCCAGGTCGAGGCCTATGTGTATGCCCTGGCAAACTTCGAGCCGAAACCGGCCCGGTTCCCCAAGGCGCACAAGTCCCACAAGGGCGAAGCCCAGCGCGCACCGCGGACGGTCAAGGAAATGCTCGAGCGCTGCGAAGACGCACTGCCGATGCCGGACCTGATGACCTGGCTGCTGGAGCAGGAACCGGACGGTGCCACCGACGAATTGCTGTACTGGTTCTCGCGGCTATCGCGGGAGAAACGCTTCAAGCGCGAGCGCCTGGAACGCCGCGACTACCACACACACGAGCACCAGGTCAGCCTGCGCTCATTCGCCCTGCTCCCGGCCGGCACCGACGCCGCCGAGCATTCTGCGAGTACACCTCATGCATCTTGATCTATCCGAACTGTCCCAGCTGGCGCCGATCTTTCGCGAGCTGTTCAAGGGTTACCACGTCAGCCGCCGCGACCCCGAGCTGTACGCGCAACTGTCGAACTTCCAGGACCAGTACCGCACGCTGTTCAAGGCCCTGGGCTTTGAGCTGGTGTGCGATACCCGTGGCTTCTACTACTTCGTACCGGACTCCGCGATTGCCAGTGCGCAGGTCAACAAGACCGCCCAGCGTCTGGCGTTGTTCACCTTCATCATCGTCGAGCACCTGGCCGACCAGGGCCGCGACCCGATCGCCGTGCTCGACGGTGGCAGCCTCGGCCGCGATGAACTGCCGTCCCTGCTGGAAAAGTACCGCGACCTGTTTATCCAGGCCGAAGTGCAGACCCAGGAAGAACTCGAAGAAAAAATCATGCGCCGCATGACCCAGCTGGGTTTTGCCAGCGAAGACAACGGTATCTACCGCTTCCTGCCACCGATGCACCGCTTCCTCGACGTGTGCCTGTCGGTGCAGCAAGACCGTGACCTCGCGGCCAGCGTGCACAGCGTGTTGCCGTTGCCGGCACCGGTGATCATCGACGAAGACAGCGATGAGAAGCTGCTGAAGACCGATGACCCGCTGGACTTGAGTGACTTCGCGGAAGAAAGCGAAGAAGACGCACTGGCCCGCGCCATTGCCGAAGAACAGGAGACCGACGCATGAGTAAGGAACGCTACGGCATCCGCCGCTTCGCCCTATTGAACACCGCCGGCTACAGCTTGGGCTTGTTCCCGCTGGAAGAACCGCTGTCGGTGTATGGCGCCAACAACCTGGGTAAATCCGCGTCGATCAACGCCTTGCAGTTCCCGATCCTGGCGCGCATGTCGGACATGAGTTTCGGCAAGTACACCCTGGAGCAATCGCGGCGCTTCTACTTCGCCACCGACACCAGCTACATCCTGGTGGAAGTCTCCCTGCCCCATGGCCCCCACGTAATAGGCGTGGTCGGGCGTGGCCCGGGCGGCGGTTTCGGGCACCAGTTCTTTGCCTATGCCGGCAAGCTGGACCTGGCCCACTATCAGAAAAACGACACCTGCCTGCGTCAGAAGGAGCTGTTCACCAACCTTGAGCGCGAAGGCCTGAAAGCCTACGAACTCAAGCCGGATGAACTGCGCCGTTTGCTGGTGGGTGGTCATACGTCGATCCCGCTGGACCTGACCCTGATCCCGCTGCGCTCCACCAGTGAGCAAAGCCTGAAAACCTTCCGCGCGTTGTTTATCAACCTGCTGCACATGCGCGAAATCACCGCGGCCAAGCTCAAGCAGCTGTTCCTCGATGCGTTCGAGCACAGCCTGCGTTCGGGTAGTGTGGATTACATCGCAGCGTGCGAAGAAGCCTTCCGCGACGTACGACGTATGGAGCAGGACTACAATTCCCTGGTCGCAGCCGGCCCGCTGGTGGAAGCCCTGGCCAACGGCGTTCGCCAGCGCGACATCCTGCGCGGCAAGCTGCATCGCCTGTCGCCGCTGCTGGATTCGCTGCTCGGCACCTGGTCGGACTATGCCAGTGCGCGCAAGGAAGAGCTGACCATCCAGGCCGAGCACTACCGCAACGAGCAGGACGCACTGCAGAACGACCAGCGCGGCGGCACCCAGGAGCTGATGCGCCTGGAGCGGGAAATCAGCGGCATCCAGCGTTGGCTGGGCGAGTTGTCGGTGCTCAAGCATCGCTTTGCCCTGGTGGATGACGTCAAGGTGCTGGAGCAGCAACTGCTGGCGGCCAAGGATGCTCACGATGAACTGGCGGGCGCCCTGGCGCAGTCGCGGCAGTTCAGCGCCGAGGATCTGGACGAGCGTCTGCGCGACCTGGAAAAACGCTTGAAGTCGGTCAAGCAGCAGCTTGATCACGCCGACAACAACAGCTATGCCAAGCTGCGCGAAGAGTTTTCGCAGCAGGACGTCGAGCGCCTGATGCGCTTGTTCAACAGCTCGCTGTTCAGCCTGCCATTGGGTGAACACGGCATCACCCTGGACGAGGACGGCCAGTGGGTCAAATCCCTGGAGCAGATCCTCGATGGCTTCAAGGGCGAGCGTTTTGAAGTGCCGGGGCTGTCCATCGACATCTCCCACATCGAACCACCGGCGCTGCAGGCCCTGGCGGATCGCGCGGCGTTGCGCGACCAAAAGGAACGCCTGGAGAAAGAACTCAAGCAGCTGAAAACCCAGCAAGCCGTGGCCTCCGACCGCGCTGCGAGCAAGACCCAGACCGAAGCGCTGTACCAGCAAGTGCTGGATGCGCAAAAAGCTCTTGAAGACTTCCGCCGCGCGCAAACCCTGAGTGCCGAGGAAGGCGAAAAACTGGAAAACCTGGCGCAGATGGAAGCGGCCCAGGATGAGTTGAAGCGTTCCAGTGACGCCTTTACCGAACGCGTGCAGCAACTGTCCGCCAAGCTACAACTGGTGGGCCGGCAGATCGGCGATATGGAAGCCAAGCAACGCACGCTGGATGACGCCTTGCGCCGTCGGCAACTGTTGCCGGCGGACCTGCCGTTCGGCACGCCGTTCATGGACCCGGTCGATGACTCCATGGATAACCTGCTGCCGCTGCTCAATGACTATCAGGACAGCTGGCAGGGTTTGCTGCGTGCCGATGGGCAGATCGAGGCGCTGTATGCTCAGGTGCGCCTCAAGGGCGTGGCCAAGTTCGACAGCGAGGATGATGTAGAGCGTCGTCTGCAATTGTTGATCAACGCTTATGCGCACCGCACCGATGAGGCGCTGACACTGGGCAAGGCGCGCCGCGCGGCGGTCACTGACATTGCGCGAACCCTGCGCAATATCCGCAGCGACTACGACAGCCTGGAACACCAGCTGGCGCTGTTCAACCGCGAGATCAACAAGCGTCAGGTGTCCAACCTGCAGAGCTTCCGCATCGTGCTCGCGCCGAACAAGGAAGCCCTCAAGCATATCGACCAGATCATCCACAGTGCTGGCCAGTACGAAGAAGGCGAAACCCTGTCGGTGTTCGATCTCAGCCAAAGTGCCGAGCAGGACAACAAGAACGAAGAGGCCAAGGAATACCTTGCCCGCCTGGTGGCCGCCAACCATAACCAGTTGGGCCTCAAGGACCTGTTCGAGCTGGCCTTCGAGATCACCAAGGTACACGGTCAACCGGTGATTCACACCGACATCGATGGCGCAGCGTCCAACGGCACCACCATGACCATCAAGGCGCTGACCAACATGTACTTGTTGCTGCACTTGATGGACCGTGACCAGGCCGGGCGTGTGCGCTTGCCGTACTACCTCGACGAAGCAGCGGATATCGATGAGAAGAACCAGGCGGCGTTGCTGGAAACCAGTTTGCAGCTGGGCTTTGTGCCGATCCTCGCCAGTGTGAAGCCGCAGGTGTCTGCCCAGGTAGCAATCGACCTGGAAGGCGGCAGCGGGCCGAACGGGATCTACATCGATGAGGCGGACTGGAAGTACATCCGTCGCCATGATGTGGTGAAGGCGACAGTGAATGTGCAGGCGGATGAGCCGGAACTGGATGAAGTCTGACGCTTTGCGCTGAAATGTAAAAAGGCCGCGATCCATTGGATCGCGGCCTTTTTTGTAGCTTTATTTGCCGAGTGGGATTTTCGGTGCCCAGGTCAGCCATTCCTCTTCGAATTTGTCGAACAGCGGGAAGGTTTGCTGCGGCCGCGCGGCGTTGCCCATGCGCTCGCCGTCTGGCGTGGCAAAGGCGATACCGCCGGCCACCAGCGTCTCCAGGGATTCGGTACGCACCGTCGCGCCCTTGAACAGGCCAAAGTCGAGGCCGAAGCCGCTGGTGTTCCAGAAGCGGCTGCCACTGCGTACCAGCGGCGCGTACTTGGGCTCGATGAGGATGTGGATCAGCACGCGGTCGGCGGTCTGGCCCAATTCGTAGCCGGTCACTTTGCCCACGGTGACTTCACGGTAGGTCACCGGTACACCTTCCTTCAACGAGCCACGGCGTGCGGCGCTGAGTGTCAGGCTCAGGCCAGCCTCCTGACGGACAGCTTCAGGGGGTTGGGCCAGTGCGACGAAACTCTTCTGCGGACCGGCGTTTTTCACGGCCGGCTGCACCTCGATGTATTGCCCGGTGACCAGGGTTTCCAGGTTGGAGGTTTTCATCAGGCCCAGTTCTGGCTTGACCACCCAGAACTGGCTGCCGACGCGCGCGATGCGATCCGCTACTTGGGTAATACGTGCGCTGAGCAGCACCGATTGCATATCGGCACTGAGGTCTACGCTCTCGATCTTGCCCACATCCAGGCCTTTGAAACGTACCGGTGTGCCCGGACGCATACCGTCAGCACGGTCGACTTTGATGGTTACCAGTGTGCCATGCTGATTGGCCGCCTCACGGTCGGCAAACAAGCGGAATCGTGGAATGCGCTTTTTCAGTGGTACGTTCGGCTGCGGCGTTTCGAAGGCAATACCGCCGGCCATCAGGCTGGCCAGGGACTCACTCTTCACCTGGATACCACCGGTAAGGCCGCCGGTCAGGGTCACGCCGCTGGCATTCCAGAAACGTGTCGAACCGTTAACCAGGTTTTCGTATTCCTTCTCGATATGAACGCCGATCACCAGCTGCTTGTTCTTGCGCGAGAACTGGTAGCTCTGCACCGAGCCGACCTTGACCTGTTTGTAGAGGATTGGGCTGCCGACATCCAGGGAGCCGAGGTTGTCGGTGAACAACACCATGTGCAGGCCCGGGGAACGCAGGTCCAGCGGCGGCGCCTTGGCGCGGGCGACGAATTCGCGTTGCGGGGCGCTGCCTTTGTCGCCAGGACGAATGGCGATGTAATTACCCTTGACCAGGGCTTCCAGGCCGGTAATGCCGGCGAGCGAGATGGAAGGTTTGACCACCCAGAACTGGGTGTCCTGAACCAGGTAGTCTTCGGCCAAGGGGTCGAGGGTCAGCTCGGCGTTGGCGCTGGACAGGTCCGGGTCGATCTTCAAGGTTTTCAGACTGCCCACCTGAATGCCTTTGTACATCACCGGTGTACGACCGGCCTGCAGGCCTTCGAAGTCCGTGAGCTTGACCTTGGCCTTGATACCGGCAGCGGCCGCGTCGAAATCTTCGTACAGGCGGAACGGCAGGCTCGGATCGGTCGGCGGGCTGTCCTTGCGGTTCTCCGGCGTGGCGAAGGCAATGCCGCCGGCGACGATGCTGGAGAGGGATTCACTGCGCACCTTCACGCCGGAGAGATTGGCATCGATGCTGATGCCGCTGGCGTTCCAGAAACGGGTGTGTTTGCGCACAAGGTTGGCGTAGGTCGGCTCGATGTAGACCTTGATCTCAACGGTGCTCTGGTCCTCGGAGAGCAAGTAGCTTTTGACCTGGCCGACCTGTATCTGCTTATAGAACACCGGACTGCCACGGTTGAGCGAGCCAAGGCGGTCGGCCTTGATGGTCAGGTGCAGGCCAGGCTTGGCGTCGGACAAAGGCGGCTCTTCGGAGAGCGCCTTGAATTTGCGTGTGGGCTCACCGTCACCGGGGCTGGCGGCGATGTAGTTACCCGAGACCAGGGTTTCCAGGCCGGTGATACCGGCAAGACTGACACTGGGCTTGACCAGCCAGAAACGCGTGTTGGTCTTGAGGTATTGCTCGACATCCTTGTTCATCTCAATGGTGGCAATCACCCCGCGATTATTGCCCTCGTCGTCAAGGGCAAGGGTCTTGACCTTACCCACGGACATGCCTTTGTAGACCACTTCGGTTTTGTTGGCCTGGATGCCTTCGCCGCTTTCAAAGCGCACCTGGATCTCAATACCCTGCTGGGAATAGGCACGCCACCCCAGCCAACCACCGATGATCAAGGCAATCAGGGGAAGAACCCAAATGGCTGACCAGTTGGAGGCCGGGCGGGTTTTAGCTTTAGGCAAATCACTCATGGTCGTCGTCCGACTCCGTGTTATCCCAAATCAGTCGGGGATCAAAAGTTACTGCGGCAAGCATCGTCAAGATCACCACACTGGCGAACGCTGCGGCGCCAAGGTTGGCCTCGACGCTGGCAAGCCGTCCAAAGTTTACGACCGCCACCAGAATGGCGATCACGAAGATATCCAGCATGGACCAGCGGCCAATGAATTCGATAAAGCGGTACATGATAATGCGCTGCTGCGCGGAAAGCGGTTGGTGACGTTGAACCGAGAACAGTAACAGGCCAATGCCCACCAGCTTGAACGTCGGCACCAGGATGCTGGCGATGAACACCACAGCCGCAATCGGGAACATGCCGTGCTGCACCAGTTGGATGACTCCGGCCATGATGGTGCTGGGCTCGCCCTGGCCGAGGGAATTGACGGTCATGATCGGCAACAGGTTGGCGGGGATATACAGAATGGCCGCCGTGATCAGCAAGGCCCAGGTACGGATGAGGCTGTTGGGGCGACGGGCATGGATCAGCGCACCGCATCGCGTGCAGGTTTGCTCATCGGTGTCAGGCTCTTGTTTGTTAAGCTCGTGACATTCAGTACAAATCAGAATGCCCGCATCAATCGCCCGCATGATCATCTTCCCCTGACAGTGCTTGCCAGATCTGGTGCGGCGACATCACCACCTCAAGCAGAACCTGAACCATTAATAGGCTGACAAAGCAGACCAGACCCAGGCCGATGGTGATTGAGGCCATGTCGGCGAGTTTCACGATCGCCACCAGTACGCCCATCAAGTAGACCTCCAACATTCCCCAATCTTTCATATGGTGGTAAATGCGGTACAGCAGCAGGCCGTAACTACGGCCGATCTTCCAACGAATACTGAGCAGCACCGCCAGCTGGCAAAGCAGCTTGAGCAGCGGAATACCCATGCTGCATAGGAACACCACGGCGGCGACGCCTTGCATCCCAGTATCGAATAGACCGACTACGCCACTCCACACAGTGTCCTCTGAGGACTGCCCGAGCAGATTGAGCTGCATGATGGGCAGAAAGTTCGCCGGGACGTAGAGCAACAGCGCGGCGAGTACCAGGGCGAGGCTGCGCTCAACGACGTTATGGCGGTGAGCGTAGAGCTCATAACCGCAACGCGGGCATTGGGCTTTTTCACCGAGGGCGAGCACGGGTTTGCGCATCAGCAAGTCGCACTCATGGCATGCCAACAAGTTGTCCAGTGGTAAATCCGACACCTCAAGGGCATCAACCGGATCCGGCATAGATAGGGCTCTGACTCTAAAAAAGGTTAGGTGCCTATTCTAGTGGTCTGGTTCAGAAATAACTGTGCAAATTTGTCGTGCATCTTTCCGCACTTTTCGACCGTGCAAAACAAAACCCCATCTGCTCTCGCAAATGGGGTTTCGGAATTTAATCTTGACGATGACCTACTCTCACATGGGGAAACCCCACACTACCATCGGCGATGCATCGTTTCACTGCTGAGTTCGGGATGGGATCAGGTGGTTCCAATGCTCTATGGTCGTCAAGAAATTCGGGTACTGAGTCGTGGCCAGCGGGCCTCGCTTCAGCAAATTGGGTATGTGACAGCTGTCGGTGTTTTGTGAAATCTCGAACTTTCGGTTCATTGCGTCTTCACACACCGCAATCTGGCCTTTCGACGCAAATTGCTTGGGTGTTATATGGTCAAGCCTCAC
>NZ_FOZO01000007.1:0-269509 GCF_900116055.1 Pseudomonas sp. NFACC42-2
CCCGGAATGCCGCCAGTACATCCTGCGCCAGGCCTTCGAAGAAGCGATCCACACCCACGCCTACCAGTACTGCATCGAATCGTTGGCCATGGATGAAGGCGAGATCTTCAACATGTACCACGAGATTCCATCGGTCGCCAAAAAGGCAGCCTGGGGCCTGAAATACACCCGCTCGATCTCCGATCCGAAGTTCGAAACCGGCACCGTCGACACCGACAAGGAACTGCTGCGCAACCTGGTCGCCTACTACTGCGTACTGGAAGGCATCTTCTTCTACTGCGGCTTCACCCAGATCCTGTCCATGGGCCGCCGCAACAAAATGACCGGCGTGGCCGAACAGTTCCAGTACATCCTGCGCGATGAGTCGATGCACCTGAACTTCGGTATCGACGTGATCAACCAGATCAAGATCGAAAACCCACACCTGTGGGATGCCGAGATGAAGGAAGAAGCGACCCAGATGATCCTGCAGGGGACTCAGCTGGAGATTGAATATGCGCGCGACACCATGCCGCGCGGTGTGCTCGGTATGAACGCTGCGATGATGGAAGACTATCTGAAGTTCATCGCTAACCGTCGCCTGTCGCAGATTGGGTTGAAGGAAGAGTATCCAGGGACGACTAACCCGTTCCCGTGGATGAGTGAAATCATGGATTTGAAGAAAGAGAAAAACTTCTTCGAAACCCGTGTGATCGAGTATCAGACCGGCGGTGCGCTGAGCTGGGATTGATTAAAAAACGGCCCCTTTCTGGGGCCGTGTTGTTTCACTTGTCGATGTTTTTTATGCCCAATCAAACCATCAAGACCCCCTGCGTCGGCCTGTGCTCCACCGTTTACGGCGACCTGGTCTGCCGGGGCTGCAAGCGTTATCACCATGAAGTGATCCAGTGGAATGGCTACAACGCCGAGGAAAAGCAGGCGGTATGGCTGCGCCTTGAGCAATTGCTGGCGCAGGTGATGGCCAGCAAGCTGGAAGTGTTCGACCCGCAGCGCCTGCGCCAGCAACTGGAAGATCGCAAGATTCGCTTTATGCCGCACCAGTCGCCGTATTGCTGGGCGTACCAGCTGATTGCCCGGGGCGCGCGGGTGATTTCCAGGCTGGACGCCTATGGCTTGGCGTTGTTGCCGGAGTTTCGCGAACGCAGCCTGGCGGATTTGCGCGATGCCATTGACCGGGAGTTTTTCCTGCTGTCCGAGGCGCATTACGAGCGGTATATCGCCCCGGGGTTTATACGCGAAGTGTTCGGTCAGCCCCTCATCGCCAGCAGCATGTGACCGTCGCAGCAGCTGCCGAGGGAATCAGCAGGTCCAGGAAGCTGCGCGATCCGCCTGCAAGCCATATCGCTCAATCGCCTGCTGGCACACCTGCCGCTCAAGGCTGCCCTGCTCCACCAACGCGGTAAGCGCCGCCAGCACGATGTGATGCCGATCCACCTCAAAGAAATCCCGCAGCGCCGCCCGTGTATCACTGCGACCAAACCCATCGGTGCCGAGCACGGTGTAGCTGGAGTCCAGATAGGACGCGATCATCTGCGGCACTGCGCGTACGTAGTCGGACACGGCAACCACTGGCACACCTGCCGGCAAGCAGTCATTCAGATGACTGACGCGCTTGCCGGCCTGCGGATGCAGGCGGTTCCAGCGTTCCACTTCCCGCGCCTCCCGTGCCAGTTCGCTGAAACTGGTGACGCTGTACACCTCGCTCGCCACGTGCCAATCCTCAGCCAGTAACCGCGCGGCGGCCTGGGCTTCACGCAGCAAGGTGCCCGAACCGAGCAGGCGTACCCGGGCGTCGGCGGCGCCTTCCAGGCGATACAGGCCCTTGATGACCGCCGCCTCCACGCCTGCGGGCAGGCTTGGCTGCGGGTAGTTTTCGTTCATCAGGGTCACGTAGTAGAACTCGTCCACATCCTGTTCCAGCATCTGGCGCATGCCGTGGTCGAGGATCACCGCAAATTCACCGGCAAACGCCGGATCGTAGGCGCGGCAGTTGGGCACGGTGGCGGCGGTGAGATGGCTGCTGCCGTCCTGGTGCTGCAAGCCCTCACCGCCGAGTGTGGTGCGCCCGGCCGTGGCACCGAGCAGGAAGCCACGGGCGCGCTGGTCGGCGGCGGCCCAGATCAGGTCGCCGACGCGCTGGAAGCCGAACATCGAGTAATAGATGTAGAACGGCAGCATGCGCAGGCCATGCACCGAGTAACTGGTGGCCGCCGCCACCCAGGAACTGATGGCACTGGCCTCGCTGATGCCTTCTTCAAGAATCTGCCCGTCGGTGGCTTCGCGGTAGCTGAGGATCGAACCGATGTCTTCCGGCTCATAACGCTGGCCGACACTGGAATAGATGCCGATCTGCTTGAACAGGTTGGCCATGCCGAAGGTGCGCGCCTCATCCGCCACGATGGGCACGATGCGCGGCCCGAGCGCCTTGTCCTTGAGCAGGTTGGTCAGCATGCGCACGAAGGCCATGGTGGTGGACATTTCCTTGCCGTCGGCCGCCGTGGCGAAACCGGCGTAACCGCTCACGGGCGGGACGTTCACCGGTGCCGCGGCCTGGCTACGGCTGGGCACATAACCGCCCAGGGCCGTGCGCCGCTGATGCAGGTAGCGCAACTCGAGGCTGTCATCCGTGGGTTTGAAGAAGCTCAGCGACTCGGCCTGTTCATCGCTCAGCGGCAACTGGAAACGGTTGCGGAACGCGAGCAGCGCCTCGCGATCGAGCTTCTTCTGCTGGTGAGTGGTCATCTTGCCCTGCCCGGCCTCGCCCATGCCGAAACCTTTTTTGGTCTGGGCCAGGATCACCGTGGGCTTGCCCTTGACCCGGCGAGCCGCGTGATAGGCGGCATGGATCTTGACCATGTCGTGGCCGCCACGCTTGAGGCGGTCGATCTGCTCATCGCTCATGCCCTCGACCAGGCTGGCCAGCGCCGCGTTCTGGCCGAAGAAGTGTTCGCGGTTGTAGGCCCCGTCCTTGGCGGCGAAGGTCTGGAATTGACCGTCCACGGTGCTCGACAACGTGTTGACCAGGGAACCGTCGGCATCCTTGGCAAGCAAGGCGTCCCAGTCCGACCCCCAGACCAGCTTGATCACATTCCACCCTGCCCCCGCGAACAACGCCTCCAGCTCGTCGATGATCCGCCCGTTGCCACGCACCGGGCCGTCGAGGCGTTGCAGGTTGCAGTTAACCACCCAGGTCAGGTTGTCGAGGCCTTCGCGCGCGGCCAGGGTCAGGGCCGACATGCTTTCCGGCTCGTCCATTTCGCCGTCGCCGAAGACACCCCACACGTGACGCTCGGCGGTGTCCTGCAGGCCGCGATGCTGCAGATAGCGCATGAAGCGCGCCTGGAAGATCGAACTGATGGGGCCAATGCCCATGGAACCGGTGGGGAACTGCCAGAAGTCCGGCATCAACCATGGGTGCGGGTAGCTGCACAGCCCACGCGCTCCGGCCTTGGCGCCGCCGAGTTCCTGGCGATAGTGGGCCAGGTCGTCCGCGCTCAAGCGCCCTTCAAGGAAGGCGCGCGCATAAATGCCGGGGGCCGAATGGGGCTGGTAGAACACCAGGTCGCCGCCAAAGTCGTGATTGCGGGCGCGGAAAAAGTGATTGAAACCCACCTCGAACAAATCCGCCGCACTGGCGTAACTGGCGATATGGCCACCGAGTTCGCCATAGGCCTGGTTGGCCCGCACCACCATGGCCAGGGCGTTCCAGCGTACCAGTGAGGCCAGGCGTTCTTCGGTGGCCAGGTCGCCGGGAAACGCCGGTTGCTGCTCGACGCTGATGCTATTGATGTAGGGCGTGCCGTGCCGGGGTTTCCAGTCGATGTGCGGGGCGCTGGCGTCACGGGCCAGCAGGTCGAGGATCTGGCGTGCGCGCTCAGGGCCGGCATTGGCTACCAGCGACGCCAGCGCGTCACGCCATTCGTCGAGCTCTGGTTGATCCAGGGCTGTGTGATTCACTGCACTCGCGAAACCGTTCATGGGCACCTCCGGGCTTTTTTTTCCAGTTTATGTCGGTGCCTGAGGATTTTTTGCCTGTTATCAGGCGCAGATTGCAGAATTTTGAGCATGAATCACTACCCAGAGGCGTTTTTCCAGCACGTTGTGCTCAATCAACCCGAAACCTCACCAGTGTGTTTAAAATGCCGCCCGCTCAATGACCGACGCTCAACGATGAACCCAGACGCACTCGCTACCCTGCACGCCCACCTGCTCACCGCGCTGGCCAACCCGCCGGCTGAAACGCGGCGCCTGTTCCATGGCCGTGGCCGTTGCTGGCCGGGCCTGGAGCAATTGACCGTGGACTGGCTGCAAGGCGTGGTGCTGGTCGCGCTGTTCAAAGAGCCCGAAGCGCCCCACCTGGAGGGGTTGAAACAGCTGTTGATCGACTTCGACTGGGCCCAATCCGGCGCCCACAGCGTGGCGCTGCAACACCGCTACCTGCCGCAAAGCACCACCGAATGGCTGGTGGGCGCAGCCATCGACGAGCTGACCATCACCGAAGGCGGCCTGCGTTACCTGATCGACCTGGGCAAAAAGCAGAACAGCGGGCTGTTCCTCGACATGCGCTACGGCCGCAACTGGCTGCGCGAACAGGCCAAGGGCCAGCGGGTGCTCAACCTGTTTGCCTACACCTGCGGCTTCTCGGTCGCGGCCATCGAGGGCGGCGCCAGCCACGTAGTGAACCTGGACATGGCCCGTGGCGCCCTGAGCCGTGGTCGCGATAACCACCGCCTGAACGGTCATGACCTGAGCAAGGTCAGCTTCCTGGGCCACGACCTGTTCAAATCCTGGGCCAAGGTCACCCACAGCGGCCCCTACGACCTGGTGATCATCGACCCGCCGTCCTTCCAGAAAGGCAGCTTCCTGCTGACCAAGGACTACCAGCGCGTACTGCGTCGCCTGCCGGATTTGCTCACGGCCCGGGGCACTGTCCTGGCGTGCATGAACGACCCGGCCTTCGGCGAAGACTTCCTGATCGACGGCGTCACCCGCGAAGCACCGGGCCTGCGCTTTATTGAACGGCTGGAAAACCCGCCGGAATTTCCGGATATCGACGCGCAAAGCGGACTGAAGGCACTGGTGTTTCGCCAAGGCTGATGCCGAAACGTCCTACGCTTGCTACGCTATGTGATGCGCCGGGCGGTGAACCTTATGACCCCCTTCCCGGTCGATACCTGCATTCCCCGGCCAGACTCGACAGCGTCACGTTGTCGGCTGCCCCGTTTCACCTTTTGGAGAACCGCCCGTGATATCGACCCTGCATGTAGCCAGAATCAAAGCCTGGGGCGCCCACGGCTTTACCGCCACCGGTGTGGTATTGGCCTTCCTGGCCACCCTGGCGCTGCTGGAAAACTCACCCAAGGCCTGCCTGCTCTGGCTGGGCCTGGCCCTGGTGGTAGACGGCGTGGATGGTTCCCTGGCGCGACGGGTGAATGTCAGCACGGTATTGCCCAGCTTTGACGGCTCGGTACTGGACCTGGTGATCGATTACCTCACCTATGTGTTTATTCCGGCCCTCTTTATCTACCGCTATATCGACCTGCCGGACTTTACCCACCTGTTCACCGTGTCGGTGATCCTGGTGTCATCGCTGTTCTGCTTCTGCAACGTGAACATGAAGAGCAAGGACAACTACTTCGTCGGCTTCCCCGCCGCCTGGAACGTGGTGGCCTTGTGCGTATACATCATCCAGCCGGATGCCTGGGTCACCTTGCTGACCGTGATCGGCCTGGCCCTGCTGACCGTGACGCCGATGAAGTTCCTGCACCCGTTCCGGGTCAAGCGCTTCATGCCGATCAATATCGCAGTGACCACCATCTGGTTGCTGTGCAGCTTCTTGATGGTGGTGGATTATCCCAACACCAACCCGTGGACGTTTGGGTTGTGGTCGGTGATGTCCGCGTATTTCCTCGGGATCTGCGTGTGGCGCACGGCGCTGGAGTGGTTGGGAACTCACAAATAGCCAAGCGGACACGGTAAAAAATGTGGGAGGGGGCTTGCCCCCGATGGCGGTGCGTCAGTGACATCCAAGCTGACTGACACACCGCAATCGGGGGCAAGCCCCCTCCCACATTTGGTTCTGTGTACATCAGGCGGGTAAGATGGCGACCTTTCGCATAGCGCCCTGCCAACCATAAGCCCTCCCATGCCTTTCGAACTCAGCGTAGACCTCACCACCCTCGCCATTCTCGCCGTCGTGGCCTTTATCGCCGGCTTTATCGACGCCATCGCCGGCGGCGGCGGCCTGCTTACCACCCCGGCGCTGCTCACCGCCGGGATGCCGCCCCACCTGGTACTGGGCACCAACAAGCTCAGCTCCACCTTCGGTTCGGCCACCGCCAGCTTCACCTTCTACCGTCGCAAGCTGTTCCACCCGCGCCAGTGGGTACATGCGATCGTCGGCACGTTGATCGGTGCGCTGGCCGGTGCGGTGGTTGCCCACTACCTGCCCGCCGAAACCCTCAACAAGATGCTCCCGGTGATCGTATTCGCTTGCGGCGTGTATTTGCTGTTTGGTGGTACGCCCAAGGCGCCGCTGGACGCCGACGCGCCGATCAAGAAGAAATGGCAAGGCGCCCAGGGTTTTGGCCTGGGCTTCTACGACGGCGTGGCCGGCCCCGGTACTGGTGCGTTCTGGACCGTGAGCACCCTGCTGTTGCACCCCATCGACCTGGTGAAGGCCAGCGGCGTGGCGCGCAGCATGAATTTCGTCAGCAACGCGGCGGCGCTGTCGGTGTTTATCATCAACGGCTCGGTGGATTGGATTGTCGGCCTGGCAATGGGGATTTCGGTGATGGGTGGCGCATTCTTTGGCGCGCGCAGCGCGATCAGCGGCGGCGCCAAATTCATTCGCCCGGTGTTCATCACCGTGGTCCTCGGCCTGACCGTGCGCCTAGCCTGGCAGCACTGGTTCAGCGTGGCCTAGGCGACGGGCCAGGTAGAGGTCGATCAGGTAGCGCGCAATCGAGCGTGACGCCGGCAACGGCGGCAGGTCGTGGATGCTGAACCACTGCGCGTCCTCGATCTCGTCGGCCTGGGGCACGATGTCGCCACCGGCGTACTCGGCATGGAAGCCCAGCATCATCGAATGGGGGAACGGCCAGCACTGGCTGCCCATGTACTGGATGTTCCTGACCTCCACCTGCACTTCTTCGCGCACCTCGCGGATCAGGCAGTCCTCGGCCGACTCACCCGGCTCGGCAAAGCCCGCCAAGGTGCTGTAGACCCCGGTGACAAAACGCGGCGAGCGCGCCAGCAGGATCTCGTCGCCACGGGTCACCAGCACGATCATGCTCGGCGAAATCCGTGGGTAGCTACGCAGGTCGCAGGCCTGGCAATACATCGCCCGTTCCCGTGGCACCTGGACCATGGCCTGGCCGCAACTGCCGCAGAACCGATGCTCCCGCGCCCAGGTGCCGATCTGCGCGGCGTAGCCCAGCACTTTGTAGAGGGTGTGATCACCTTGCAGCATGAAGCCGCGCAGGCCCTGCCAGCTGCAACCCGGCACTTCGCCCGCCGAGTCGAGTTCCAGCAGGTACACCGGCTCACCGTCGAGGTGGCCGATGCCGTGTTCGGCAAACACCGAAAGCTCCTGGCGCTTGAGCCATTCCCGAGGGAACAGCGGGCCGTTGGCATCATGCAAAAAGCCCTCGCGGCTGCGGGCGACGGCCCAGCCGCCGGGGGCGTCGTTGTCCAGCAGCGTTGTGGTAGTCCAGCCTGGGGTCATGTCAGTCAATCCACGAATTCGGGTTTCTGCTTGCTCATATGGGCCGCGATGGCCACGCGCAGGTCGTTGGATTGCAACATAGCCGAGTTCCAGGTGGCAACGTATTCCAGACCGTCATTGACCGTATGGTCACGCATGTAGCTGATCATGGCTTTGGTGCCGGTGACCGCAATCGGCGACTTGGCGGCGATTTCATGGGCGATCTCGAACACCCCGGCCAACAGGCTTTCCTGATCGGCATACACGCGATTGACCAGGCCGATGCTGCGCGCTTCCTCGGCACCGAACTGGCGGCCGGTGTAGGCCAGCTCACGCAGCATGCCGTCGCCGATGATGCGTGGCAGGCGTTGCAGGGTGCCGACGTCGGCGGCCATGCCGATGTCGATTTCCTTGATCGAGAATTGCGCGTCTTCAGCGGCGTAGCGCATGTCGCAGGCGCTGATCAGGTCGATGGCGCCACCGATGCAGTACCCCTGGATCGCCGCCAGTACCGGCTTGCGGCAGTTGTCGACGGCGCTGAACGAGGCTTGCAGCTCGAGGATCTTGCGCCGCAGCAAGCGTGCATTGCGGCCCACGTCCTTGCCGAAGTCATTGGCCACCGAGGCCAGCATCATCAGGTCGATTCCGGAGGAAAAATGCTTGCCGGCACCGCTGAGCACCACGGCGCGTACGGCATCGGTGTCTTCGATCCATTGGAAAATGTCGATGATCTCGGTCCAGAACGCCGCGTTCATCGCGTTGATCTTTTCCGGGCGGTTGATCTGCACATGGGCTACGTTGCCGCTGAGTTCGACGACGAAAGCTTGGTATTCGGACATGGCAGTGATCCCTGGCTGGCGAGTGATAAGGCCTGAACTATAACAAGGGTACGTGACGGCGCGTCGGCCAAAAGCGGGACTGGCAACGGCGATGGAAAAGACGCTGGATAAAAGCCCCGGCACACGCCATCCTTCGCGCTTTGAGCCGCCCCATCAGCGGCGTTCGACGTTTAAAGGATATGCCCATGCACGCCCACCCCCTCGCCCCCGCCGATTTCGAATTCATCGAAGAAACCCTGTTGAAATACGGCGACGACCATTCGGTACTGAACCTGGCCGAACTAGACGGCTACTTCACCGCGCTGGTGTCCAGCCCGACACAGGTCGATATTGCAGAGTGGTTCCCGGCGATCTGGGGCGGGCAGAACCCGGAGTGGGAAAACGCCGAAGAGGCCCGGCAGTTCCTCGACCTGTGCGTGCGTCATATCAACCTGCTGGCCGGTCAACTGGCGACTGACGCTCAGGGTTTCAAGGCACGCTTCGATGCAACCGAACACCAGGGCCAGGACGTGACCCTCGCCGAGGAATGGTGCTTTGGCTATATCCGTGGTGCGGCGATCGGCAACTGGCCGCAACTGCCGGCCGAACAGGCCGCACAGCTGGAGAAAATCTCCTGGTGTGCCGAGCAGGACAACTTCGAGTTGCCGGCTGACCTGGATGTAGACGCCCATCAGCAGCGAGCCCGAGAAATCGAACCCGCTGCACGGGCGCTACATGATTACTGGCTGAGCCGGCGTTGATCCGGGCTTATTTGAAGTCCAGGTCAAACGCCTGATAGAACGCGTTACCGGTGTTGGCGACGATCCACAGCAACACCACCACATGCCGCCCCTTCTTGCCCTTGGGCAGTGTCACTTGATGCTCGACCTTGGCCTTCAATTCGTCGGCATGCTGGTAGTACGGCACCTGGGGGTAGAAGTCCTCGTGGAACGGCGAGGCTTCGAGCTGGGCACGGCTGATGCGCTGTCTGGCGTCCCAGCCGTCCTTGGTGATGAACCAGCGATAACCACGGGTGACGTGGGCGGCGGTGTATTCCCATTGCACCTTGAACACTTGGCCGGCCTCTACATTCAGGAGTGGCCAGGTGAACGGTGTGTTGAGCTTCTTGCTCATTTCCTCGTCGGTGAAGTTGATGCAGTCGCGCTCGTCGGTCTTGCCGCCACTGAGAATATGCCCATCGGCAGGCGGCGTGACGCTTTGATCGTCGGTTTCATACGGCGCAGGAAACGGTCCGGCCGCGAGCGCGGGGAAGTTCTTGCCACCTTCCATTTCATTGACTTGCCAATTGCCCAGCAACCCGCGCTCTACTGCAACCGAGCCTCGGCTGGCGGGGGTGACGACACGTCCGTGCCGAAGTTGTGTCTGAGGTTTGTTCATTTCATTCACTCCATGATTGAAAACGCCCCGGGTGGGGAACGTTCTGAACTTACCCCATCACCCAGGCTTGTCCAGCAGGCGGCTATGCGGGCAACACTGCACGCCTCCTGCATTTCATTAAGGGGACGCAGTTGTCCTGCGCCTGGTTCGGGCGTACGCCTACCTAGGCAAGGGCCATCTGCCTACAGGCCTTGTCCTGTAACAACCCACGGTGGTTGATTCCCCGCTCGACAAGCACTGCATCTATGCCCGATTATTCGGGTCCGCCCGTTGGCCGCGCCAGCCACCTTGCCTTGACCAGGAGCCTTGCACCTTGAGTTCGCAGAAAACCGTGACCGTTACACCGCCCAACTTCCCCCTGAACGGCAAGGTCGCGCCCCCCGGCTCCAAATCCATTACCAACCGCGCTTTGCTGCTGGCGGCGCTGGCCAAGGGCACCAGCCGCCTGAGCGGCGCCTTGAAGAGCGATGACACCCGGCATATGTCGGTGGCCCTGCGCCAGATGGGCGTGACCATCGACGAGCCGGACGACACCACCTTCGTGGTCACCGGCACCGGCAAGCTGCAATTGCCGGCGCAGCCGTTGTTCCTCGGCAATGCCGGCACCGCGATGCGCTTCCTGACGGCCGCCGTGGCTACCGTGCAAGGCACCGTGGTACTGGACGGCGACGACTATATGCAAAAACGTCCGATCGGCCCGCTGCTGGCCACCCTCGGCCGGAACGGTATCCAGGTCGACAGCCCGACCGGTTGCCCGCCGGTGACGGTGCACGGCGTGGGCAAGGTCCAGGCCAAGCGCTTCGAGATCGACGGCGGCCTGTCCAGCCAGTATGTATCGGCCCTGTTGATGCTGGCCGCCTGCGGCGAAGCGCCGATTGAAGTGGCACTGACCGGCAAGGACATCGGTGCCCGTGGCTACGTGGACCTGACCCTGGACTGCATGCGGGCCTTTGGCGCCCAGGTCGAGGTGGTCGACGACACCACCTGGCGCGTGGCCCCCAGCGGCTACACCGCCCATGATTACCTGATCGAACCCGACGCTTCCGCCGCCACCTACTTGTGGGCTGCCGAAGTGTTGACCGGCGGCCGTATCGACATCGGCGTGGCCGCCCACGCCTTCACCCAACCGGACGCCAAGGCCCAGGCGGTGATCGCGCAGTTTCCGAATATGCAGGCCACCGTGGTGGGTTCGCAGATGCAGGACGCGATCCCGACCCTGGCGGTCCTGGCTGTCTTCAACAACACCCCGGTGCGCTTCACGGAGCTGGCCAACCTGCGGGTCAAGGAATGCGATCGCGTACAGGCCCTGCATGACGGCCTCAATGCGATCCGTCCGGGCCTCGCCAGCATTGAAGGCGATGACCTGCTGGTCGCGGCCGACCCGGCGCTGGCCGGCACGTCGTGCGACGCCCTGATCGACACCCATGCCGACCACCGCATCGCCATGTGCTTTGCGCTGGCGGGGTTGAAAATCGCGGGGATCCGCATTCAGGACCCGGACTGCGTGGCCAAGACCTATCCTGGGTACTGGAAGGCCCTGGGCAGCCTCGGGGTCGCGTTGAGCGACTGACTCGCCCGCGCAGGAATGGGGAGGTAAGGATCATGACCATTCGCCAACCCTGCCCGCCCGGCGCCTGCGTCTGCGAGCGTGAACAACTGCTGGAGGCGCCCGGCGCCGACCTGCGTATCCTCAGCCTGACGCGCCAGGAAGAAAAACGCCTGGTCGAGCGCCTGGAAAACCTGCAAAGCCTGCAAGACCTGGAGCGCATGCAACAGCGGATGCACGAGTTATTGGGCATCCGCGTGCATATCGCGCCGGGGCACACCGAGGTCAAGAGCATGCGCGGCATCCAGATCTTCATCGACGAGCTGCCAGGTATGTGCCGCAAGACCCGGCAAGCGATCCCGGCGGCGATTCGCCGGGGCCTGGAGAGAAACCCGGAAATTGCCTACCGCCTGCTGGACGCCCACGACCTGTTTCGCGACGGTTGAATCAACCGGCAACCGTCTCGGCCTCGAACAGCCTCTGCCCGACCGCCTTCGCCGTCTTCAGATGCGCCGGGGCCGCGCCGCCTTCCGAATCCAGCAACAGCTCGGACGTCACCACCTTCGCCCCGCAGTAATCGAAGATGCCGTAGTCGATTTGGGTGCGCATCGCCTTGGCATAGCCATGACGGTCAAACGCGCTGTCATCCGCACCGCCGAGGGCCAGCAAGTGCACCTGCAAATGCCGCAGTTTTTTCACCACCGGGGTATCCGGGCCGTAGTCGATCGCCCAGCCGTTGACGAACACGCGGTCGACCCAACCCTTGAGCAGGCCCGGCAGCGACCACCAGTAGATCGGGAACGCCAGCACCAGGGCATCGGCGCGCTCGATGCGCGCCTGTTCCGCCAGCACGTCGGCCGGGGGCGTGGCCTGGGTGCGGTGTACCCGGTGATCGGCGGCGGTGTAGCGCGGGTCGAAGCCTTCGGCGGCGAGGTCGGCGATTTCAAAGGTGTGGCCCGCAGCAGTCAGGCCGGCAGCCACCTGCGCGGCCACGGCGTGGGTGAGGGATTGTGGGTCGTGATGGGCAACGACGATGAGTGCGTGCATGACTTTGACTCCCTTTGGGTTTAAGCTACTTTTGGTAAGTTAACGTCAGCAAGTTACTTTTGGTATATAAGCATGTCAAGCCCTGAATCCCCTGCCCCACGTCGTCGCCTGTCCCGTGAAGATCGCCTGCGTCAATTACTGGAGGTGGCCTGGCAACTGGTGCGCGAGGAAGGCACCGAAGCCCTGACCCTGGGCCGCCTGGCGGAACTGGCCGGCGTCACCAAACCGGTGGTCTACGACCATTTCGTCACCCGTGCCGGGCTGCTCGCCGCGCTGTATGAAGACTTCGACGCGCGTCAGACCCAAGTGTTTGCCGAAGCCCTCGACGCCAGCCGCGCGACCTTGGAAGAACGCGCCGGGGTGATCGCCTCGTGCTATGTCGATTGCGTGTTATTGCAGGGCCGGGAAATTCCGGGGGTGATTGCCGCACTGAGCAGCTCGCCGGAGCTGGAAGCGCTCAAGCGTAAGTACGAGGCGATTTTTCTCGACAAATGCCGCGACGCGCTGGGACCCTTTGGCCAGGTTTCACAGCCAGGTTTACGGGCCATGCTGGGCGCGGCGGAAGCGTTGTCCTACGCTGCGGCCAGTGGCGAGATCAGCCGTGAAGAGGCGCAAGATGAGTTGTTGGCGACCATCCTGGCAATGGTCAACCGCCCACGGCGTTGAAGGCTGAAGAAGCTTCTGTGGTGAACGGACCTGTTGTAGTGAGCAGGCTTGTTGTGGTGAGCGGGCTTGCCCCGCGCTGGGCTGCGTAGCGGCCCCAATAAGAGCGCTGCAGTGTGCCAGGCAGCTCCGGGGCTGTTTCTGGGGCCGCTTCGCAGCCCAGCGCGGGGCAAGCCCGCTCACCACAGAGGCAAGCTCACCACAGAAGCCTGTTCACCACAAAAAAGCCAACCAGGCCAGGCTAACGCCCTGCCACAAACAGCTGGACCTTGCGCGCCAGTTGATCGAGGTGCCGGTCCCGCTGTTTCTCGGCATCCACCATCGCCCGCTTGCCGTGTTTTTGCAGCAGGTAGGTATGGATCTGGCGTACCTCCAGCGAACTGTAGATCGCCGCCACATCCAACACGCCCATCAAGCCATCGGTGCCGTAGTCCCGGGTATTCATCAACACCTGGGTGCCCCGCGCACCCCGCACTTGAAACCCCATGGCCTCGAAGGCCGCTACCTTCTCCACGGCACAGGCCAACTCCGCATGGGGATAGCGCGCCAGCACGTCCGCCATCATCCCGCGCGCCACACCCTGGCGCCGGAAACCGGCCTGCACCGCCATAAAGGCGATGCCACAGGCTTCAGGATCATCTTTCACCGGCAGATACAGGCAAAAGCCAATCACCTGCTCCTCGAGCATCGCCACGATCAACTCAACGGCAATCCCCTTCGACCCGCCCACTGCCTCCAGGTACAGGTGCACCTCAAAGCCGATGGCATATTGGTAGATGTTGTAGAGCAGGTTGCTCGGCGGCAGTGCGACGCTGCTGATGTCGGTGAGGTTGTCCACCACCATCTGCAGGATCTGCGCATTGATGGGCTCGGGGCACGGAGTGGTGTAGCGGGTAAGGCTGAACATGCAGATTCCTGGGGTTTCGCGTCAAGGCAGCGGCGATTGTACCTGTTGCTGGCCGTTCAATGCCCGCACACCTCACGCACGCACCCGCGCAACCAGCGGTGGGCCAGGTCGGCATCCAGCCGCGGATGCCAGAGCATCGCCACGGTGAACGGTGCCAGCGCCAACGGCAACGCAAAGCTGTACAGGCCTTCGCGTTGATGGGCAGTGTAGCGTTCAGGCACGCAGGCAATCAGGTCGGTGTTGCGGGCCAGGGCGATGGCCGTGGCGAACCCGGCGACGATGGTGCTGATCTGCCGCGTCAAGCCCAGGGCCTCAAGCCCATCGTCGATCTGGCCGCGCTCCTGCCCGCGCCGCGAGACGTAGACGTGCTGCCCCTGGGCAAACCGCTCGGCACTGATGTCGCCCTGGCTCAGGGGATGGCCGCTGCGCACCACGCCAATCAAACGGTCGCGAAACAGCGCCTGGGTCAGCACTTCGGGGCTGGCGTCGGGGTCGACCACACCGGTCTCCAGGTCGACGCGGCCTTCGCGCAGCAACGTGCTGTCCTTGTCGGTCTTGCTGACGAAACGCAGACGTACACCAGGCGCCTCCCGTGCGATGCGCGCCAGCAACGCGGGACCGAAGTTTTCGACGAACTCTTCACTGGTGCGCAAGGTGAAGGTGCGCTCCACCTCGGCCAGGTCCAGGGCGTGTGCCGGGCGCAGCACCGCATGGGCGTCCTGCACCAGACGGCTGACCTGCTCACGCAATGCCTGCGCCCGCGGCGTCGGCACCAGCCCGCGCCCGGCGCGGACCAACAGCGGATCGCCGGTGGTCTCACGCAAGCGCGCCAGCGCCCGGCTCATGGCCGAGGGGCTCAACTGCAAGCGCTTGGCCGCTCGGGCGACACTGCCTTCGGCCAGTAAGACATCCAGGGTGATCAGCAGATTAAAGTCGGGCATGGGCGCTCCTTAGCAGGCGTTTGACGCAGGTATTAACTGCAAACCCTGCGTCTTCCGCCATGTTAGGCGAGGTCGTAGATTTGTGACAGTTGCGTCCACCCAAGGAATCTTCCATGCATACGTCTTCACGTGGCGGCCTTGCCAGCCTGTCGCTGTCCATGTTGCTCGCCGCCCTCGGCACCAGCATCGCCAATGTCGGCCTGCCCAGCCTGGTACAGGCATTCGATGCGTCGTTTCACGCCGTGCAGTGGGTGGTACTGGCCTACCTGTTGTCGATCACGCTGGTGATCGTGAGTGCGGGCCGCCTGGGCGACCGCCTGGGCCGGCGTCGGCTGTTGCTCGCCGGGTTACTGCTGTTCGCGCTGGCATGCGGGCTGTGCAGTGCGGCGCCGACATTGAATGGGCTGATTGCCGCACGCGCGCTGCAAGGGCTCGGTGCCGCCGTGATGATGGCCATGGCCCTGGGAATGGTCGGTGATACGGTGCCCCCCGAGCGTACCGGCCGCGCAATGGGCCTGCTGGGCACGCTGTCGGCAGTCGGCACGGCACTGGGGCCGAGTGTCGGTGGGGTGTTAGTGAGCCTGTGGGGTTGGCGGGCCCTGTTTCTGGCGGGCGCGCCCCTGGGGTTAGTGGCCTTCGTCCTTGCCTGGCGCTGTTTGCCCCTTGATCGCCGCCACGGGCGATTGCCTGCACCGGTCGGGTTCTGGCGCGCCCTGGAGGACGCTTCGTTGCGCAGTAGCCTGGCCATGAGCGCGTTGGTCAGCGCGGTGATCATGGCCACCTTTGTGGTCGGGCCGTTCTATCTGTCCCAAGGCCTGGGACTCGCGCCTGAATGGATGGGCCTGACCATGGCGGTCGGGCCGTGTGTCGCGGCGCTGGCCGGCATACCGGCGGGTCGCCTCACCGACCGCCTGGGCAGCCGACACATGACCTTCGCGGGGCTGGGCACCCTGCTCGGCGGCGCCCTGCTGCTGGCTCTGGCCTCAGGACTGCTGGCCTACCTGGGTTCGCTGGTGATCCTGACGGCGGGCTACAGCCTGTTCCAGACCGCCAACAACACCGCCGTGATGAAAGCCGCGCAGGGCACCAACCGAGGCACACTCTCGGGTTGGCTGAACCTGTCACGCAACCTCGGGCTGATTGGCGGCGCATCGGCACTGGGCACGGTGTTCGCCTGGGCAACCCCTGATGTCACCCATGCCACCCCGCAATCAGTCGCAGATGGCCTGCACACAACCTTTGGCGTCGCCGTCGGTTTGATCCTGCTCGCCCTGGCCATCGCGAGGGGCCGCGTGGACAACCAGCAGCACGCAAACATTGACAAGCTAAAATCGTAACGACTATTGTCTGACAACCTGATCACCAAGGTTGTCCCATGCTTGAGCTCCAACGTCCCGATTCGCTTGTCGTGCGGGTTGTCAGTGCGATCCGCGCAGAAATCGACGCCGGCGAGCTACCGCCTGAATCGCGCCTGCCCACCGAACAGCAACTGGCCGAACAGCTCAACGTCAGCCGCTCCGTGGTGCGCGAGGCCATTGCCCAGCTCAAGGCCGACGGTGTCATCACCGCGCGCCGGGGCTTGGGCTCGTTCATTTCCCAGACGCCTGCCGGCACGGTATTCCGCTTTCCCCTGCCGAACGGACGGCGCCCCGACTTGGCGCAGATGTTTGAAGTGCGCCTGTGGATCGAGACCCAGGCCGCCGCGATAGCCGCCCAGCGCCGCGATGACGCCGATCTGGTGCGCATGAAAAGCGCCTTGCAGGACATGCAGGACAACCGCGACAACTTCGAAGCCGCCGCCCTGGCCGACGTGGAGTTCCACCGGGCCATCGCTGACGCGAGCAAGAATGACTACTTCGTAGCCTTCCATGACTTCCTGCGCAGCCAACTGGCCAGCGCGCGCAAGACCGCCTGGGAAAACTCCGCGTCACGCTTTGTGACCGGTTCTGCCGATGCCACCCAGGAACACCAACTGCTTTACCAGGCCATTGCCGACGGTGACGCCCAGCGCGCCGCCGCCAACGCCGAGGCCCACCTGCGTGCCGCGGCGCGGCGCCTGAGCCTGGAGTTGCCCGCCAAGCACTGAGGGATTCCACCCGTTTGAAGCGTGTCTCGGACACGCCATTTTTTTAACAAAACCATTAGTCTGACAACCTGATAAGCAGACCAAAATGGGCAACCTTAGGTACCCGCAATGATTCACGACTTTTGCATTATCGGCGGCGGCATCGTCGGACTCGCCACCGCGATGGCACTGCTCAAGCGCCAGCCCGGCGCATCCCTGGTGATCCTCGAAAAAGAACCGGTGCTGGCCAGGCACCAGACCGGCCACAACAGCGGTGTGATCCACGCGGGCATCTACTACGCACCCGGCAGCCTCAAGGCCGACCTGTGCAAGCGCGGCGCCGAAGCCACCAAACAGTTCTGCACCGAGCACGGCATCAAGTTCGAGGTCTGCGGCAAGCTGCTGGTGGCCTCAAGCCCCCTGGAAATGCAGCGAATGGAAGCGCTGTATGCCCGCGCCCAACTCAACGGCATGCAGGTCGAACGCCTGGATGCCGACCAATTGCGCCAGCGTGAACCGAACATCGTCGGCCTGGGCGGGCTGTTCCTGGACGCCACCGGCATCGTCGATTATCGCCAGGTGTGCGAGACCATGGCCCGAGTGATCCGCCGCAGCGGTGGCGAGATCTGCCTGGAGCGCACCGTCACCGGCATCCGCGAAAACAGCGATCACGTCACCATCAACACCCACGGCGAAACATGGCAGGCGCGCCACCTGGTGGTCTGCGCCGGGCTGCAGTCGGACCGTCTGGCGCGGCTGGCCGGGGTGAAGATCGACCACCAGATCATCCCGTTTCGCGGCGAGTACTTCCGCCTGCCGGCCGCCAAGAACAACATCGTCAACCACCTGATCTACCCGATTCCAGACCCGCAGCTGCCGTTCCTCGGCGTGCACCTCACCCGCATGATCGACGGCAGCGTGACCGTCGGCCCGAATGCCGTGCTGGGCCTGGGTCGCGAGAACTACCGCAAGTTCTCGGTCAACTGGCGCGACGTGGCGCAGTACGCCAGCTTCCCCGGGTTCTGGAAAACCCTTTGGCAAAACCTCGGTTCGGGCACCACCGAGATGAAGAATTCGCTGTTCAAGTCCGGTTACCTGGAGCAATGCCGCAAGTATTGCCCGTCGCTGAACCTCGACGACCTGCTGCCCTACGAAGCCGGCATCCGCGCCCAGGCGGTGATGCGCGACGGCAGCCTGGTGCACGACTTCCTGTTCGCCCAGACCCCGCGAATGCTCCACGTCTGCAACGCGCCCTCGCCGGCCGCCACATCAGCCATGCCGATCGGCGCGATGATCGCCGACCGCCTGTTCACACCCGAGTAAACCCCGCACCACACGTCCATTTGACAATAACTACAAAGACCCAGAAGGAAGTACAGCATGACGGCATCCGCCCCCCTCTCCGGCACCGAAACGCCCGAGCAAACGCGCAAACGCCTGCGCAAAGTCGCAGCGGCAACCATCTTTGGCTCGATGTTGGAGTGGTACGACTTTTACCTGTACGCCACCATGGCGGCCATTGTGTTCTCGAAGATCTTCTTCGATAACAGCGATCCGAAGACGGCCACGCTGATGGCCTTCTCCACCTTCGCCATCGGCTTTATTGCACGCCCGTTCGGCGGCATCCTGTTTGGCTACCTGGGCGACAAGTTCGGGCGCAAACAGGTACTGGTGCTGACCTTCTGCCTGATGGGCGTGTGCACCACGCTGATCGGCCTGATCCCCAGCTACGCCTCCATCGGCATCTGGGCACCGATCGTGCTGGTGTTTATCCGCATCATCCAGGGCCTGGGCGCCGGCGCCGAGCTGTCGGGGGCGGCAGTCACCTCCTACGAACACGCCGCCCAGGGCAAGCGTGGCAGCCAGGGTGCGTGGCCCGCACTGGGCCTGAACCTGGGCCTGTTGCTGTCGTCGCTTACCGTGTACCTGCTGACCATCAACGGTAATGAGTTCCTCCTGGCCGGTGGCTGGCGCATTCCGTTTATCTGCAGCATCGTCCTGGTCGGCGTCGGCCTGTGGGTGCGTAACAGCATTCCGGAAACCCCCGAATTCAAGGAACTGACCAAAGCAGCCGCCAAGGCCAAGGCTTCGCCCCTGAAAGCCTTGTTCAAGAACGACCTGAAGGGCCTCGCCGTGGTGTTCTTCGTGGCCATTGGCTACAACGCCCTGAGCTACATCTTCAAGACCTTCTCCCTGGCCTACCTGACCCAGTTCAAAGGCGTGGATGTGCACGTCACCTCGCTGTCGGTGACCATCGCCAGCCTGATCGCCATCGTCGCCGTGCCGTGTTTCGGCTGGCTCTGCGACAAGTGGAGCAGCAAGCTTGTGCTGATCCTCGGTGGGGTCTGCTCGCTGCTGTTCGCCTACCCGTTCCTGGCCCTGCTCAATACCGGCGAAAGCCTGATGATCTACATCGCCATCGGCGTAGGCACCGGCATCCTGGCGCCGATGATGTTTGCCCCACAGGGTTCGTTCCTCAGCCGCCAGTTCCCCACCCAGACCCGCTCTTCGGGCTTCGGCACCGGGCGCGAAATCGGCACGGCCATCGCCGGTGGCCTGGCGCCGCTGGGCGCCCTGTCGATGGTGGCGGCATCGGCCACCCACTCCACCGATGGCGTGGTGATCATCCTCGGCATATCCGCGCTGCTGGTGGTGGTGTTTGCCTTGTGCGACCAGGGCCGCAAACACTCTGCATTCAAGAACTGAGCAAAAAAGTTCGGACCAACGGGTGCATGGACGCACCCACATCGCGCATCATGGGCACTTTCAAGCTCAAGGGTAACGTCCATGCGCGTTCTGTCATTGATGATGGGTCTTACGACGCTGGCCGCCAGTACGGTGTTCTGCGCCAGCGCGATGGCGAATGAAGAAAGTCAGTTGGTGCAACAGATCAACGAGTACCGCAGCCAGGTGCAGCGCTGCGGCGACCAGGGTTCCCAGGAACTGCCACCGTTGGCCAACGATACACGGCTGGTGCTGCCGGCCAGTAACGTCGGTGACCTGCAGCAGGCCCTGGCCCGTGCCGCGTACCCGATGGTCAACGTGCAGGCCATCAGCCTGTCCGGGCCCAAGGACGCCCAGGCAGCCATGAAAGCCGTGCGCGAGAGTTTCTGCCGGGTGGTGCTGGACCCGCAATTCGTCGACATCGGCGTGAGCAACAGCGGCCAGGACTGGCGCATCGTGCTGGCCCGCCCGTTGCTGTCCAGCGGCCTGGGCGATTGGCAAACCGAAGGCCGCAAGCTGCTCGACCTGATCAATGCCGCCCGCACGCAACCGCGCCAGTGCGGCACCCAGGCGTTTACCGCGACCACGCCATTGTCGTGGAACGAGGCGCTGGCCGGGGCCGCCAACAGCCACACGCGCAACATGGCCAACGGCAATTTCTTCGACCACCTGGACCACGACGGCCGCACGCCTGGCGACCGCGCGGAACTGGCCGGGTATATCGCGAAGAACATCGGCGAAAACATCGCCGCCGGCCTGGACACCCCGCGCAAGGTGGTCGACGGCTGGCTCGCCAGCCCGGGTCATTGCGCCAACCTGATGAACCCGCAATTTCGCGAATTGGGCGCAGCCTATGCCATGGACCCGAAGAGTGACGCGGGCATCTACTGGACCGCTTTATTCGGCACGCAATAAGGGTTGGGCAAGCGCCCACCCCCCGGCCCTTCGCTCCTTCAAACGAATACAGCATCAAAATGCCATCTAGCGGATAATCGTGCTGAACTGGCAGCGACCAGACAGGTCTGTAGCTTTACGCCACATCCTTGCGGGCGCGTTAAAGATTCCGGAATACAAGGTGTTCTCCCAATGATGAATTGGCTGCAAAGCAGCAGCGACATGGCTGAGCAAGTACGTCAGCATGATTGGGCCAGTACGCCCCTAGGACCGCTGGAACAGTGGCCGGACGTATTAAAGACCACCGTGGCGCTGTGCTTCGCCTCCAGCTTTCCCCAGGCGATTGTCTGGGGCCCGCAGCTGATCACACTCTACAACGATGCGTTTATCCCGATCCTGGGCAGCAAACCCTACGCGTTGGGGCGCCCGTTCAACGAAGTGTGGGCCGAGGTGTGGGATGACGTCAGTCCCATCGCCAACGCGGCCTTCGAGGGCCACGCCACTTATATCGAAAACTTCCCCCTGGTGATTGAACGCGGCCCGAGGCGGGAGCAGGCGTACTTCACCTTCTGCTACAGCCCGATCCGCGACCCCCAAGGCAAGGTGGTCGGTATGCTCGACACCGTCACCGAGACCACCTCCACCGTGTTCCTGGCACGCCGCCTGGCGGTGCTGGACGCCATCGGCAACGCGGTGGTCAACGCCGCCGATGCCGAAGCCATCATGACCAGCACCACCCGGTTGCTGGCCGAGCACCTGCAGGTGAGCAATTGCGCCTACGCCGACATGGACGCCGATGAAGACGGCTTTACCATTCGTGACAATTGGACCGCGCCCGGCTCGCCCAGCATCATCGGCCGCTACAGCCTGGCGGCGTTTGGCGAGATGGCCGTCAAATGCCTGCGCGCCGGCGAGCCCCTGGTGATCCACGACAATCTGCGCGAGTTGCCACCCGCGGAGTCCGCCACCTTCCAGGCCCTGGGGGTGACGGCGACGATCTGCATGCCGCTGATCAAGAACGGTCGCCTGACGGCCCTGATGGCCGTCCATGACAAAAACCCACGTCCCTGGTCACCCTACGACCTGGCCCTGTTGCGGGAAGTCACCGAGCGCTCATGGGCGCATATCGAGCGCGTGCGTGCCGATGCCGATGTGCGCAAGGGCCTGGCGGCCTATGCCGAACTGAACACCACTCTCGAACAGCGCGTCGAAGAACGCACCCTGGCGCTGGCCAAGGCCGAAGCCGCACTGCGCCAGTCGCAGAAACTCGAAGCCATCGGCCAACTCACCGGCGGCGTGGCCCATGACTTCAACAACCTGCTGACCATCATTCGCTCATCGGTGGACTTCCTGCGTCAGCCAGACCTGTCGGAACAGCGTCGCCAGCGCTATATGGGCGCGGTGGCGGATACCGTAGAGCGGGCCAGCAAGTTGACCAGCCAATTGCTCGCCTTTGCCCGCCGCCAACCGCTGAACCCGGAAGTCTTCGACGTGGGCCAGCGCGTACAGAACATCGGCGAGATGCTGGAGAGCGTCACAGGCGCGCGTATTCATGTACGTGTCGAGATGCCTTCGCAGCCGTGTTTTGCGCGGATCGATGCCAGCCAGTTTGAAACCGCACTGATCAACATCGCCCTCAATGCACGGGACGCAATGGAGGGCCAGGGCACCCTGACCCTGAAAGTCCTCGGGGCACAGCCGTTGCCCCATATTCGCGGCGACGCCGGGTCGGGTAAGGCGTATGTCGCCATTTCGCTCGCCGATACCGGCCCCGGCATTCCCGAAGACACCGTCGAACGCATTTTCGAGCCGTTCTTCACCACCAAGGCGGTGGGTAAAGGCACCGGCCTGGGCCTGTCGCAAGTCTTCGGCTTCGCCAAGCAGTCGGGGGGCAATATCGATGTGACCAGCACGCCCGGCCAAGGCAGCGTATTCACCTTGTATCTGCCCCAGGTCGAAGCCGAAGCAGCGCTGCCGCCCCCCTGCGAGGAAGCGCCGGCTTCGTCCCACGACACATCACAGTGCCGGGTGCTGATTGTGGAGGACAACCTGGAGATCGGGCGGTTTGCCAGCCAGATTCTTCAAGACCTGGGCTACCAGGCCACCTGGGTGACCGATGCCGAACAGGCCCTGACCCTTGCGGGGCACGATGGGAGGGCTTTCGATGTGATCTTCTCCGACGTAGTCATGCCCGGTATCACCGGCGTCGCCATGGCCAAGCTGTTGCGCCAGCGTCGGGCGGACCTGCCGGTGATACTGACCTCGGGCTACAGCGAAGAGCTGGCAGACAATGGCTATGACGGCTTCGAGTTCCTGCCCAAGCCTTATTCTGCCGAGCAGGTTTCGCGGGTATTGATCAAAGCCATGCACAAGGACTGAGCAGCGCCCTACTCCGCCACGGCCACCTGGTTGCGGCCCAACGCCTTGGCCCGGTACAGCGCTTTGTCGGCGCTGTTCATCAGGCCGTGCAGGTCCTCGTCCACGGCATGGGTGAACGCCACCCCAAGGCTGGCTGACAGCCCTTGGACCGGCTCGGCGGCCAAACCGGCGATAGCCTTGATCAGGCCCTCGGCGATAGTGCGCGCGGTGTCCAACGACGTATTGGGCAACAACACGGCAAACTCTTCGCCGCCCAGGCGGCCATACACATCGGCCTTGCGGAACGACGCACTGATCACCCCGCCAATCTGGCGCAAGACCTGATCGCCGGCCTGGTGCCCATAGGTGTCGTTGATTTGCTTGAAGTGGTCCATGTCCATCATCAGCGCGCACAGCGGCTGCTGGTTATGACGGCATTGCGCATACAGCAATTGCGCATGTTCGAAAAACGCCCGGCGGTTCATCAGGCCGGTCAGCTCATCGGTCTGTGCGGCACGGGTCGAGATGTTATGGGCCCGTTCCATTTGCCGGGTCAGGCGAAAGGCTTTCTCCAGTGCATCGGACAACTTGCGCGTGGCACTGGCCACAAACGTGGAAAACACCAGGACCGCGATGCCGATGCCCACTTGCATCGATGTCGGCTGGAACAACAGCCACAGGGTGCACGGCAGCAACACCAGGCCGATGGACACCAGGGTCATATAGCGATAGGCCGAATAACACGACACCGCACTGACCGACATCCCCACGGTGAACAGCATCACCAGCGCCTGGGACAACCGATCATCGGGGGGCATCAGCGCGAGTGCCCCAGCCCCCCAGATGCTCGCGGACAGTACCAGCGTGACCCAGTAGCGGCGCTCCCAGCGGTCCGGGGTGCGTTCGCTGTTGGGGCAGCGAAACCAGTCCAGGAACATCTTGACCCGCAGCAGCGACGACGCGCCCAGCACCACCAGCCACACCAGCATCAACGTGTGATCGAAGCGCTCCCAGCACAGCCAGCAGAGCATGGCGGCTGCCATGTAGCTGCCGAAAATGGCTGCAAATGACTGGCGAAACAACTGGTGCAAACGGTCGGTTCGCACCTGTGCCTCTATAAAGCAATCCTGGTCCCGCCCATGCCCAAGGCCATTCATGAAATTCGCCTGATTCGACTGCCATGACAAAGGCGCCATTGTGGCACCCTGCCACCAGCGTGGACAACTGAATCCAGCAGGGTAGAGCCTTTAACTCCCGTCAGGCCGCAAAATCAGCACCCCCAACGGCGGCAGGTTCAACGACAGCGACACCGGTTGCCCATGGCGTGGCTCATCCTCGGTGAACACGCCACCGCCATTGCCGTAATTGGAACCCGCGTAGGTGTCGGCGTCGCTGTTGATTACCTCGCTCCAACGCCCACCGAACGGTACACCCACCCTGTAGGCCTCACGGGGCACCGGGGTGAAATTGGCCACCACCAGCACCGGCTTGCCGTCCTTGCTCCAGCGCAGCCAGGCGTAGACGCTGTTGATCGCGTCGTCGCCGATCAGCCACTGGAAACCCTGGGGCGCATCATCCTGCTCGTGCAGGGCCGGCTCTTCGCGATACAGGCGATTCAAGTCACCCACCAGCTTTTGCACGCCTTTGTGCTCGGCGTACTGCAGCAAGTACCAGTCCAGTTGCTGGTCGTGGTTCCACTCGCGCCACTGGCCGAATTCGCAGCCCATGAACAGCAGCTTCTTGCCCGGATGCATCCACATGAACGCCAGGTAGGCGCGCAGGTTGGCAAACTTCTGCCAACGGTCGCCGGGCATCTTGTCGATCAGCGAGTGCTTGCCGTGCACCACTTCATCGTGGGAAATCGGCAGGATGAAACGCTCGGACCACGCATACACCAGGCCGAAGCTCAGCTCGTTATGGTGGTGGGCGCGGTAGACCGGATCCTGCTGGATGTAATGCAAGGAATCGTGCATCCAGCCCATGTTCCACTTGTAGTTGAAGCCCAGGCCGCCCTGTTGGGTGGGCTGGCTGACGCCGGGCCAGGCGGTGGACTCTTCGGCGATCACCAGGGCGCCGGGCGCTTCCAGTGCCACCACGTCGTTCAAATGGCGCAGGAAGTCAATGGCTTCCAGGTTCTCGCGCCCGCCATGGCGGTTGGGCACCCATTCGCCGGCCTTGCGCGAATAGTCGCGGTACAGCATCGACGCCACCGCATCCACGCGCAGTCCGTCAATGTGGAAGTGTTTGAGCCAATGCAGCGCCGAGGCCAGCATGAAGCCGTGGACCTCGGTGCGGCCCAGGTTGTAGATCAGCGTGTCCCAGTCCTGGTGGAAGCCTTCCAGCGGGTTGGCATATTCGTACAACGCAGTGCCGTCGAATTGCGCCAGGCCGTGGGTGTCGGTGGGGAAATGCGCCGGCACCCAGTCGAGGATCACGCCGATATCGGCCTGATGGAGCGCGTTGATGAAATAGGCGAAGTCCTCCGGCGAGCCAAAACGCGCCGTCGGTGCGAACTGTGAAAGCGCCTGGTAACCCCACGAACCGCCGAACGGGTGTTCCATGATCGGCATCAATTCAACGTGGGTGAAGCCCAGTTGCTGCACGTACGGCACCAACCGCTCGGCCAGCTCGCGCCAGTTGTACTGGCGCGCCACTTCGCCGGCCTCGTCCAGCTCGCACTGCCAGGAGCCCACGTGCAGCTCGTAGATCGACAGCGGCGCCGTGGCCTTCTGGCGCTCGACCCGCGCTTGCATCCACTCATGGTCCTGCCAATCCACCTGCAACGGCGCAGCGACTTTCGAGGCGGTATCGGGTGGCAACTGGGTCGCCAGCGCCATCGGGTCGGCCTTGAGCGGCAGAATCCCGTGGGCGCCGAGGATTTCGTACTTGTAGGCGGCGCCAGGTTGCAGGCGTGGAATGAAGATTTCCCACACGCCCGACGGATGCCGCAGGCGCATCGGGTGGCGGCGGCCGTCCCAGATATTGAAGTCTCCCACCACCGAAACCCGCCGCGCATTCGGCGCCCACACGGCAAAACGCACGCCGTCTACGCCATCGACGCTGGTCACCTGGGCCCCCAGGCAACTGCTGAGGTCACGGTGGTTGCCTTCGGCGAACAGGTACAGGTCCATCTCCCCCAGCAACAGTTGCTGGAAGCTGTAAGGGTCTTCGGTGATCTGCTCGCCACCGGCCCACTGGATTTTCAGCAAGTACGCCTGGCGGGTGTTGAACTGCCCGACGAACAGGCCCGGCACCTGGGTCGCATCCAGGTCGCCGATCTGTTCACCGCCATCGCGGCTCAGCACCTGGACGCTCAAGGCCTCCGGCAGGAACGCGCGGATAAATTGGCCGCCCTGCTCGTCATCGTGTGGCCCGAGAATGGAAAACGGGTCGTGGTGCTCCGCGCGCACCAGCGCTTCGACGTCCTTGGACGCCGGCATGGCTGTCAACTTCGGTTGCAGCGGTTCTTTATTCGTAAAGCTCATGACGTCTCCCCACCGCGTGCAGTGTTCGATTTAGATGTAATCCCGCTCAACAACCCGTGCAAGCCCTGCAGGGGCACCGGCAACCAGGTCGGACGGTTTTCCGCTTCGTACGCTACCTCATACGCGGCCTTCTCCAGGCTGAACAACGTCAGCGCGGCGTCCTGGCCCTTGGCATCCTGCCAGTCATGCGCCAGTGTAGACGCAGCGGCCTGATAAGCCTGGATAAATGCCTGGCGGGCCTCCTTCAGGTAGCGATCGGTCACGCGTCTGCGCGCCTGGTCCGCTGCGGGCGAGTGGTCCACCCCTTGTACGTTCAAGGCCATGGCCGCCGCGTAATCAAAGGAGCGCAGCACACCGCTCACATCTTTATACGGGCTGTGCTTGCCGCGCCGTTCATGCAACGGCCGCGCGGGTTCGCCTTCAAAGTCGATCAGGTAGGCATCGCCCTTCACCACCAGCACCTGGCCCAGGTGCAAGTCACCATGAACGCGAATGCGCAGCCCGCCCAAGGTGGCTTTCGCCAGCGCCTGGACATGCGCGCCGATGGCTTTTTTCTGCGCCAGCAATTCACTGACCAGCGCCTGATCGGCGGGGTTCAATTGGCTTTGATGCAGTTTGAGCAATTGCAATGCACGGTCGATCTGCGCGCCAACGTCCTTGGCCCAGGCTTGGGTATCCTTGGCGCTGGTCGGTTCGGGCTTGAAGTCCTTATTGGTCGTTTTGGCGCCCAGTACCCCGTGCATTTCACCCAGGCGCTGGCCGAGCAACCCGGCGAAGTCCGCCAGCTCACCCAAAGCGTTGTAATGCTGTTCCTGTTCGGAGATGGCCTCGGCCAGTTCATCGCGAATCGCACGCTCCAGGTTGTTCTGGGTCCAGCTCCATGCGTCGCCCTGGTTGCTCAAGTAGCCCTGGGCGATCATCAGCAGGTTGTCCTCGCCGGCGCCATCATGGCGAATCACCGAACCCATCAGCGGCGAGATATTCGGGTAACCCGCCTGCGTCAGGTAGGCGCTCATTTCCAGCTCCGGGTGCACCCCCGCGCTGACTTTGCGGATCAGCTTGAGCACCAGGCTCTCGCCCACCACCACCGAGCTGTTGGACTGCTCGGCAGACAAGTAACGCACCGGCGACTCGCCCGTCAGTTGCAGCGTGTCCAAGTGTGGCGTGGCTTCGAAGCGCAGGTCGCCGTCGCTGCCGTTTAACACGGTACCGGCCTGCAGGCCTTGGATCACCGCGCGAATAAAGTGCTCCAGGCTGAAGGCGTCCGTCACCAGGCCGACCTGACGCACCCGCCGTACCCGGGCCAGGGCCAACTGTTGCGGCAAGGCGCTGGTGAACTGGTCTTCGCCAAGAAAACCGAACGGCAGCTGATACCGACTGACCTGGCCACCGGCGGTCACTTCAAGCTCGCTGAGCAAGACCGGATGCTGCGGGTCGCCAAAGCGCACACCGTAGGCGATACGCACGCTGTCGATGGCGGTGTCCTTGCCGGCAAACCAACGGCGCTTGGGCAGCCAGGCGGGCAGCGAGGTCTGTTCGAGGGTGGTGCGACACGGTTCGTCGAGCAGCTCTTCCATGCGTTTTTTCAATACCAGGGTGGTGAAGTCCGGCATGCTTTGCGCCGGCTCCACGTGCCAGCTGGGCATCTGGTTTTCCGCCGCCAGCACGAACCAATAGAAGCCATACGGCGCCAGGGTCAGCAGGAAATTCAGCTGGCCGATGGGCGGGAACGCATTGCCGCCGAGCATCTCTACCGGGACCATGCCGGCGAAGGCCGACAGGTCCAGCTCGGCCGCCTGGGCGCTGCGCGAGACGTTGGCCACGCACAGGATGATTTCGTTGCGCCCGTCTTCGCCGGTGAATTCGCGGGTATACGCCAGGATGCGGCGATTGCTTGGCGAGAGCATTTTCAGGCTGCCACGCCCAAACGCCTTGGACTGCTTGCGCACCGCCAGCATGCGGCGGGTCCAGTTCAACAGCGAGTGCGGGTCCTGGGCCTGGGTTTCGACGTTGACCGACAGGTAGCCGTATTGCGGATCCATGATCGGTGGCAGCACCAGGCTGGCCGGGTCGGCGCGGGAGAAACCGCCGTTGCGGTCGATGGACCATTGCATCGGCGTGCGCACGCCATCGCGGTCGCCAAGGTAGATATTGTCGCCCATGCCGATTTCGTCGCCGTAATACAGGGTCGGCGTGCCGGGCATCGACAGCAGCAGGCTGTTGAGCAACTCGACCCGGCGACGGTCGCGCTCCATCAGGGGCGCCAGGCGCCGGCGAATGCCCAGGTTGATGCGTGCGCGGCGGTCAGCGGCGTAGTAGTTCCACAAGTAGTCGCGCTCTTTATCGGTGACCATTTCCAGGGTCAGTTCATCGTGGTTGCGCAGGAAGATCGCCCATTGGCAGTTGGCGGGGATCTCCGGGGTCTGGCGCAGGATATCGGTGATCGGGAAGCGATCCTCCTGGGCCAGCGCCATGTACATGCGTGGCATCAGCGGGAAGTGGAACGCCATGTGGCATTCGTCGCCGTCATCGCCCTTGCGGTCGCCGAAATACAGCTGCGTGTCTTCCGGCCATTGGTTGGCCTCGGCGAGCAGCATGCGGTCGGGGTAATGGGCGTCGATCTCGGCGCGGATCTGCTTGAGGACGTCGTGGGTTTCCGGCAGGTTTTCGTTGTTGGTGCCATCGCGCTCGATCAGGTAGGGGATGGCGTCCAGGCGCAGGCCGTCGATGCCCATGTCCAGCCAGTAGCGCATCACCGACAGCACGGCTTTCATTACCTGCGGGTTGTCGAAATTGAGGTCCGGCTGGTGGGAATAGAAGCGGTGCCAGAAGTACTGGCCGGCGACCGGGTCCCAGGTCCAGTTGGACTTTTCGGTGTCGAGGAAAATGATGCGGGTGCCGTCGTATTTCTGGTCGTCATCGGACCACACGTAGAAGTCCCGCGCCGCCGAGCCCGGCTTGGCCTTGCGTGCCCTCTGAAACCACGGGTGCTGGTCGGAGGTGTGGTTGATCACCAGTTCAGTGATGACCCGCAACCCGCGCTTGTGGGCTTCGGCGATAAAGCGCCGGGCATCGGCCATGGTTCCGTAGTCGCTGTGCACGCCCCGGTATTCGGCAATGTCATAGCCGTCATCGCGGCGTGGCGAGGGGTAGAACGGCAGCAGCCAGATGGTGTTGACACCCAGGTCGGCGATGTAGTCGAGCTTGGCGATCAGACCGGGAAAATCACCGATGCCGTCGTTGTTGGAGTCGAAATAGGATTTGACGTGAACCTGGTAGATCACCGCGTCCTTGTACCAGAGCGGGTCTTTGATGAAGGTGGCAGCCTTGGGTTTCTTCGCCATTGGAAACTCCTGAAATACTCGAAAAATCGTGCAGACTGAACCGGGTCAATGTGGGAGGGGGCTTGCCCCCGATAGCGGTCTTTCAGGTGGGTATTCAGTGGCTGACACACCGCTATCGGGGGCAAGCCCCCTCCCACATGTTGATCTTCACCAGGCTCAGGAGGTGCTGATGCGCCAGATCCCGAACGGCATCTGCGGCTCCAGCCGCGTCCACTGGGTCTTGCCATACCAGGTCCAGCGGTGACCGTTCATCAGGTCTTCACCCTGGGTCTGCGCATCGTCCGGCAGGCCCAGTTCCCACAATGGCAACTCGAAGTGGGCTTCCTGGGCATTGAACGGGTCGAGGTTGACCGCTACGAGAATGAAGTTGCTGCCATCCTCGCTGCGCTTGCCGAAGTACAGGATATTGTCGTTCCAGGCGTTGTAGAGCTTCAGGCCCAGGTGGGTCTGCAAGGCCGGGTTTTGGCGGCGGATGCGGTTGAGCTGGGCGATCTCGGCGATGATATTGCCGGGTGCGGTGAAGTCCCGAGGGCGAATCTCGTATTTCTCCGAGTCCAGGTATTCCTCTTTGCCCGGCACCGGTGCCGCTTCACACAGCTCAAAGCCCGAATACATGCCCCACAGGCCCGAGCCCATGGTGGCCAGCGCGGCGCGGATCAAGAAACCTGGGCGCCCGGACTCATGCAGGAAGCCTGGGTTGATATCCGGCGTGTTGACGAAGAAATTCGGCCGGTAGCATTCGCGCCACGGCGACTCGTTCAATTGCGCCAGGTATTCGGCCAGTTCGGCCTTGGTATTGCGCCAGGTGAAGTAGGTATAGCTCTGGGAGTAACCGACCTTGCCCAAGCGTGCCATCATCGCCGGGGTGGTGAACGCCTCGGCGAGGAAAATCACCTCGGGATACTTTGCCCGTACATCGGCGATCAGCCACTGCCAAAAGGGCAGCGGCTTGGTGTGGGGGTTGTCGACGCGAAAGGTCTTCACGCCCTCTTCCACCCAGCCCACCACGATGTCGCGCAGTTCGGTCCACAGGCCTGGGATCGCATCCGCAGCATAAAAGTCGACGTTGACGATGTCCTGGTACTTCTTTGGCGGGTTCTCGGCATATTTGATCGTGCCGTCCGGGCGCCAGTTGAACCAGCCCGGGTGCTCTTTGAGCCACGGATGGTCCTGGGAGCACTGGATGGCGAAATCCAGGGCGATTTCCAGGCCATGCTCGGCGGCAGCCTTGACCAGGCGCCGGAAGTCATCACGGCTGCCCAACTGCGGGTGGATGGCCTCGTGGCCGCCCTCCTCGCTGCCGATGGCATATGGGCTGCCAGGATCATCGGGGCCTGCGGTCAGGGAATTGTTCTTGCCTTTGCGGTGGCTGCGTCCGATCGGGTGGATCGGCGGGAAGTACAGCACGTCGAACCCCATGTCATGGATCATCGACAAGCGCGAGTGCACGTCGTTGAACGTACCGTGGCGGGCCGGATCGTCGGTGATCGAACGGGGAAACAACTCGTACCAACTGGCAAACTGCGCCGCCTCGCGCTCCACATCAATCGGGTAGACGGTGCTGATGCTCAAGTAGGCGCGGTGGTCGGCCTGGGTCATCAGGTGCGCACTGTCTTCGTGCAAAAACAACGCGACCTGCTCGGTTTCCAGCAAACCGGAGAGTTCGTGGTGCAACAGCATCAGGCGGTCGCGCAGTTCGTTGTCGCTGCGTTCGGCGGCCTGCAGCACCAGGCTGCGGCCTTCCTGCAACTCCAGGCTGACCGGCACCCCGGCTTCATGTTTTTTGCGCAGTTCATAGCAGAAGCTGGCGAAGGTATCGATCCAGGCCTCGATGCAGTATTCGTGAGGGCCCTGGACGGTGACGGTAAACGCACCTTCCCAGCCATTGTTGCCCACGTCGTTCATGACCACGCTGTGCCAGCTTTCTTCATGCAGCGGGCGCCAGCGGATCAATACGGCCAGCTTGTCGTGGCCGTCGGCGAATACCTTGCTGGTGACGTTGACCCGCTGGCCCACTACCGCCTTGACGGCAAATTCGCCGCCGTCGATCACGGGTGAGGTGCTTTCGATCGCGATCCTGGGCAGCAACAGCGCCTGGGACAGCGGCAATATGGAGCTTTCTGGAGCCAGTGTTTCAGCAGTCATCGAGCATCTTCCCCTTACGCCCTGTGGACGCTCTTTGCTTGATCCGAATTCCGATACGGCCACGCTCTCCCTGAGCAGGGCCGCTATAGGTCCGAGCTTGGGCCGAGGTTAAAAGTTCAGCTGGATGTACCGCCATTGGGCGGGGAATCAATTGGCCCCGGCGGATGTCCACCACTGGAGCAAAGCACAAAGGAGGCCACACCGATGAATATCCCGATCCCGGCAGAAACCCCGGACCCGAATATCGACAACCCGACCTTGCCCCCCACGGAGCCCGAGCCGATTCCCGAGAAGGAACCGCCGGAAAATGAACCGCCACCCGTGGAGGAACCGCCGACGACCATGCCGCCGGTGATCGTCAGTCCTTTTCAAACTGCTTGACGATCTTTGGCATCACGCTGAACACCGCCAACGCCAGCAAGGTACTCAGCACCGCTGTCGATTCCCGACCCAATCCGGCCGAGACCCCAATCGCAGCGGTCATCCACAAACCGGCGGCCGTAGTCAGGCCCTTCACATGCCCCTCGTCATCATCCTTGCCCTTGATGATGGTGCCGGCGCCCAGGAAACCAATCCCGGCAATCACGCCCTGCACCACGCGGCTCATGGCATCTGCCTGATTGCCGGACATCTGCGGCACCAGCACAAATAATGCGGCGCCCATTGCGACCAGCATATGGGTGCGCACACCGGCAGCCTTGCCCTTGTGCTCGCGCTCAAACCCGAGGATGCCCCCCAACAGCGCCGCGATCAGCAGGCGAACGGTAATTTGAGTGAGCTGTTTTGCGTCGCCCAGGTCGGCGAATTCGGCCTGCAGGGTTTGCCACACTTCATGCCACCAAGCGTTCATGAACACTGTCCTTTGTCTTTATTGATAAAGAATGGACAGCCGCGACCGCCAGTCAGTTGCCTTGAACCCACGTACATTGCCGCCCCCTAACCTTCATAGCCCACGAAAAAGGAGATCGGCATGCCCCTACGTATCGAAAACCAACTGTGCTACTTCATGCTTGATGACAACGGCCAGGAACAGAGTGTGCCGGCGACAAGGGTCAATATCGTTACCGACACCGACAAATCCATGTCTTACGTGGAACTGGCAGCTGAGCGGATCTATATCACCGAAGCCGAGGCCGACGCCCTGACGGTGGCAGGGGCCCATGATGGACGCCAGCATGTAAAGGCTGAAGAACCTGGTTCGCTGATTTAATTGATCTGTATCAGTACTGCTTCAACAGGGCTGCACCCCTTCAGCCACGGGGTGCAGCACATTGACGCAGGCGCCTGCACAAAACCCATCTGATCCGCTTTTTATCCACACACCTGAGTCTGTTATGCAAACAGACCGGCGCGCATAGTTCATCGGCCTGATGGAGGCTGATGAGCGAACGACCATGAGCGAACGAATCCCCACCGTGGAAACCTTTGAGCCGATGCACCCAAAGAAGGTGAAGGCCAAATCCAGCGACAACCTGATCCATACCCGCAGTTTCACCGGCCTGTTCCGCACCTTGCGCGTGGCGGGCGCGGGCTTTCTGTTCCTGGCGTTCTTCGGCACGGTGTGGCTGAACTGGGGTGGGCGGCAAGCCGTGCTGTGGGACTTGGCCGAAAGCAAATTCCATATCTTCGGCGCCACCTTCTGGCCCCAGGATTTCATCCTGTTATCGGCGTTGCTGATCATCTGTGCCTTCGGCCTGTTTGCGATTACGGTGTTCGCCGGCCGCGTGTGGTGTGGCTACACCTGCCCGCAAAGCTCGTTTACCTGGCTGTTCATGTGGTGCGAAAAGGTCACCGAGGGCGAGCGCAACCAACGCATCAAGCTGCAAGCGGCGCCCTGGAGCCTGAACAAACTCGCGCGGCGCTCGGCCAAACACACGTTGTGGCTGGGCATCAGCGTGCTCACCGGGCTGACCTTTGTCGGCTACTTCACGCCGATCCGCCCCCTGGCCGCCGAACTGCTGACCTGGCAGATGGGGGGCGTGAGTCTGTTCTGGGTGCTGTTTTTTACCGCCGCCACCTACATCAACGCCGGCTGGCTGCGTGAAGCGGTGTGCATGCACATGTGTCCGTATGCGCGGTTCCAGAGCGTGATGTTCGATAAAGACACTCTGACCATTTCCTACGATAGCGCCCGTGGCGAGCATCGCGGCCCGCGCAAACGCGAGGTCACGCCGGCCGATGTCGGCCTGGGCGACTGTATCGACTGCCAGCTGTGCGTGCAGGTCTGCCCCACCGGCATCGACATCCGCGACGGCCTGCAAATGGAGTGCATCGGCTGCGCGGCGTGCATCGACGCCTGTGATTCGATCATGGACAAGATGGGCTATGCGCGAGGCTTGGTGAGCTACACCTCCGAGCATCAACTGCAAGGCGGCAAGACCCACCTGCTCAGGCCGCGCCTGATCGGCTACAGTGCGGTGCTGCTGGTGATGATTGCGGCGTTGGTGGTGGCATTGGTGGAGCGGCCAATGGTGTCGCTGGACGTGACCAAGGACCGCGGCATGTTCCGCGAGAACGCCCAGGGCCAGATCGAAAACATCTACAGCCTCAAGGTCATCAACAAGACACAGCAGCGCCAGGAATACCGGGTGGAGCTGCTGGATGCAGAGGGTTTCCAACTGCAAGGCAAGACCGAGATCAGCCTGGCACCGGGGGAAATCGTCGATGTGCCGGTGTCGGTGGCGTTGCTGTCCGACAGGCCGGCGAGCAGTTCGCAGACAGTGCGCTTCAAGGTTTCGGATGTGGACGAGCCGTGGATCTACAGCGCCGCCGACAGTCGCTTTGTGGCACCCCTGAACCGCTGAGACCTCGCTGTCGAAAATGATGCAGATCAAATGTGGGAGGGGGCTGCACTCATATTACCTATTTGTTTAAGGCCAACATGAAACGCTACGAAAAATTCGCCGACGACATCGCAGAACTGATCCGCTCCGGCGTGCTCGGCCCCGGCCAGCGTGTGCCGTCGGTGCGCTATGCCAGCCAGACCTATGGCGTCAGCCCGTCCACGGTGTTCCAGGCCTACTACCTGCTCGAGCGTCGCGGGCTGATCCGGGCACGGCCGCGTTCCGGCTATTTCGTCAACACCCATGCACCCAGCCCGTTCTCCGAGCCGGTGGTGAGCGAGCAGGTGCATGAGTCCACCGAAGTCGATGTCAGCGAACTGGTGTTCTCGGTACTCGATTCGATCAAAGACCCCAACACCGTGCCCTTCGGCTCGGCCTTCCCCAGCCCCATGCTGTTCCCGCTGCCGCGCCTGGCCCGCTCCCTGGCCAGCGCCAGCCGCGAGATGGACCCGCGCCTGGTGGTCACCGACATGTCGCCGGGCAACCCGCAACTGCGTCGGCAGATTGCCCTGCGCTATATGGTCGGCGGCCTGATGCTGCCCATGGAAGAGCTGCTGATCACCAACGGCGCCCTGGAAGCGTTGAACCTGTGCCTGCAAGCGGTCACCGAACCGGGCGACCTGGTGGCGATCGAGGCCCCGGCGTTCTACGCCTGCCTGCAAGTGCTGGAGCGCCTGAAGCTCAAGGCGGTGGAAATCCCGGTGCACCCGCGCGACGGCATCGACCTCAACGCCCTGGCGCAAACCCTGGAGCGCTACCCGATCAAGGCCTGCTGGACCATGACCAGTTTCCAGAACCCCATGGGCGCCACATTGCCGGAAGCAAAGAAGCAGGCGCTGGTCGAGTTATTGCGCAGCCACCAGGTGCCGTTGATCGAAGACGATGTGTACGCCGAGCTCTACTACGGGCAGCAGGCCCCTAAACCGGCCAAGGCCTTCGACACCGAAGGCCTGGTGATGCACTGCGGCTCCTTCGCCAAGAGCCTGGCGCCGGGCTATCGCGTCGGCTGGGTGGCGGCCGGGCGCTATGCGCAGAAAGTCGAGCGCTTGAAGTTGATGACCTCGCTGTGCCCCTCGATGCCGGCGCAAGCGGCGATTGCCGACTACCTGCAACATGGCGGCTATGACCGCCACTTACGTAAACTGCGCTATGCCCTGGAAGAACAGCAAAGCGCCATGCTGGCGGCGATCGCCCGCTACTTCCCGGCGCAGACACGGGTGAGCCAACCGGCCGGCGGGTATTTCCTGTGGCTGGAGTTGCCGGAGCAGACCGATTCGTTGAAGTTGTTCCAGATGGCCCTGGCGCAAGGCATCAGCATTGCGCCGGGGCCGATCTTTTCGGCGACCCAGCGCTTTCGCAACTGTATTCGCCTGAACTACGGCAGCCCATGGACCGAGGCCTCGGAGAAGGCGATGGAGACGTTGGGGTGGATTGTGCGGTCGTTTTGAGGGATGGCGTTGCGCTTTCTGACGCCATCGGGGGCAAGCCCCCTCCCACATTTTGGGCTGTGAATACTCTCAAGTGTGGGAGGGGGCTTGCCCCCGATGGCGCCGGTGCAGGCACTGCATGAGCTAGCGACCGCCACCCAAATCCAGAAAAGTCCCCGTGGCATACGAAGCCTTGTCCGACAGCAGCCAGATAATCGCTTCCGCCACTTCATCCGGCCGCCCGCCACGGGCCATGGGAATACCGGACTCGAGCTTGCTGACCCGGTCCGGGTCGCCGCTCAGGGCGTGGAAGTCGGTGAAGATGTAGCCGGGGCGCACCGCGTTGACGCGGATGCCCTCGCCCGCCACTTCTTTCGACAGGCCGAGGGTGAAGGTGTCGAGTGCGCCCTTGGATGCGGCGTAGTCGACGTATTCACCCGGCGAACCCAGGCGTGCGGCCACCGACGACACATTGACGATACTGCCGCCCTGCCCGCCATGCTTGGGCGACATGCGCAGCAGCGCGTGCTTGGCGCACAGGATCGGGCCGAGCACGTTGGTCTTGAGGATGTTCAGGATGCGGAACTCGGACATCTCATCCACCCGCGACTTGTGCCCCACGGTGCCGGCATTGTTCACCAACGCGGTGACCCGGCCCAGTTCGGCGTCCACGCGATGGAACAGCGCAATCACTTCATCTTCGATACTGACATCCGCGCGCACCGCAATCGCCTGGGCACCGAGGCCGCGAACCTGCTCGAGCACGCTGAGGGCGGCTTTTTCATCGGAGTGATAGTTGATGCAGAGGCGATAGCCCTCGCGGGCAGCCAGCAATGCCGTCTCGGCGCCGATACCACGGCTCCCCCCGGTGATGATGAGGACTTTGTCCATGCGTGCGATCTCCTGATCCAACCTGGTGTTTAGGGTTGGATCCGATACTAACCGTCACGCACGGCTTTTGTCAGGCGCGGCTGCGTCTTCGCCGCGCTGGATATGGTCCATGAAACCGTCCGCCGGCAACGGGTGGCCAAGCAGGTAGCCTTGCAAGGCGTTGCACCCCAACCGCGTGAGAAAACTCTGCTGCACATCGGTTTCCACACCTTCGGCGACGATTCGCAACCCCAGCGCCTGGCCCAAGGCAACAATGGCAGACACGATGGCGGCGTCGTCGCTGTCGTGCTCCAGGTCCCGCACAAAACCACGGTCGATCTTCAACTCGTTGGCCGGCAGGCGCTTGAGGTACATCAGGCTGGAGTAGCCGGTACCGAAATCGTCGATGGAGAGGTCCACGCCCATGTCCGACAGCTGCTGCAACACCGTCATGCTCGCATCGGCATCGCTCATCGCCGTGGTCTCGGTGATTTCCAGGGTCAGGCTGTTGGCCGGCAACCGGTGCCGCGCCAGTGCGCCGGCCACGCTGTTGACCAGCCCGGCGTGGCAAAACTGCAACGCCGACAAGTTCACCGCGATGCGCCAGTGCTCATAACCCTGGGCGTACCACAGGCTCATTTGGCGACAGGCTTCATTGAGCACCCATTCGCCGATGGGGATGATCAGGCCGGTTTTTTCCGCCAGTTCGATAAAGGTCGCCGGCAACAACACGCCTTGTTGCGGATGCTCCCAGCGCACCAGCGCTTCGGCGCCCACCGGGATCCCACTGATCGCATCAAACTTGGGCTGGTAATACAGCCGGAACTGCTCGTGCTCAAGGGCATTGCGCAGGTCTTGCAGCAGCTGCAATTGCTTGCGCGCATTGGTGTTCATCGACACATCAAAGAAGCTGTAGCCGTTCTTGCCCATACCCTTGGCGTGGTACATGGCGGCGTCGGCGTTCATCAACAGTTCCTGGGGGGTGTTGCCATTGCCCGGGAACACGGCGATGCCGACGCTGGCGGAAATCTTCAGCTCATGCTCGGCCACCTGGAACGCGCGGTTGATCAGCACCACCTGGCGTTCGGCAAGGCCCAGGGCATCGTCGGGCTGGGTCAACTGCACCAGCAATACGAACTCATCGCCGCCGATGCGCGCCAGGGTGTCGTGACTGCGCAGGTCCTCGCGCAGGCGCAGGCCGACTTCGCGCAACAACTGGTCGCCCATGTGATGGCCAAAAGCATCGTTGACCGGCTTGAAGCCGTCCAGGTCGATGAACATCAGGGCAAAGCAACCGCCCTGCTCCTTTACCGCCTCGATGGCCTGTTGAATACGATCGGCCAGCAAGGTGCGATTGGGCAGGCCGGTGAGCATGTCGTGCAGGGCCAGGTGGGTCAGTTCCTGGTTGGCTTGGGTCAGTGAGTCGGCGAGCACCGCAGTGCGGGCTTCCAGGCGCGCGTCGAGCAACGACGTCAGCAACGCGATGGCCAGTACCGCCAGGGTCGTCACCAACACCAGGTTATCCAGGCCCTTGCCGCTCAAGCCGTCCAGCACGGCGGCGCAGTAGCTTTCATCGGCAAAGCGTGCGGCCGCCATGCCGGTGTAATGCATGCCGACGATTGCAAAGCCCATCACCACCGCCGCACCACCACGGGCCAGGCGTACGTAAGGCGTGTTGCGGCGCAGGTTGAACGCAATCAACAGCGCGGCTCCGGACGCCACCACCGCGATCAGCAACGACAGGCCAAATAGCGTGGGGTCATAGTCGATGCCCGGCGTCATGCGCATCGCGGCCATGCCGGTGTAGTGCATGCTGGCAATACCGCTGCCCATGACCAGCGCGCCAAACGCCAGTTGCCAGGCAGGCAAACGCGCTTGGCTGACCAGCCATAATGCAAAGCCGCAGGACAATACCGCGATCAACAACGACAGCGCGGTGATACCGATGTCGAAGCCCAAGGCAAACGGCAGGCGCAACGCCAGCATGCCGATAAAGTGCATGGACCAGACGCCTACCCCCATCGCCATGGCCCCGCCGGCTATCCATAAATACACAGCGCGCCCCTTGGCGGTCGCGATGCGGCCGGTGAGGTCCAGGGCGGTGTAGGAAGCGAGGATCGCGACAAACAGCGAGATCGCGACCAGGGAGGGGGAATAGCTACCGATAAGCATGGGACTTCTCGTGGGCAACGGACCCGAAACGCCCGTGCCAAGTGGCAAAGCGGGCGATTGTAGCGAGAATAATTCTTGGACAGTTGATTAATTATCAGAGGGCCATTAGTGGCAATTTGACGTCAATCCACCGACTCAAAAGCATCAGATAACTGGCAGGCATGTTCCTACAAAACATAGCGAACAGCCTGACATAAAAACCGGGAACTATTCCCCAGGCTCTTTCACCTCTATCGACTCACCGGTGAAAGGATGCCAAGCGATTTCCTGCGTAGCGGTGTGCCGGATGCACACTCCACCACCCGTCAACGACTCATGAGTCTGTTGGACCTGCCCGAACTCTATCGAACCATCGACGCCGACCCCGGCATCGTTGGTGCTGGAGTGGTGCATATCAGCGGCGACTATCAGGTAACAGTGTTACGCGAGTTTGTGCCGCTGTGCAGTATCAAGCCCAAACGGGTGATTTTGCGCGAGGCGGCCGGGTCTATTAAAACTGCCGACGAATATGCAGAACTGGCGGCAAGTTCCCCGCGTGAATCACAGCTATGGAAGGAGGCATCGGGGATGGCGATTTCCTGCGGCGGAGCTGTGATTAGCTACATCGTGGCGAAAACGGGTATCGCGGCAGCGCCATTTACCCTAGGTGCGAGCCTAGTATTGACCTACATCGCTTTTGTCGGGACAGCGGCCAGTGGGGCACAGTGTTTGAACAGTTTATGGAGGACCCGAAACGAGTTAATCAATCCCGCCCAGAATGATCACTACGACACGTTAAGGTGGTATCAGGCAACGACGCTTGCCTTAGACGGCATCTCACTTGTGGGAGCAGGCTCCAGCAGCTTCGCAGCGGTCAAATCAGTGTTGGCCATACGGCGTTCGACGGGGCGCCACATGACGGACATCCTGCGGGCCATGAGCCGTCAGGAACGGGCAGCGTTAACGGACGAAATCCTGCGGCTTAAAAATCCCCGCCACCCATTCGAAATCGTCCGGCTGAAACAGCTGGCCGGGGAGTTACCCAAACGGTATAGCAATTCACAATTACGCCAGGACATCCTCACTCAAATCAAAGATCAAATCGGAGCGACCCTATCGGTTACTGGCAGCGCGCTGTCAGGGAATATCAGCCACATGATTATTGCCCTGTATGAGGAGTTCGACAGCCATGACTGATGACACCGACCCTCTGCGCGAGTACCGGATATGGCGCCGTTACGCCTATCGATTCTTGCCGTCGTTCGGCGGTGCTCTATTGCTTAGTCTCAACAATATCGCCGCCAACATGTCACTTAGCCTGGCGTACTACGCAGAAAGCCATCACTTGCCCAATGAATATGCGTTTGCGACCGGCATGACGCTTTGCCTAGTTTTTAACGCTGGGCAAATAATGCTATGCCAAGGGTTTCGTTATGCGCCCCGAGTACTCATGCTCGTGGCAATCGTGAATATTCTATTGGCGACCGGTTATCTCGCCAGTCACCCACCTACGCTGCTCAACCTATCCACGCTCATCTCGGCCTTGATCTATGTCCTGGTCCTCAACTCAAAAAACCACCGCCGCTACTCCGGCATGTTGCGGGTCAAGCGTCGGCGCAAGCTCAGGGCCCTCAGCCAGGTCAAGGCCCCCACTTGACGCGTAATCAATCCTTCTCGGCAATCGGCGTCTGCCCATCCCAGCCGCCGCCCAGCGCGGCGATCAGTTGCACGCTGGCCACCAGGCGACTCTGCAACAGGGTCAACACGGTGCGCTCGTTGCTCAGCGCCGTGGCCTGGACCGTCACCACATCCAGATAGGCAATCAGCCCGGCCTTGTACTGGTTCTGGGTCAAGCGCAGCGATTCTCGGGCGGCCTCGAGGGCTTCGTTGCTGACCACCGCCTCGTCTTCCAGCACCTTGAGCTGGACCATGTAGTTTTCCACTTCACGGAAGCCGTCGAGCACGGTCTGGCGGTACTTGGCCACGGTTTCGTCATAGGACGCCACGGTGCGGTCGACTTCCGCCGAGCGCTGGCCGCCGTCGAACAGGGTCATGGCCAGTTTCGGCCCTACCGACCAGAAGCGGTTCGGCAGGCTGATCCAGTCGGCATAGGTGCTGCTGGAGTAGCCACCGGCCAGGCTCAGCGTCAGGTCCGGGTAATAGGCGGCCTTGGCCACGCCGATATTGGCGTTGGCGGCGATCACCGAGCGTTCGGCCGAGGCGATGTCCGGGCGCCGTTCAAGCAATTGCGACGGCAGGCTGACCGGAATCTGCGGCAGGGCCGGGATGTCCTTGCTCACCGCCAGGTTGAAGTTGGCCGGTGCCTCGCCGATCAACACGGCGATGGCGTTTTCCAGTTGAGCGCGTTGCCAGATCAGGTCGATCAGGCTGGCCTGGGTGGTCTTGAGCTGGGTTTGCGCCTGGGCCACCGCGTCCTTGCCGGAAACCCCGGCGCGGTACTGGTTTTCGGTCATTTGCAGGGAGCGCTGGTAGGTGTCCAGCGTGGCTTGCAGCAGGCGGGTCTGCTCGTCCATGACCCGCAGTTGCAGGTAGCTTTGCACCAGTTCCGACTGTTGGCTCAGGCGCATCGCGGCCAGATCCGCCGAGCTGGCTTCGGCACTGGCCTCGTTGGCCTCCAGGCCACGGCGCAACTTACCCCAGATATCGGCTTCCCAGCTCACGCCGAGCTGCGCATTGAGGGTGTCACGGATCCCGCTGCTGGAACTGCTGAGGCTGGCGCTGCTGCTGCCGGTGCCCTGGCTGGCGCGGGTTTTGCCCGCGCTCAGGTCGACGCTGGGGTAAAACGCCCCGCGTGAACTGCGCACCAGGGCCTGGGCCTGGCGAAAACGCGCTTCCGCCTGGGCCACGGTCTGGTTGGAATTATTCAGGCGCAGCACCAGGTCGTTGAGTTGGCGGTCGCCATACAGCTCCCACCAGGCGCCACGGGCCAGGGAATCACTCGGCGCGGCCTGGCGCCAGCCCTGGGCTTCCTTGAACTGCGCGGGTTCAGTGACTTCCGGGCGATGGTAATCGGGGCCGACGGCGCAAGCGCTGAGCAGTGCGCCGCAAAGCACCAGGCTCGCAACACGGGAACCCCGGATCATGGCCAATTTGGCGAAGGTTGAATCGGTCATAGCGCAGTGTCCAGGGCAGCATCGGTACGCACGCCGCGCCAGGCGTTGAAGCGGTGGCGCGCGCGGTCGAGATAGAGGTAAACCACCGGGGTGGTGTAGAGGGTCAGGACCTGGCTGAAGATCAGGCCGCCAATGATGGTCAGGCCCAGGGGATGGCGCATTTCCGCGCCATCGCCGGAGCCCAGCAGCAACGGCAAGGCGCCGAGGATGGCCGCCAGGGTGGTCATCAGGATCGGCCGCAGACGCAACAGGCAGGCGCTGCGAATCGATTCCAGCGGGCCCAGCCCATCGTTGCGTTCCAGCTGCAACGCCAGGTCGATCATCAGGATCGCGTTCTTCTTCACCACCCCGATCAACAGGAACAGGCCGAGCAGGGAAATCAGGCTGAACTCCCCTCCCGTCAGGTAGATGGCAAGCATCGCGCCGACGCCGGCCGACGGCAGGGTCGAGAGAATCGTCAGCGGATGAATGTAGCTCTCATACAGAATGCCCAGCACCAGGTACACCGCCACCAGCGCGCCGAGGATCATGAACGGCTGCCCCTTCTGGGTTGCGGCAAAGGCATCGGCGGTGCCGGCCATCTTGGCGATCACATCTTCCGGCAGGCCGACCTTGGCAATCGCGCGCTCGATGGCCGCCGTGCCCTGCTCCACCGTGACCCCGGGGGCCATGTCGAAGGCGATGTTTTCCGAGGCGAACTGGCCTTCATGGCTGACGCGGTCGTCCGCCAGGCTGTTCTCGTAATGGGCAATGGTCGACAACGGCACCCGCGCGCCGCTGGAGGTGATCACCTGCATCTGGTTGAGGGTGATCGGGTCCTGGGCGTATTTGGGGTTGACCTCCATCACCACCTGGTACTGGTTGAGGCTGTCGTAGATGGTGGAGATCTGCCGCTGGCTGTAGGCGTTGTTGAGCACCGCGGTGACCATGTCCATGTCGATGCCCAGGCGCTTGGCCTGGTCGCGGTCGACAATCAGCGTGACCTGGGCCGCGCCGCGCCCTTCACGGGCGTCGATGGCGGTCAGTTCCGGCAGCTCACGCAGCGCCGCGACCACTTTCGGGTACCACAGGCGCAGCGCGGCCAGGTCGCCGCTTTGCAGGATGTAGGAATACTGCGCGCTGGTCTGGTCACGGCTGCCGCCGAATTGCAGGTCCTGGTCGGCCATCAGGAACAGGCGCCCGCCCGGCACCAGCGGTACATCCTTGCGCAGGCGCTCGATCACCGCCTGGGCGGACACCTTGCGTTCGCTGATGGGCTTGAGGCGGACCAGCATCACCGCGTTGTTGGTGCCGTTGTTACCGCCGATAAAGCCGGCCACGCTGAGCACCGCCGGGTCGTTGAGCACCGCCTTGCGGAAGATTTCCATCTTCGGCTGCATGACACTGAACGACAGGCCGTCATCCCCGCGCACAAAGCCGATCAATTGGCCGGTGTCCTGTTGCGGCATAAAGGTCTTCGGGACCACCACGTAGAGCGCCACGTTCACGCCAATGGTCAGCAGCAGGCTGAGCAAGGTCAGGCGGCGATGGCGCAGCACCCAGTCCAGGCTGGTGGCGTAGCCGGCCACCATGCGGTCGTTGATCTTCTGGCTCCAACGCTGCAGGCCGGTCATCTGCCCTTTCACGTGGGGCTTGAGCCAACGGGCGCAGAGCATCGGCGTCAACGTCAGCGACACGATCAGCGACACGATGATCGCCGCCGACAAGGTGATGGAAAACTCGCGGAACAGGTTGGTGACGATCCCGCCCATGAACAGGATCGAGAGGAACACCGCCACCAGCGATACGTTCATCGACAGCAGGGTAAAGCCGACTTCCTCGGCCCCCAGGTACGCCGCTTTCATCGGCGGCACGCCGGCGTCGATATGCCGGGAAATGTTCTCCAGCACCACGATGGCATCGTCCACCACCAGGCCGGTGGCCAGGATCAGCGCCATCAGCGAGAAGTTGTTCAGTGAGAACCCGTACAGGTACATGATCGCGAACGTGCCCACCAGCGACACCGGCACCGCCAGGGTTGGAATCAGCGAGGCGCGGAAGTTGCCGAGGAACAGGTACACCACCAGGATCACCAGGCCCACCGCAATCAGCAGGGTCATCTCGGCTTCATGCAGGGTCGCGGTGATTACCGGCGAGCGGTCCATGGCCAGGCTGAGCTTGACGCTGGACGGCAGCACCGCCTGCAACGCCGGCAGTTGCGCCTTGATCTGCCTGACGGTCTCGATGATGTTGGCGCCGGACTGGCGGTTGATCACCAGCAGCACCGCTGAATCATTGTTGAAGAAGCCACTGTTGTAGCGGTCTTCCACGCCGTCGCTGATCTTCGCCACATCCTTGAGGCGCAGGGCGGCACCGTCCTGGTAGCGAATCAGCAACGGTTCGTAGTCCTTGGCCTTTTCCAACTGGTCGTTGGCCTGGATCTGCCAGTTGCGCTCCCCGTCTTCCAGGGAGCCCTTGGGCCGACGCTGGTTGGCATTGGCGATAGTGTTGCGCACGTCGTCCAGGGCCACGCCGTACTGGTCGAGGGCCTTGGGTTCCAGCTCGATACGCACCGCCGGCAGGGAGCTGCCGCCGATCTGCACCTCGCCCACCCCCGGCACCTGGGACAGGCTTTGGGAGAGGATGGTCGAGGCCAGGTCGTACAACTGGCCCTTCTGCAACACGTCCGAGGTCAGCGACAGCACCATGATCGGCGCCTGGGACGGGTTGATCTTCTTGTAGGTGGGCATGCTGCGCATGCCGCTGGGCAGCAGGTTGCGCGAGGCATTGATGGCCGCCTGCACTTCCCGCGCGGCGCCGTTGATATCACGGTCGGAGTCGAACGCCAGGATCACCCGGGTGGAGCCCTGGCTCGACGAACTGCTCATGGTGGTGATGCCGGCAATCGCGCCGAAGGAACGCTCCAGCGGCGTGGCCACCGTGGAGGCCATCACCTCGGGGCTGGCGCCGGGCAGGCTGGCCGAGACCACGATCACCGGGAAATCGATCTGCGGCAGCGGCGACACCGGCAGCAGGTTGAAGCTGACACCGCCCAGCAACATGATCGCCAGGCTCAGCAGCAGGGTCGCTACCGGCCGGCGAATGAAAGGTCCGGACAGGTTCATGACTCAACCGGCTCCAGGCTTTGCGGCTCTTTGCGCCAGCGGCGGCCGAGGCGATCGAAGTACAGGTAGATCACCGGCGTGGTGAACAGCGTCAACACCTGGCTCACCAGCAGGCCACCGACCATCACCAGGCCCAGTGGCTGGCGCAGTTCGGCACCGGAGCCGGTGGCGAGCATCAATGGCACTGCACCGAACAGGGCGGCCAGGGTGGTCATCAGGATCGGCCGGAAGCGCAGCAGCGCCGCCTGGTAGATCGCGGTCTGCGGGTCCAGGCCCTGGTTTCGTTCGGCGTCGAGGGCGAAGTCGATCATCATGATCGCGTTCTTCTTGACGATACCGATCAGCAGGATGATGCCGATGATCGCGATCATGCCCAGGTCATTGCCACTGAGCAGCAGGGCCAGCAAGGCCCCTACCGCTGCCGACGGCAAGGTCGAGAGAATGGTGATCGGGTGGATATAGCTCTCATAGAGCACACCCAGCACGATGTACATGGTGACCACCGCCGCCAGGATCAGCAGCAAGGTGCTCGACAGCGATGCCTCGAACGCCTGGGCCGCGCCCTGGAACTGGGTCTGCACGCCCACCGGCATGCCGATGTCCTTCTGCGCCTGGTTGATCAGCTCCACGCCTTTGCCCAGGGCAACGCCGGGGGCCAGGTTGAACGACATCATCACCGCCGGGAACTGGCCGATATGCGCAATCGCCAACTGCGCCTGGCGCTGTTCCACATGGGCCAGGCTGGACAGGCGCACCTGGCCGCCGTCGGTGGTTTTCACATGGATCTGGTTCAGCGCCGCCGGGCCCAGGGTTTCCCCCGACTGGGCCTGCAAGACCACGCGGTACTGGCTGGCCTGGGTGTAGATGGTGGAAATCTGCCGCTGGCCGAACGCGTCATACAGTGCATCGGTGATGGTTGACACACTGACGCCCAGGCGCGAGGCCGCGTCGCGGTCGATCACCAGGTACACCTGCAGGCCTTTGTCCTGCAGGTCGCTGGCGACGTCGGTGAGTTCCGGCATCTGGCTCAATGCGTGCACCAGCTTGCCGCTCCACAGGGCCAGCAGGTCGGCGTCCGGCGAGGACATGCTGAACTGGTACTGGGTGCGGCTGACACGGTCTTCGATGGTCAGGTCCTGCACCGGCTGCATGAACAGGCGGATGCCCACCAGCTTGTCGATTTGCGGTTGCAGGCGCGTGATCACCTGGGCCGCGCTCAAGTCGCGCTGGCCGTGGGGCTTGAGGTTGATCAGCAAGCGGCCGCTGTTGAGGGTGGCGTTATCGCCATCCACACCGATATAGGACGACAGGCTTTCCACCGCCGGGTCGGTGAGGATGATCTGCGCCAGCTCCTGCTGGCGCTGGCTCATGGCGGCGAATGAAATCGACTGCGGCGCTTCGGAAATACCCTGGATCACCCCGGTGTCCTGTACCGGGAAAAAGCCCTTGGGCACCACCAGGTACAGCACAACCGTAAGGCCCAGGGTCGCGATGGCCACCAACAGGGTCAGCGGCTGGTGCCTGAGCACCCATTGCAACTTGCGCCCGTAGGCTTCGATCAACCAATCGATCCAGGCACCGCTGGCCTTGTAGAAACGGCTCTGCTCTTCTTCCTTGGGCTCGCGCTTGAGCAAACGCGCGCACATCATCGGCGTGAGCGTCAGGGACACCACCAGGGAAATCAGGATCGCCACCGCCAGGGTGATGGCAAATTCGCGGAACAGCCGTCCCACCACATCAGCCATGAACAGCAGCGGGATCAAGACGGCAATCAGCGACAGGGTCAGGGAAATCAGGGTAAAGCCGATCTGCCTGGCGCCCTTGAGCGCGGCGGCCAGCGGCGTCTCCCCTTCCTCGATATAGCGGGAGATGTTCTCCAGCATCACGATGGCATCGTCCACCACAAACCCGGTGGCAATGGTCAGGGCCATCAGCGTCAGGTTATTGATGGAGAACCCGGCCAGGTACATCACCCCGAAGGTGCCCACCAGCGACAACGGCACGGCAATCGACGGGATGATCGTGGCGCTGACGCGCCGCAGGAACAGGAACGTCACCATCACCACCAGGGCGATGGCGATCAGCAATTCGTGCTGCACATCGGTGACCGAGGCGCGGATGGTCTGGGTACGATCGGTCAGCACCGTCACGTCGAGGCCGGCCGGCAGGTTGTCGGTGATGCTCGGCAGCAGCGCCTTGATGCGGTCGACCACCTCGATCACGTTGGCGCCCGGCTGGCGCTGGATATTAAGGAGTACGGCCTGGTTTTCATTGGCCCAGGCGGCAAGGCGTTCGTTTTCGGCGCCGTCGACGATCTGTGCCACATCCTTGAGGCGCAAAGGCGCGCCATTGTTGTAGGCCAGGATCAGCTCGGCGTATTGCTGGGGTGATACCAACTGGTCGTTGGCATCGAGCATCGACACCCGCGTGGGGCCGTCGAAGTTGCCCTTGGGCTGGTTGACGTTGGACGCGGCGATCAGGGTGCGCACATCGGAGAGGTTCAAGCCGTTGGCCGCCAGGGCTTCGGGGTTGACCTTGATGCGCACGGCCTGGCGCTGGCCACCGGCGATGCTGACCATGCCGACGCCGCTGATCTGCGCGATCTTCTGCGCCATGCGTGTGTCGACCAGGTCATTGAGCTTGGGCAGCAGCATGGTCTTGGAGGTAATGGCCAGGGTCAACACCGGGGTATCCGCCGGGTTGACCTTGTTGTACACCGGCGGCGCCGGCAAATCCTTGGGCAGCAGGTTGGTGGCGGCATTGATCGCGGCCTGCACCTGTTGCTCGGCGACGTCCATATTGATATCGAGGTTGAAACGCAGGGTCAGCACCGAGGCGCCGCCGGAACTGGTGGACGCCATCTGGGTCAGGCCAGGCATCTGCCCGAACTGGCGCTCAAGGGGCGCGGTGACCGCGCTGGTCATCACATCAGGGCTGGCGCCGGGGTACAGGGTCATCACCCGGATGGTCGGGTAATCCACCTGGGGCAGCGCCGAGACCGGCAACAAGCGGTAGGAAATAATGCCGGCCAAAACAATCGCCAGCATGCTCAGCGTGGTGGCGACCGGGCGAAGGATAAACAGCCGCGACAGGTTCATGAACCGACCTTTTGCGCCTTGCCGGCGGTGGTGCCGGTCTCCCCTTTAGCCGCCGGCTTGCCTTGCAGGTGTTCGGTGGGCGTCGTCGGCACTTCGCTGCTGTCGTTGACCACTTCGATCTCGCTGCCGTCCTTGAGGCGGTCGGTGCCTTCCAGCACCACACGGTCGCCAGCAACCAGGCCTTCCTTGATCACAGTGTTGTCGCCATCGGTGTCACCCACCACCAGCGGCTGGACCTTGACCTTCTTGTCGCCATCGAGCTTGTAGACAAAGGTGCCGGTGTTGCCGAACTGAATCGCGGCGGACGGCGCCAGCACCACGTTGTGCAAGGTATCGGCGAGCAGATGCACGTTGACGAACTGGTTGGGGAACAGCGCCTGGTCCTTGTTATCGAAACGCGCCTTGAATTTCAGGGTGCCAGTGGTGACGTCGATCTGGTTGTCCAGGCTTTGCAGCACGCCGGTGGCCTGCCGTTTGACGTCGCCACGGTCCCAGGCTTCCACGGGCAGCTTGTTACCGGCGTGATAACGGGCGAGCACGGTTTCCAGGGTGTTTTCCGGCAGGGTGAAGGCCACGCTGATCGGTTGGGTCTGGGTGATCACCGCAAGGAAGGTGGTGTCGTTGGCCGCCACCAGGTTGCCCACATCGACCTGGCGCAAGCCGACGCGACCACTGATAGGCGCGCGGATCTTGGTGAACTCGAGGTTGAGCTTGGCGTCGTCCACCGCGCCCTGGTTGGTCTTGACCGTGCCCTGGTATTGCAGGACCAGCGCTTCGGCGGTGTCCAGGGTCTGCTTGGCGATACTGTCCTGGGCGTACAGGTCGCGATAACGCTGCACGTCGACCTGGGCGTTTTTCAACTGGGCCTGGTTCTGCATCAGCGTGCCCTGGGCCTGGAGCAAGGCATTCTGGTAGCTGCGCGGGTCGATCTCGGCCAGCAGGTCGCCGGCCTTGACCATCTGCCCTTCTTCAAAGGCGATCTTGACCAGCTCGCCACCCACCCGGCTGCGCACATTGATGGTATTGAGCGCGGTGACCGTGCCCAAGGCCTTGTAGTACACCGGGAACTCCCCCAGCACCGCCGGTGCTACACGCACCGGCACAGGGCCGGTGGACCCGCCGAACCCCGGGCGCGCCATGCCGGTTTTACCGGTATGCCCGGCCGGTGCGTCTTTGTGGGCGGCGCCGCCTGGCCAGAATTTCCAGCACAGGCCGGCGATAACCAGCAGCACGAGCAGGCCGAACAGCCAGCGGCGAGAGTTGCGGGGGGAGGATTGCATGGAGTGATCAACCATTGGGCGCGAGAGCTTCTTCTTCGGGAGGCTGAAAGATAAGCACTGGAGCGCGTTAAGAAAAGCGCCTTTACCGGCTATTTACCTTGGGCTTACAACTTTTAACTTCTGCGGCTTAGTCTGCAGGCTATTTCGCTAAACGTCTGAGCCACAAATAAAAACGGCCTGGACTAGGCCAGGCCGCAATCATGTCTTAAGGGTGTTACTGCAAAACGACAGTAACGCGCCGCAACAGTTACTTCAAAACAGCCAGGGCCGCTTCGTAGTTCGGCTCCTGGCCAATTTCCGAAACCAGTTCGCTGTGCAGCACGGTGTTGTTTTCGTCCAGCACCACCACCGCACGGGCGGTCAGGCCTTTGAGTGGGCCGTCGGCAATCGCTACGCCGTAATCGACGGCGAAACCAGGGTCACGGAAGTCCGACAGGTTTTTCACGTTTTCCAGGCCTTCGGCGCCGCAGAAACGCGCCTGGGCGAATGGCAGGTCGGTGGAGATGCACAGTACGACGGCGTTGTTCAGCTCGTTGGCCTGGGCGTTGAACTTGCGTACCGACGTGGCGCAGGTCGGGGTGTCGACGCTTGGGAAGATGTTCAGCACTTTGCGCTTGCCGGCAAAGGTAGCCAGGGTTGCATCCGACAGATCGCCGGCGGTCAGGGTGAAGTCTGCTGCTTCAGAGCCGACTTTCGGCAATTCGCCTTCAACCTGGACAGGGTTACCGCGAAGAGTGACTTGAGCCATGAACAGAATCCTTATGCTGGGTTTTGGTTAAACGAATTCGAGAGGCGGAAGTTAACCACAAAGTACCGTGGCTACCTACCGCCAGACACAAATTGTCATGCCACACGGTTGTGGTTTAATTGCGCGCTTTGCGCCTGCCCCCTAAGGAAACCGTTGTCGATGAATCAGCCCGCCACCAAAGTCCTGGTCATTGGTTATGTCTGGCCGGAGCCCCGTTCCTCGGCCGCGGGCGGGCACATGATGCAGATTCTCGAAACTTTTCTTACACAAGGTTGGGATATTACCTTCAGCAGCCCGGCAGCACTGGGCGAGCACAAGGCCGACCTGCTGGCACTGGGCATCGCCGAATGCGCGATCGAGCTCAATAACAGCAGCTTTGACGATTTTGTCCGCGAGTTAGCTCCGGATATCGTGCTGTTCGACCGTTTCATGATGGAAGAACAGTTTGGCTGGCGCGTGGAGAAGTGTTGCCCCGACGCCCTGCGCGTGCTGGAAACCTCCGACCTGCAAAGCCTGCGCGACGCCCGTCAGCAGCGCCTCAAGGCGCACCTCAAGGCCCACCCGGGCAGCGACGACTTCAGCGCGCTGTTCGCCCCGGCCCTGGAGGAGGAGTTCCAACTGATGGCCGACACCGACCTGACCAAGCGCGAAATCGCCGCGATTTACCGCTGCGACATCAGCCTGATGATCTCCGACGTGGAAATCCGCCTGCTCACCGAACAGTTCAAGCTGCCCGCCGCCCTGCTCCACTGGTGCCCGCTGATGATGACGCCGCCAACCGAGGCCTTGGTGCCGTTCGAAGAGCGTGCGCACTTCCTCAGCATCGGTAACTTCCGCCATGCGCCGAACTGGGACGCCGTCCTGTGGATGAAGAACAGCGTCTGGCCATTGATTCGCCAGCAATTGCCGGGCGCCCAGCTGCATATCTACGGCGCCTACACCCCGCCCAAGGCCACCGCCCTGCACAACCCGGCGCAGGGCTTTCATGTGATGAACTGGGCCGAAGATGCCCTGCAAGTGATGACCGCTGCGCGCATCTGCCTGGCGCCCCTGCGCTTTGGCGCGGGTATCAAGGGCAAGCTGGCCGATGCGATGCTGTGCGGCACGCCCAACATCACCACCCCCATCGGCGCCGAGGCCATGGGCGACGAGCGGCCATGGCCCGGCGCCATCGAGCAATGCGCCGAAGCGCTGGCAGCGGCGGCCGTGGTGCTTTATCAGGATCGCGAACGCTGGACCCAGGCCCAGCAGGATGGGCACCAACTGATTGCCCGCCGCTATGACCGCGCTGTCCACGGACCTGCACTGGTGGAGTGCCTGCAACACTGCCGCAGCCACCTCGCCGCCCATCGCCGCAGCAACTTCACCGGCAGCATGCTGCGCCACCATGCGCATAAAAGTACGCAGTACATGTCCCAGTGGATCGAGGCGAAAAACCGTAGCCTGTAAACCGCGGGCTGGCGAGGTCGTGCGCGAGGGAGCATTATTCCAAGCGGCAACCACAATAAAGCGACGGCAGCATGACCCGAGCAACGCGAATCACCGACCCTTCCTACGAGCTGATGGACGATCACAACGGCCTGTCCATCATCTATCGCCAGCATGGTTTCCCCTGCCCGCTGGTGCGCTGGCATTTCCACAAGGAATACGAACTGCACCTGATCGTCGCCAGTTCCGGCAAGGTGTTTATCGGGGACTACATCGGCAACTTCTATCCGGAAAGCCTGTTCCTCACGGGGCCCAACCTGCCCCACAACTGGATCAGCCAGGTGGAGGAAGACGAAGTGGTGCCAAAGCGCGACATGCTGGTGAATTTCACTGATGAGCTGTTCGAGCAGGGCAGCCATATTTTCGCCGAGCTCAAGACCTTGACGCCCATGCTGGAACGCGCGCAGTCCGGCATTGAGTTTCGCTGCAAGAAAACCATCGCCCAGGCCATGACCCTGATGCAGCGTATCGAAGATGCCCGGGGCATGGCGCGTCTGGGGCACTTCTTTATCCTGCTGGAAGTGTTGAGCAGCTGTGAGGACTACCAGTTGCTGTCCGGCGTGACCACGCCGCAACTGGCGGATGAACACAGTATCGACCGCACCAACCGCGCGGTGGACTACATTTTCGCCCACTACGCGCGCGAGTTGCCCCTGGAGGAAGTGGCGGAACACCTGGGGATGAAGCCGACGTACTTTTCCCGGGTGTTCAAGCAGGCGACCGGGCGCACGTTTATCGAGTTTGTAAATCGGCTGCGCATCAGCAAGTCCTGCGAGCTGCTGGCCGATGGCGACAAGGCCGTGACGGATGTGTGTTTCGAGTCAGGCTTCAACAACATTTCCAACTTCAACCGGCGCTTTCAGCAGCTCAAGGGGATGACCCCCTCTCACTACCGCCGTTTGGCGGTTCAGCGTTTGACGGAACAAAACCTGGCCTGACCAATCCAGACAAAGACTTACAATCACTCAACTTTCTCACAGCCCTGCATAGGAACGCCCATCAGTCCCTTGGCCACGTATTGAAGTACCTCTCCGAATCTGTCGAGAGGCCGTGCTTATAAATACGTCGGTAAAAGGGCAGCCCCATGATCAGCATTCGTCCGTCACATATTGTCAGCGCCACGGCTACAAACGAGTCGAGTCGGCCCAAGACAACCGCGGGTTCAGTAACCTCTCAAGTCATTGAGTTTTTTCATAAGCGCCTGAAGAACATTCAAACGTTCCCTGCATCCGCGCAATCGAATGATGGACTGGCGCCAGCCCGCGAACGTATCGAGCAATTGCTCAGATTCGCCGTGACAAAGGAACACCCCAGCGTAGCCGAGCGCATCAGCCAGTTGATTAAAAGCAGTCATGAGCCACTGACGGACACAGCGCTGCTCAATCAGGTGGAGCAACATCTGAACCAGCCAAGCGCTCTCGACGCGCAAAAAACTTACGCTCAACTGATCCAGGAAATACTTGACGGCTCAACACCTGACACCCCCCGCACTCGCCCTGTACCGTCGCGCTTACGCCGAGATCTGCATACACCTGAACCGGCCTCCCCTGCACGCACTGCGGCGCTGCGCCAATTCACCAATGCCCTGGTCGACAGTGGTGATCGGCAATTGGCCATAGGTGTGGCCAATAGCTTGATGCGCCAACGGCTTGCCGTCGAGAAAGGTCACTCCAGCGATGCAGAGGACAAGCTTGCTGTGCCGGCTGACTCAACCTTCGGCCAAGCCTGGGCCGAACTTGCCGAGGCGCTGCACTCGGAACCCTTTAAATCGTTTGCCGAGGCCAGGAAGATCGATGTTCGCGGATTGATGATCGACTCCAGTGGACAACTGACCGAAATGCGCGACAAGGTGCCGGTCAACCTCTACCTGCATCGGGACGCGGACTGGGCAGCTGCGTCGGCCCAAGTGATGAGCGCAGCCAGAAAAGTCCTCGCGGGGAAACAAGGCGGTGTCATTTTTCGCGATAGGGAACACGCATCGGCTTACAACATAGCCTCGTTTTACGGCCTGCAACTGGGTGGCATACGCAGCGACGACACGCTGTTCAGCATCGGACAATTGCTGCGCGAGGGTACCTTCCACGCCTTCAGCAGCACCGATCCGCACTACGCGACCGTTTACGCCCCGGTCAAACAGCGACAAAGCGAAGCCAGTCAGCGGCTTATGAATTTACCGCCGGATCAGTTGACTCAACGCCTTGATAGGTTCACATCTCCAACTGCGGCACGAAAGGTCCAGGACGCCGATCGAACCCTGGCGCAGCAGTGCAGCCAGGCCGTGATGAGGCTCGCCCCTCAAGCCCGAGTCGAAGGCGAAGAATTCCCGCCGGTGCTCAAAGAGATTCCGGAGTATTCGACCTTCAACCAGGTGCGCAAAAACCTTCTGGATGCGCTGACCGGCAGTGCCTTTACAACCTTTGCACAAGAGCACAACGTTGAGCCCGGCAGCGTTCGTATCCACCCCGTCACCGGGGAGCTGACAGGCAAGGTAAATGGCAAGGATACCCCCTTTGTCCCGAACGATCTTTCGGGCTGGGGTGTTGTCTGGGCAGAAATTGCAGATGCAGTCCGGCAGATGGCGGCTGGAGCGGAGCAACCTGTTCGATACCCCTCCCCACCCTCTGCATCGCTGTATGAGGTCATGAGCTTTTACAACGAAGAGATCCCTCGCCAACAAAACGGCCAACAAGCCAACTGGCGTCAACGCGAGCTGATATCGCTGCTTGATCGAAGTACCGAGATGACCCGTAACAATGGCTTCAAGGCACTCATTGACCCCAGCACGGACGACAACTTCTCTAAAGGTGTACGTGAGCGCCAAGACACCATCAGGCGACAGCGTGCCGACGCGCCCGCGCCCCTCTCTAAACTTGAAACCCTGGCGGCGGCTGTCGTGCCCAGCTCCAGCGCGACAGTGGGCGGCGCACGGTCCCCGCAAGACGCCCTGGCCAGCGCCGAAAGCGCACTGGCCGCCGCTACGCATCGCGCAATGCGCGAGGTAAAAAACAACCCGACCCAAGCCTCGACGAAGATGATCGGACCGATCCCGGCCGCTAGCCTGTTCGGCCAATGGCGCAGCTACCTGGACAAAGCCATCAAGGCGCGCGGTTTCACCGAGTGGGCGGAGAAACACAAGGTTGATTTGACCTCCTTGCGCTTTGACCCCAATCGCGAGGCGCTGATCGGCAAAGTCAACGGCGTTGACCAGCGCTTCAGCGCCGCCGACTTTGCGAAAAACTACCCCGAGCATTTCGACGTGCTGGCGCCGGTGCTCAACGCCGCCAGGGTATTTGCGACGCCTGGAAAGCCGATCACGCTGTCTGACGCCAGCACCACTAACGCACCGCTGGAATGGGTAGGCCGTTTTTATGGCATCACTACGCCCCCCCACAGCCAGGCATTCGAACGCAGCATGACGCAGCTGGAAAGCATGAAGAAGTTCCCAAGGAACCCGGACCACCCGGAACAAATGGTGAATTGGCTGAACCAGCAAAAAACCGCATTGGGGGATAGCAATGATCGCTATGCACTGATCAGTCAGCTCAAGCACGGCAATATCGACAACGACGACACCACCCGTTTCATTGTCGATCCGGGCTCATCCCACCGCCCTAAAGGCGTGACGACCGTGCAGAAATTCCTCACGGATCAGGGCTGGTACGAGGCGAAGTCGGCAGCGCAGGTCGACAACCTGTTACAGGCTCTGCAGACTCCCCTGCCGCAAGCGCCGACACTGGGTAATAACTGGGGGTTTCTGGCCACGGGCCTCCCGCTGAGCAAGGCCCAACGCGAGGCGGTGAGTACCTTCGTAAAACAATCCATCGGCACCCATCCCAACCTCCTGAGCTACCTGAGCGCCCAAGTGCCCAAGCTCAGCAACAGCCCTGAACAAGCGCTGAACCAACTGCTGTCCAGTGACAGCGCCCAGGAACTGGCCACGAATCTGCAAACCGAGATGAAGGGTGCAGTCACTTCGACCAGCCTCAAGCAGTGGCTGCTGACCGCGTTGTTACTGGAGCTTGATCCCGCGGCCGGCACCTCGCGCAATACCCTCGCAGGCTTTGATCTGATGCATAAGGACAATTGGGGGTTGGGCACGGACAAGATTCGTGAGCTGTTCAACAACCACTTGACCACAAATCGAAAATTCCCGGCAAACCTTGCGCCAGTAGCCGCGCACCTGTTGATGACGGGCGCTGCGCCCCATCTGCTGGTTAAAGATGTGCCATCGACCGTAACACTGGGCTCGACCGAATGGGTCAACTTTATGACCGCCGTCAATCGGATCGAACTGAACGCTCCCGGTGCCGCCTCGGGTATGACCTTCGGACAAGTCATGAACCTTCACCGGATCAGCCCCATTTCCGAACGTGAATCCCAACTGCACTCTGTCGCTCGGATGAACCCGGTGCTGGATTGGGCCATCGTGAATGGCCATATCGTGAGAAATGACAAGGACGAATACACCCTTGAACAGCTCGCCAGCAGCCAGGAGAAGCTCAAAAAACAAAATGATGACATCTCCAGTGCCAGGCACTACTTGAGTACCTTCAACCCACCAAGCAGAAGGGAAATGGCCCTGTCAGCGCTGAGGGAAAAATGGGGTACCGATATCCACTATGAGCGTCCGTACCTCACTGAAATGGCTGGCCCGTTAGGAATGTTTTCCAATACTCGGGCAAGTATTGTCGATGTCTATGAAGCCGGCCGCCTGGGTGAAGGCTGGCGCTGGGAGTCAACGAGGGGGCCCGACTTCGATGCCCTTCGCGCGCGCGCCTCCGAGTTGCCTGACATCAACGCGCAATTCAATCAGGCATTTGAAGAAGACTTCGCCCTACGCAGGGCCCACACCATTTCCCTGTTCAAAAACATGTTCAGCCAGCTCCCGCTGGCGGACCGAGACATCGTTAACAATGGCTCTGCGACAATCCTGCAAGTGAAAGGCACCGGTAGTGGCATCCTGATGCAGTTCACCCATAAGGAGCAGTCCAGAACGTTTGCGATCTATCCAGCCTATGGAAAAATAGTGCCGGTCCCCAATATCGAACAGAGAGCACCTTACGGCCAAACCACCGAAGAAACCGTCGACACAGCCGCGTTTCAAACCGACGCCGAACCAAAACCGGATATCAAATCCAAGGTCCTCATAACACGCCTTGATCAAAACAGCCTCGTCGACCCGGATCACTTTGCACACGGGAGGCGACCCTTATATGCGGAGAACGACAAAACTGACCTTTCCAGCTATGACGGAACGAGAATACAGCACCTCGCCGAGGTGCTGGTTGACAGCGTGTACTTGAACAAGGCGGCTGTACTCGCTACACAACGTGGGCTGAACAACGCTGTTGAAAACGGTTTGGAGCTCAGTGACTACTTCCAGAAAGGTTTGCGCTTCTTCCCGGGAGGCTCGAGCCTCGTGGACATCTACCACGGTGAATATGGGGAGGCGGTAAAAGACCTGGGCGTTGATATCGCGATCTACGTATTTACCGAGGGCGTCGGCAAACTCTGGAATGTGGCCAAATCCGGCGCGGCCTGGGCGGCGGCCAAGGCCTCGGCGAAATTCGTCGAAAGGTTTGGGATCGAGGAAACAGAAAGCATTGTGCTCCAAGACCTGACTACCACCGGCACCGAGGAGGCGTTCAGCTCCGTGAGCAGAATGCAGGGCGGCCAATATACAAAGCCAATTGGAGAGGCGTTTGTCCCGACTGCGGACATGGCTGATGGCACGGTGAGAAATGGCGATACCTCTGCACTTGTCAAACTCACGGCCATTTTCCAGGACGGCGAGTGGTATGCCTATAACCCCAAGACAATGGCGGCTGATGGGCCTGCGCTAAAAGGGTTCGTGCCTGAAAGTAACCAACGCAACGTCAATGGCCTGTTTGACTTTTTTTCCGATGCCAAACCCGATCCGGATATACCCGCCCGGTTCGAGATCAACCTCATGAACGCGCAGCTAAGAGATGAGCAAGCCTTTAAAGCCGGCTACAACAGCTTGAAACCGGAAACTATACCGGGCTACCGCAACGACATGGGCAAAGACCGAATCAGACAACTGATTGCAGACACCCCGCTAAGCGCCGAACAAGTGGGAAGCCTGGTTCGGCAACGGGAAAGACTCATCATTGCCGATTCCCGCATCAACATTGAGACTTTCAATCGAGAAGTAGAGGGTGCGCGCGGAACCAGTCGTGGAATGTCCCAAGGCTATTATCTTGCCCTGACACAACCAGGCTCCGACGGTGAATGTGCTGCCCTGTCCAATACGATGGCGCTCGCGCTCTCGGAGGGCACCGAAAACACGTTGATCGATAACGTGCATATTGCCATGGCCAACCCGAAGTCCGCTGGTGGTTCAAAATTCATCTCAGAGCTGTCAGCGTTGCAAGCTAACGTAGACAGACAAAGCACCTTTCAAACCGGGACCTCAGGCGTCCTCACGCCCTACAAGGATATTGGCACAACACTGGGTAACGCCGAGACTTCGAAGACCTTGCTGATCGCCACGAAAGATCATGCCATGCTCGCGGGGGTTAGGGTCGACCCCGTCGACGCCAGCAAAAAGAGCTGGTTTTATTACGATCCCAACTATGGGTTGGCGACATTCAATTCAGAAACATCAATGAAAGCCGGGCTGGAAAAAACACTGAACAGTGGCAAAGTCGGCAGAGGACTCAACCATTTTGGCAACGCATTCACCGGACCAAAATATAACGTCGGCGTCTTTGATATCAATGCAATGGCACAGCGCAGATTTGATATTGCCCGGGTTAGAGACCTGACCCGACCGATCAGCCTTGACACAACGCAAGCCGTCACCCAATAACCTGTATAGCCGAATCAGGATGGCGACCCAATGGAAACGGTCAGGCCACTTGATGAAGAAATCCAGAGATTCATCGATACCTGTCTAGTCCTGAAATAGGTTTGCACCTGTTTCATCCTAACGCCCGATGAACAGCATCGGGCGTTTTGTATTTTAAAGACAGGTGCGGTCATTGCTGGTTGTAGATCAAGATTGCCTCCCGCACCGCCTGCTCCGCTTGATGGTTTCAGCTGCTTACCTGACGAGTGCAAAAAAGTATCAGTCCAAGTGCTCCCAAGGATTTGTCACAACCCCATTTGAAGGCTGTAATCAACGCACACTCTTCCTGACTCCCTGTAGGAAGACACAACAACAATAACTGTCCTTCCGTAGCCCCTGGGCGCGGAAATGGAGTGCGCGATGAAGTTCACAGCAAAAGCTCTGCTTGCCTGTACCTGTATGACCCTCAGCGCCGTCAGCCTTGGCGCGCAAACCCTGACCATTGCCACCGTCAACAACAGCGACATGATCCGCATGCAGAAGCTCTCGAAAACCTTCGAGGCCGAGCATCCGGAGATCAAGCTGAACTGGGTGGTGCTGGAAGAAAACGTGCTGCGCCAACGCCTGACCACCGACATCGCCACCCAGGGCGGGCAGTTCGATGTGTTGACCATCGGCATGTACGAAGCCGCACTCTGGGGCGCCAAGGGTTGGCTGGAGCCGATGAAGGACCTGCCGGCGTCCTACGACCTCGACGACGTATTCCCTTCCGTGCGTGACGGTCTTTCCGTCAAGGGTTCGCTGTACGCCCTGCCGTTCTACGCGGAAAGCTCGATCACCTACTACCGCACCGACCTGTTCAAGGACGCCGGGCTGAGCATGCCCGAACATCCGACCTGGAGCCAGATCGGCGAATTCGCGGCCAAACTCACCGACAAGAGCAAAGAGCAATACGGCCTGTGCCTGCGCGGCAAAGCCGGTTGGGGCGAGAACATGGCGCTGATCACCACCCTGGCCAACGGCTACGGTGCGCGCTGGTTCGATGAAAAGTGGCAGCCTGAATTCAACGGCCCCGAGTGGAAGGACGCGCTGAACTTCTACGTCGACAACATGAAGAAATCCGGCCCGCCGGGTGCTTCCAGCAACGGTTTCAACGAAAACCTGGCGCTGTTCAACAGCGGCAAGTGCGCGATCTGGGTCGATGCCAGCGTCGCCGGCTCGTTCGTCACCGACAAGACCCAAAGCAAAGTGGCCGACCATGTGGGCTTCACCTTTGCCCCCCACGAAAAAACCGACAAGGGCACGTCGTGGCTGTACTCCTGGAGCCTGGCGATCCCGACCAGCTCCAAGGCCAAGGATGCCGCCAAGGTGTTCACCAGTTGGGCCACCTCCAAGGAATACGGTGCCTTGGTCGCCAAGACCGACGGCGTTGCCAACGTGCCGCCAGGTACGCGCAAGTCGACCTACAGCGACGAGTACATGAAGGCTGCACCGTTCGCCAAGGTGACCCTGGAATCGCTGAAAGTCGCCGACCCGACCAAGCCGACCCTCAAGCCGGTGCCGTATATCGGTATCCAGCTGGTGACCATTCCCGAGTTCCAGGCGATTGGCACCCAGGTCGGCAAGTTCTTCTCCGGTGCGCTGACCGGTCAGCAGACGGTCGATGCGGCATTGACTGCGGCGCAGACCACCACCGAGCGGGAAATGAAGCGGGCCGGTTACCCCAAGTAACCTGAGCGTCACCACAGTCAAATGTGGGAGGGGGCTTGCCCCCTCCCACACTGACCGCACTCCGATCCTTGCTCCGCACTGGCCTTGATTATCATGAATACATCCGCCAAAAACCGCCTGGCCAACCCCGGCTGGTTCCTCGTCACGCCCTCGGTCGCCCTGCTGCTGCTGTGGATGATCGTGCCGCTGGGCATGACCCTGTACTTTTCACTGATCCGCTACAACCTGCTCTACCCCGGCGAGAACCAATTCGTGGGGCTGGAGAACTTCACCTACTTCATCACTGACTCGGGCTTCCTGCCCGGCGCCACCAATACGTTGTTGCTGGTGGGCAGCGTGCTGCTGATCAGCGTGGTGTTCGGCGTGTTGATCAGTGCGCTGCTGGAGGCCAGTGAGTTCCTCGGGCGTGGCATCGTCCGGGTGCTGTTGATTTCGCCGTTCTTCATCATGCCCACCGTCGGTGCGCTGATCTGGAAGAACCTGATTTTCCACCCGGTGTCGGGGATTCTCGCTGCCGTGTGGAAGTTCTTCGGCGCCGAACCGGTGGACTGGCTGGCGCACTACCCGTTGCTGTCGATCATCATCATTGTGTCGTGGCAATGGCTGCCGTTCGCCATCCTGCTGCTGATGACCGCCATGCAATCCCTCGACCAGGAGCAGAAGGAAGCCGCACGCCTGGACGGTGCCGGCGCCATCGCGATTTTCTGGCACCTGACCCTGCCCCACCTGGCCCGCCCGATTGCCGTGGTGGTGATGATCGAAACCATCTTCCTGCTCTCGGTATTCGCCGAAATCTTCACCACCACCAACGGTGGCCCTGGGTACGCCTCGACCAACCTCGCCTACCTGATCTACAACCAGGCATTGGTGCAGTTCGACGTGGGCATGGCCTCGGCCGGCGGCTTGATCGCCGTGGTCATCGCCAATATCGCGGCGATCATCCTGGTGCGGATGATCGGCAAAAACCTGACTGACAAGCCTTGAGGGCCGCGCCATGACGCTTCAACAATCCCGCCGCCTGCAAAGCCTGTTGCTCGGCACCCTGGCCTGGGCCATCGCGATCCTGATTTTCTTCCCGATCTTCTGGATGGTACTGACCAGCTTCAAGACCGAAATCGACGCGTTCGCCACGCCGCCGCAGTTCATCTTCACGCCGACCCTGGAGAACTACCTGCACATCAACGAGCGCAGCAACTACTTTAGCTATGCCTGGAACTCGGTGCTGATTTCGTTCAGCGCCACCGCCCTGTGCCTGCTGATTTCGGTGCCGGCCGCCTACTCCATGGCGTTCTACGAAACCAAACGCACCAAGAGCACGCTGCTGTGGATGCTCTCCACCAAGATGCTGCCGCCCGTGGGCGTGCTGATGCCGATCTACCTGCTGGCCAAGAGCTTTGGCCTGCTGGACACGCGCATCGCGTTAATCATCATCTACACCCTGATCAACCTGCCGATCGTGGTCTGGATGGTTTACACCTACTTCAAGGACATTCCCAAGGACATCCTCGAAGCCGCGCGCCTGGACGGCGCCACGCTGTGGCAGGAAATGGTCCGGGTGCTGCTGCCGATCGCCAAGGGCGGCCTGGCCTCCACGGTGCTGCTGTCGCTGATCCTGTGCTGGAACGAGGCCTTCTGGTCGCTGAACCTGACCTCGTCCAACGCCGCGCCCTTGACCGCACTGATCGCCTCCTACTCCAGCCCCGAAGGCTTGTTCTGGGCCAAATTGTCTGCCGTCTCGACCCTGGCCTGCGCGCCGATCCTGATCTTTGGCTGGATCAGCCAGAAACAGCTGGTGCGCGGTTTGTCCTTCGGCGCCGTGAAATAACGGTTTCCTATAAAAATTCAAAAGGAGGCCCATCCCATGGCCAACCTGAAAATCAAGAATCTGCAAAAAGGCTTCGAAGGCTTCTCGATCATCAAGGGCATCGACCTGGAAGTGAATGACAAGGAGTTCGTGGTCTTCGTCGGCCCGTCGGGCTGCGGTAAATCCACCCTGCTGCGCCTGATTGCCGGCCTCGAAGAAGTGAGCGAAGGCACCATCGAACTGGATGGCCGCGACATCACCGAAGTCACGCCGGCCAAGCGCGACCTGGCCATGGTGTTCCAGACCTACGCCCTGTACCCCCACATGAGCGTGCGCAAGAACATGTCGTTTGCCCTGGACCTGGCCGGCGTCGACAAGCAGCTGGTGGAGAGCAAGGTCAACGAAGCGGCGCGCATTCTTGAACTGGGCCCGCTGCTGGAGCGCAAGCCCAAGCAACTCTCCGGTGGCCAGCGCCAGCGCGTGGCGATCGGTCGGGCGATTGTGCGCAACCCGAAGATCTTCCTGTTCGACGAACCGCTGTCCAACCTCGACGCCGCCCTGCGCGTACAGATGCGCCTGGAACTGGCGCGCCTGCACAAAGAGCTGCAAGCGACCATGATCTACGTGACCCACGACCAGGTCGAAGCGATGACCCTGGCCGACAAGGTGGTCGTGTTGAACAGCGGGCGTATCGAGCAGGTCGGCTCGCCGCTGGAGCTCTACCACCAGCCGGCCAACCTGTTTGTGGCGGGTTTTCTCGGCACGCCGAAAATGGGCTTCCTCAAGGGCAAGGTCACCCGCGTCGAAGGCCAGGGCTGTGAGGTGCAGCTGGACGCCGGCACCCTGATCAGCCTGCCGCTGAGCGGCGCCAGCTTGAGCGTGGGCAGCGCGGTGACCCTGGGCATTCGTCCGGAGCACCTGGAAATCGCGTCGCCTGGGCAAACCACCCTGACGGTGACGGCCGACGTCGGCGAGCGCCTGGGCAGCGACACCTTCTGCCACGTCATCACCTCGAACGGCGAGCCGCTGACCATGCGGATTCGCGGCGACATGGCCAGCCAGTATGGCGAGACGCTGCACCTGCACCTGGACCCGGCGCACTGCCATCTGTTCGACACCGACGGCGTGGCTGTGGCCCGTCCACTGCGCGCTGCCGCCTGATTTGCGAGATTTGTGATGAAACTGAATAAGCAGAACCTCACCCAGTTGGCGCCGGAAGTCAAACTGCCGGCCTATGCCATTGCGAGTACCTCCCAAGGTATCGCCCATATCGGCGTCGGCGGCTTCCACCGCGCGCACCAGGCGTATTACACCGATGCACTGATGAACACCGGCGAGGGCCTGGACTGGAGCATCTGCGGCGTCGGCCTGCGCAGCGAGGACCGCAAGGCCCGCGATGACCTGGCCGGCCAGGACTACCTGTTCACCCTGTACGAACTGGGCGACACCGACGACACCGAAGTGCGTGTGATCGGCTCGATCAGCGACATGCTGCTGGCCGAAGACGGCGCCCAGGCGTTGATCGACAAACTGGCCAGCCCCGCCATTCGCATCGTCTCGCTGACCATCACCGAAGGCGGCTACTGCATCGACGACAGCAACGGCGAATTCATGGCCCACCTGCCGCAGATCCAGCATGACCTGGCTCATCCGTCGTCGCCAAAAACCGTGTTCGGCTTTATCTGCGCGGCATTGACCCAGCGCCGCGCGGCCGGCATTCCGGCGTTTACCGTGATGTCCTGCGATAACCTGCCCCACAATGGCGCCGTCACGCGCAAGGCACTGCTGGCGTTCGCCGCCCTGCACGATGCCGAGCTGCATGACTGGATCAAGGCCCATGTGAGCTTCCCGAACGCCATGGTCGACCGCATCACGCCGATGACCAGCATCGCCCACCGCCTGCAACTGCACGATGAACACGGCATCGACGATGCCTGGCCGGTGGTCTGCGAACCCTTTGTGCAGTGGGTGCTGGAAGACAGGTTCGTCAACGGCCGCCCGGCGTGGGAAAAGGTCGGCGTGCAGTTCACCGACGATGTGACGCCCTATGAAGAGATGAAGATCGGCCTGCTCAACGGCAGCCACCTGGCCCTGACCTACCTGGGGTTTCTCAAGGGTTATCGGTTTGTGCACGAGACCATGAACGACCCGCTGTTCGTGGCCTACATGCGCGCCTACATGGACCTCGACGTCACGCCAAACCTCGCGCCGGTACCGGGCATCGACCTGACCGACTACAAGCAGACCCTGGTGGACCGCTTCTCCAACCAGGCGATTGCCGACCAGCTGGAGCGGGTGTGTTCGGACGGTTCGTCGAAGTTTCCCAAGTTCACCGTGCCGACCATCAACCGCCTGATAGCCGATGGGCGCGAGACCGAGCGTGCGGCGCTGGTGGTCGCGGCCTGGGCCCTGTATTTGAAGGGCGTGGATGAGAATGGCGTGAGCTACACGATCCCCGATCCGCGCGCCGAGTTCTGCCAGGGTCTGGTGAGTGACGATGCACTGATCAGCCAGCGGTTGCTGGGGGTGGAAGAGATTTTTGGCACGGCTATTCCCAACTCGCCTGAGTTTGTGGCAGCGTTTGAGCGGTGCTATGGGAGCTTGCGTGATAACGGCGTCACCGAAACCCTACAGAACCTCCTGAAGAAACCGGTTTAAATGTGGGAGGGGGCAAGCCCCCTCCCACACTGGACCGGGTTGCCAATCCAAAAAAAATAACACCGCTGAGCACACCCTCATGACCCAGCAAAACCTGTTCCTCGGCATCGACTGCGGCACCCAAGGCACCAAGGCCATCGTCCTCGACGCGTCCAGCGGCAAGGTGCTGGGCCTGGGCGCCGCCGCGCACACCCTGATCAGCGGCGCCAATGGCCGTCGCGAGCAGCACACCCAGGAATGGCTGGACGCCTTTACCGAAGCCACCCACCGCGCCTTGCAACAGGCCGGCGTGGACGGCCAGGACATCCTCGGCATCGGCGTGTCCGGCCAGCAGCACGGCCTGGTGTTGCTGGATGACAGCGGCCAGGTGCTGCGCCCGGCCAAGCTGTGGTGCGACACCGAAACCGCGCCGGAGAACGAGCGCCTGCTGGCCTACCTGGGCGGCGAGAGTGGCTCGCTGGAGCGCCTGGGCGTGGCGATTGCGCCGGGCTACACCGTGTCGAAACTGCTGTGGACCCGCGAGCAGCACCCGGATATGTTCGCGCGCATCGCCCATGTGCTGCTGCCCCACGACTACCTCAACTACTGGCTCACCGGCCGCGCGGTCGCGGAATACGGCGATGCCTCGGGCACCGGCTACTTCAACGTGCGCACCCGCACCTGGGACGTGGCGCTGCTCAAGCACATCGACCCCAGCGGCCGCCTTGAAGCTGCGCTGCCGACATTGATCGAAGCCGATCAAAGCGTAGGCACGATCCTGCCGGCCATCGCCGAACGCCTGGGCATCAACCCCAATGCCAGGGTGTCCAGCGGCGGCGGCGACAACATGATGGGCGCCATCGGTACCGGCAATATCGCCCCCGGCGTGATCACCATGAGCCTGGGCTCATCCGGCACCGTGTATGCCTTCGCCGACCAGCCCAATGTCAGCCCGCAGGCGTCGGTCGCCACCTTCTGCTCGTCCAGCGGCGGCTGGTTGCCGTTGATCTGCACCATGAACCTGACCAACGCCACCGGGGTGATCCGCGAGTTGTTCGAGTTGGACCTCAACGCTTTCACCGCATTGGTCGAGCAAGCCCCGATTGGCGCCGATGGCGTGAGCATGCTGCCGTTCCTCAACGGCGAGCGCGTGCCCGCCCTGCCCCACGCCACCGCCAGTCTGCATGGGCTGACCATGACCAACCTGACCCGTGCCAACCTGTGCCGCGCGGTGGTCGAAGGCACCACCTTCGGCCTGCGCTACGGCCTTGACCTGCTACGCCACACCGGCCTGCAAAGCCAGAGCATCCGCCTGATCGGCGGGGGTTCGAAGAGCCCGGTGTGGCGGCAGATGGTCGCCGATATCATGAATACCGAAGTGATCTGTACCGAACAAAGCGAAGCCGCCGCCCTGGGCGCGGCGATCCAGGCGGCATGGAGCCAGTCCGGCGAGTCCCTGGCCAGCCTGTGCGACAAATGCGTGAGCGTCGACCCCGCCAGCCGTACCCTGCCGGTGGCGGCCAATGTCAGCGCCTACCAACTGGCTTACGAGCGCTATCAACAGCACGTGGCAACCCTTTAAGAGCGAACGACTATGTATCTGGTGTGTGGTGAAGCGCTGTTTGATTTTTTCAGCGAGGAAGATGCCAGCGGGCAGGCCTCCAAGGTCACTTACAAGGCAATTGCCGGTGGTTCACCGTTCAACGTCGCAGTGGGTTTGCGCCGCCTGGGCATCGAGGCCGGGCTGTTCGGCGGCCTGTCCAGCGACTTCCTCGGGCGCCGGCTGTTGCACGTGCTCAGGGATGAAGGCGTCAGCGAGCGGTTCCTGGTGGAGTTCGCCGCGCCGACGACCTTGTCGATGGTTGCCGTGGGCGCCGATGGCTCACCGCAGTACAACTTCCGGGGTGAAGGCTGCGCCGACCGACTGCTGGAAGTGGCCCATTTGCCGGTCCTCGGCGATGAGGTGCGCGGGCTGCATGTCGGCTCGTTCTCCCTGGTGGTGCAGCCGATTGGCGACACCCTGCTGGCACTGGTCAAGCGCGAAAGCGGCAAGCGCCTGATCAGCCTCGACCCCAACGTGCGCCTTAATCCGCAGCCGGATATCCAGCTGTGGCGCGACCGAGTCGCCGAGTTGGCCCGGCATGCCGACCTGATCAAGGTCAGCGACGAAGACCTGCACCTGCTCTACCCCGGCCAGTCACCGGAAAGCGTGCTGCAAGGCTGGCTGCAACACCGTTGCCAACTGGTGTTTCTCACCCGTGGCGGCGATGGCGCCAGTGTGTTCAGCCGTCAGCATGGCACCTGGTCGCAACCGGCACAGCGCGTGGTGATGGCGGATACCGTGGGTGCCGGGGATACCTTCCAGGCCGCGTTGATTGCCTGGCTGACCGAGCACCAGCTGGACTCGGTGCAAGGCCTGCAACAACTCACCCGCGCGCAGATCGACGCCATGCTCGGCTTCGCCATCCGCGCTGCGGCACTGACGTGCGGCAAGACCGGACCGGACTTGCCGTATCGCCAGCAGCTTGGATGAAGGTTTTGTCAGCCAGGGCAAAATTAATCGATGGTTAATCCCGCAAGTCGAGAGTGAAGTTCCACCCACTTGCGGAGCACCACCATGAAACTGCACACCTTAATGCTCGGCGGCGCCCTGGCGCTGGCGGCAGTGTCGGGCCTGGCCCAGGCTGACGATCAACCCCAGGCGGTCAAACCCGTGCCTTACCATTACGGCATGCCGATGAACATTGCCAAGGTCCTGGCCATGAACGAAACCCCGACCAACGACTGCAAAGTCATCAACGCGGATATCAAGTTCCTGGACAAGGCGGGCAAAGTGGAAGACGTGAGCTACCGGAAAATGTCCGAAGCCTGCGACTTCCAGAATTGATGGGCAAATATAAGCAGCATTGGGCCTGGCATTTACCAGGCCCACCGTTCATGACCAACAATCACATGACCAACAATCAGTAGTAACCGCGCCCTCCGGCCCGCTGCTGGACAGGTGCATGGCTGTGCTTGAGGTCTTCACGCAACCCGGTGATCAGGTTGCAAATAGCTCGACTGCTGTCGAGTTTGTCGGCGTTTATACCTTTGACTTCCAAATCCACCCGGTCACGGTCGCGGTCGTCATAGACCTTGATCGTCAGCGAAGCATCTTCGGCTTTGGTGCATTCGCACCGTTTAGGCAGGAAACTTCCTTCAATAATGCTGCGAAGTTCTAATTCCGAAAGCATGGCCAACCTCTCCTTTTTTGAGACTTGCCAATCGATTGTTATAGATCTGCAGGCCCGTGCCTGCCACGTCTCGCCAGCCCTGGAAGACGCTTACCTTTACCAGCCTACTCGGCAAATTCCGTTTTTGTTGTAACTTTTCTTCATAAGCAATGTAGGAATTTATATAGCTTAGATTGTGCCGATTAAATCATCGGCGAACCACTTCGATTAATCGTTTAACCTTACGCTTCGAATTAAACCGCAGCCTGTGCCGCCACTCTTTCAGCAACATATCGCAAACTATCAAAGTTGATATTTGCGCCTGAATTAACCGCGACCAAGGTCTGCCCGCTCACCCCGCGACTGCCCACGTACTTGCGAACCCCCGCCACCGCCAACGCACCGGAAGGTTCGGTAATGGAACGCGTATCGTCATAGATCAACTTCATCGCACTGCACAGTTCGTCATTGCTGACGGTGATCACCTCGTCGACCCAGTCGCGGCAGATCTCAAAGCCATAGGCGCCGATCTGCGCGACCGCGGTGCCATCGGCGAACCCATCGACACTCGGCAACACCACCCGCTCCCCGGCCTGCAGTGCGGCGAGCAGGCAACTGGAGCCTTCGGGTTCGACCCCGATGATACGCACTTCGGGCCGCAGGTATTTGACGTAGGCCGCAATGCCGGCGATCAGGCCGCCGCCGCCCACGGGCACGAAGATCGCGTCCAACGGGCCTTGTTGCTGGCGCAGGATTTCCATGGCCACCGTGCCCTGGCCGGCGATCACCTCCGGGTCATCGAAGGGCGAGACGAAGGTGCAGCCGGACATTTCGGCCAGTTGCAGCGCATGGGCCAGGGCAAACGGGAAGCTCTCGCCGTACAACACCGCTTCGGCGCCCCGGGAACGCACGCCCAGCACCTTCAATTCCGGCGTGCTGCACGGCATCACGATCCGCGCCTGGAGCCCCAGCGTCTTCGCCGCCAGTGCCACCCCTTGCGCATGGTTACCCGCCGACGCCGTCACCACACCGCGCGCTTTCTGCGCGCCGGTAAGCTGCACCAGCTTGTTGTAGGCGCCGCGAATCTTGAAGGAAAAGGTCGGTTGCAGGTCTTCACGCTTGAGCAGCACCTGGTTGCCGAGCATTGCCGAGAGTGCCGGCGCGGCTTGCAGGGGCGTACGCACCGCCAGGTCATAGACCGGCGCGGCAAGGATCTTTTTCACATAGTGTTCAAGCAATGCCGTATCAGCGGTAGGCGGGGCGGGGCACGTGCTCATGGGGTGTCTCCTGGTTTTTAAAGGCCCTGGAGACGGAACAAACAAAACCCGCCTCTAAGGCGGGTTGGGGTGCAGCCGTGTGCTATCCCGCCAAATGAGGAATGGCGGTAATAATGCTTGGCTGGCTGCAAAAGGCTGGGTAGGTCATGCCTGGAAATTAACCGGCCATCCGGATCAAGTCAACATCCTGTTTACCAATAGCATACGAAACATATACGATTCGTATATCAAGCCACTACAGTGAACCTCATGGGCATCGTCAAGATCAGCGACCAACTGCACGAACAACTCCGTCTGGCCAGTGCGGCCATGGACCGTTCCATCAACGCCCAGGCCGAGTTCTGGATCAAGGTCGGCCTGCTCGCCGAACTCAATCCCAGCCTGCCCTACCACGAGCTGATCAACAAACTGTTGCTGGACAAGCCCGACCTGATTCGGGGGCGCAGTTGATGATCAAGACCGCCGCCCAACTGGCTGTAATGCGCGAGTCCGGACGCCTGCTGGCCCAAGTGTTCGACATGCTCGACGGGTTTGTCGCCGCCGGCCGTTCCACCCTGGAACTGGACAGCGCCGTCGAAGCCTTTATCCGCAACGAATTGAAAGCCCGCCCCGCCAGCCTCGGGCAATACGACTACCCCTTCTCCATCAACACCTCGATCAACGAGGTGGTGTGCCATGGCATGCCCAGCGCCAAGGAAATCCTCAAGGACGGCGACATCATCAACATCGACATCACCCTGGAAAAAGGCGGTTTTATCGCCGATTCCAGCAAGATGTACATGATCGGCACCGTCGCGCCCAAGGCGCGGCGCCTGGTGGAGATGACCTTCGAGGCGATGTGGGCCGGGATCCGCCAGGTCAAGCCCGGCGCGCGCCTGGGTGATATCGGCCATGCGATCCAGAGCCATGCACAGGCCAATGGCTACAGCGTGGTGCGTGAATACTGCGGCCACGGCATCGGCAAGCAGATGCATGAAGAACCGCAGGTCCTCCACTTCGGCCGCCCTGGCACCGGGCTGGAACTGCGTGAAGGCATGGTGTTCACCATCGAACCGATGCTCAACCAGGGCGGCGCCAAGGTGCGCAGCCTGAAAGACGGCTGGACGGTGGTGACCAAGGACAACAGCCTGTCGGCGCAGTGGGAGCATACGGTGGCGGTGACGGCGGATGGCTTTGAAGTACTGACCCTGCAAACCCGCCCTTGATTCACCCACCGCCGTAGATACCGCCTTGAACCTCACCAGACCTGGCCCTGGCGTTTCAACTCCAGGCGCCGCACGAACTCTTCCAGCACCAGGCTGTACAGGTCGTCCTGCAAGTAGGCATCTTCGATGCCGGCATCGAGGTTGGGGTTATCGTTGACCTCGATCACCACCACCTTGTCGCCGGACTGCTTGAGGTCCACACCGTAGAGGCCGTCGCCGATCAGGTTGGCGGTCTTCACCGCCAGTTCCACCACCGCCCTGGGCGCTTCATGGACGGCAAGGGTGCGGCATTCGCCGTTGATGGCCTGGCCGATGGCCTTGTGGTTATAGATCTGCCAATGGCCCTTGGACATGAAGTACTGGCAGGCAAAGATCGGTTTGCGGTTGAGTACGCCGATGCGCCAGTCGTACTCGGTGTAGAAGAATTCCTGGGCCAGCAGCAGCACCGAATGCTCGAACAACTCGGCGGTGGCCTTGAGCAAGGCTGCCTGGCTTTCGACCTTGATCACGCCCCGGGAAAAGCATCCATCGGGAATCTTCAACACCAGCGGAAACCCGAGACGCTCGCCGACCCGTTCGAAGTCCTGCGGTCGTTCCTTGTAGAGAATCTCGGTGGCAGGCATACCTAACTGATGGCTGTTGAGCAGGTCGGTAAGGTAGACCTTGTTGGTACAACGCAGGATCGATGCCGGGTCGTCCATCACCACCAGGCCTTCGCTTTCGGCTTTTTTGGCAAAGCGGTAGGTATGGTTGTCGACACTGGTGGTCTCGCGGATCAACAAGGCGTCGTATTCGGCCAGGCGCGCGTAGTCCTTGCGCTCGATCAGTTCCACATCGATGCCCAGACCCTTGCCGACGCGGATGAAATTCTCCAAAGCCTTGGCATTGGACGGCGGCAATTGCTCCTGGGGATCATGGAGGATCGCCAGGTCATAACGGGCCAGGCGCCGTGAACGGGGCTGGCGCCAGATCCTGCGGCTGAAGTTATCGAGGGCGTGGGCGAATTGATCTTCCTGGTCGTCGCGTAACTTGTGCAATACGCCGGACTTGACCCCTACGATATGCCAACCGTTATGTTTTCTGAACTCAACTAACAAGATCGGACATGGGAATGCTTCAAACAACTGGCGGGCTAATTCCTGCAGCGGCTCTATATTGGTCCTGCCGAAGTAAAGTGTCAGGGTAAAGCCTTCGGTATTACTGTAGAGGTGATGACTCAAGGCTTTATCAAGGGTTTTATCCAAGTCATCCAACGCCAGGCCGTAAAGCGACTTTTTAGTCAGCTCACTGATGGTGCGCACCGAAGGAATCACCTTGTGTCCGCGCGCTTCGGCCAGCAACGAGCAGTAGTAGCCGTGCCCCAGGTACTTGTAGCTGCGGCACAGGTTGATCACCTGCACCCGCTTGCCTGACTCGTTCTGCCGGGTTTGCTCCAGGTACTCCTGGGCGGTGACGATGTCTTCGCTGGGAAAGTAGGAGGCCCAATCTTCCTTGCGTTCAACAATGATCACCACTTGACTGTTACTTCGAGGCGGCGCAGAAAAAAAGCCCTTAGATGTTATTGTCGCCGCGACGATTTGCTCGGATACTTCACGCCAATGACCTTGTACCGCCGACATAATATTTGATCCGCTTTAGAGAACTCGACCTTTTCTATTAAGCACGATCTTTTAGGGAAGTCCCGTTTCGTTACGCAACTTTTACGGCGGTTATATGGCTCTTTTCTCTCGCGTTGCAGTACCCGGTGATATATCGGCATTAGTCGCATTGGAACACCAGTGTTTCAGCAGCGACCGGCTCTCATCGCGCAGTTTTCACTGGATGATCAGCCGCGCCCACGGCCAATTGCGGGTGGCGGAACAGGATGGGCAGTTGCTCGGTTATGCGCTGGTGCTGTTTCGTCGTGGCAGCGTGTTCGCGCGCCTGTATTCCATCGCCATTGCCGAGCACGCACGCGGCCTCGGGCTGGGCAAGCAGTTGCTCAGCCATGCCGAGGCCTGCGCGGTGACGCACGGTTGCACCCACCTGCGCCTGGAGGTGCGCACCGACAACCCCGGCGCCCTGGCTCTGTATGAACGCAAGGGCTACCGGCGCTTCGCCGTGGTCAACGGCTACTACGCAGACCACACCCCGGCCCTGCGCCTGGAAAAAACCCTGGTCAGGCCACCTGCCTGATCCCGGCCTTGGCTTCCAGCTCGCGCACCAGCGGCAACACGCGTTTGCCGAAGTACTCCACTTCTTCCTGGAAGTGCAGGAAGCCCGCCAGCACCAGATCCACGCCCACTGCCTTGAGTGCGACGATGCGCTCGGCAATCTGCTGCGGGGTGCCGATCAGGTTGGTCTTGAAGCCATCGTTGTACTGCACCAGGTCTTCAAAGCTGGACTTGGCCCAGTTGCCCTCGCCTTCGGGTGATGCCTTGCCTGCCTGCCTGGCGGCGTCGCCAAAGGCATTCACGGCTTCCGGGTCGGCCTTGTCGATGATCTCCGCGAGCACGGCGCGGGCTTCTTCCTCGGTGTCGCGGGCGATGATGAACGCATTCACACCGACCTTGACCGAATGGTTGTTCGCGGCGGCCTTGGCGCGAATGTCATCGACCTGGGCCTTGATGCCTTCCGGGGTGTTGCCGTTGGTGAAATACCAGTCCGACACACGCGCCGCCATGTCCCGCGCGGCCCGCGAGCTGCCGCCCTGGAACACTTCCGGCTGGCCCAGGGGCTTGGGCTTGAGGGTGTAGTTGTTGAAACGGTAGAAGTCGCCCTTGAAGGTAAAGTCGTCCTGGGTCCAGATGCCTTTGAGGGCGCGGATAAACTCCTCGGAACGGCGATAGCGCTCGTCGTGCTCCAGCCAGTGTTCGCCGATGGCCTGGAACTCGCCCTTGAACCAGCCACTGACGATGTTCACCGCAATGCGGCCATTGGTGAGCTGGTCGATGGTCGCCAGTTGCTTGGCCGCCAGCGCCGGCTGCCACGGGCCGGGCAGGATCGCGGCGATGACCTTGAGTTTGGTGGTCGCGGCCAGCAAGGCATGGCTGAACGCCACGGACTCATGCTGGTTCTCGGCGCCGTAGCCGGCGGTGAAGCGGATCTGGGTCAGGCCGTATTCGAAGCCGGCTTCCTCGGCCAGTTGCGCCAGTTTGCGGTTGTAGTCGATGCCCCAGTGGGTGCGTTGTTCGATCTTGCTGACCACAAGCCCACCGCTGACGTTGGGCACCCAATAGGCAAATTTCACGGCTTGCTGACTCATCGAACGGTACCTCGCACTAAGGAATGTACTGAGGGGTTGAGCAGCAAGCGTGCCAGGCGCGGGCAAACGCCCATGCCACAAGGGTTGCGACACGAATTCGGGGCTGGGAAGCTTGGAATGCCAATGTCAGGGATTGCAACGCTTTGTCGGTTTGCTGTTGCTGGAGCAACAGTAAACAGCGTGCATCCCCCGTAAACATTGGGCCTGGCACCCGGCACGGAGTGTGCAATCACTCCCAGCACCGATCACTGCCCCGGAGCCTTGCTCATGACCGAACACCACGTTATCAACCCGCTGTCTGTCGGCGTCGACTACCCCACGCTGGCGGCGCGCTTTCGTCCGATTTTCCAGCGCATCGCCGCTGGCGCGGTGGAACGCGAACAAACCCGCGCCCTGCCCCATGAGCCGATCCAGTGGCTCAAGGAGGCCGGCTTCGGCGCGGTGCGGGTGCCGGTGGAATATGGCGGTGGCGGTGCTTCGCTGCCGCAGTTGTTCGAACTGCTGATCGAACTGGCCGAGGCCGACTCCAACGTGCCCCAGGCCCTGCGCGGGCATTTCGCCTTTGCCGAAGACCGCCTGAATGCGCCGCCCAGTGCCGGCCGCGACCTGTGGTTCAAGCGCTTTGTCGACGGCGACATCGTCGGCTGCGCCTGGACCGAAATCGGCACCGTGGCCATCGGCGACGTTGTCACCAAGGTCAGCCCGGACGGCGATCGGTGGAAACTCAACGGTGAAAAGTTCTACAGCACCGGCAGTATTTTCTCCGACTGGATCGACGTGTACGCCCAGCGCAGCGACACCGGCGGCGATGTGATCGCCGCCACCCGCGCGCGCCAACCCGGCGTGGAACACAGCGATGACTGGGATGGCTTTGGCCAGCGCACCACCGGCAGCGGCACCTCGCGCTTTACCGATGCGGTGGTGGAGGCGGAAAACGTCATCGACTTTGCGACCCGCTTCAAATACCAGACCGCGTTCTACCAACTTGTCCTGCTGGCCAGCCTCGCCGGTATCGGCCGTGCCGCATTGCGCGATGTGGCCCACCAGGTGCGCAGCCGCAAGCGCATCTACAGCCATGGCAATGCCCAGCACGTCAGCCAGGATGCCCAGATCCAGCAGGTGGTGGGCGAAGTCGCCGCGTTGGTCTACGCCGCCGAAGCCAGCGCGCTTAAAGCCGCCGTGCCGGCGCAGCGGGCGTACCTGGCGCGCTTCGGTGGGGATGAAGTTGCCGAGCGCGAAGCCAACGTCGCGGCCGAAATCGAGTCAGCCACCGCGCAAGTGGTGGTGTCGGAGCTGATCCAGCGCGCCACCAGTGAGTTGTTCAACGCGCTGGGGGCGTCGGATGTGCGCCAGGGCAAGTCCCTCGACCGCCATTGGCGCAATGCGCGGACCGTGTCGTCGCACAACCCGGTGATCTACAAGGCGCGGATCGTGGGGGACTGGGTGATCAATGGCACCGAGCCGCCGTTTGTGTGGCAGATCGGCAATGGCCCGGCGAAAGCCTGAGGCTGGGCGGGTTCAAAAGGCCAATTTGTAGCCGATGGTCATCAACATGATCGCCAGGCACGGGCGCAATACGCCGTCCGGGACTTTGCCGGTCATGTGGCTGCCGAAGTAAATGCCCGGCAGCGACCCCATCAACAGAAAGCCCAGCAGGTGCCAGTCCATATTGCCCATGCCGGCATGGCCCAGGCCCGCCACCAGGGTCAGGGGCACGGCGTGGGCGATCTCGGTGCCGACCAGGCGGCGCGTGGCCAGGAACGGATAGAGGATAAACAACGCGACCGTGCCAAGGGCGCCGGCGCCGATGGAGGTGAGCGCTACCATGGTCCCCAGCACCGCCCCGGTCACCACGGTCAGGGCATTCAGGTTGCGCGGGTTCATATGGTAGTGATCGCCCGCATGGCGCTGGGCGAACGCCAGCAGGCGTTGCTTGAACAGGATCGCCAGGGCGGTGAGCAGCAGCACCACGCCGAGGGCCTGCTTGATCACTGCGTTCATGGCGCTGGGGTCGGTGTGCAGGCTGGCGAGGAACCACAGGGTCAGCAACACCGCAGGCACGCTGCCCAGGGTGAGCCAGCCGGTGATGGTCCAGTCGATGTTCTTGTTCTTGCTGTGGACCAGCACGCCACCGGATTTGGTGATGGCCGCGTACAGCAGGTCAGTGCCTACGGCCGTGGCCGGGTTGATGCCGAACCACAACAGGATTGGGGTCATCAGCGAGCCCCCGCCTACACCGGTCATGCCGACGATAAAACCAACGATCAGGCCAGCAATTACAAAACCAAAGTTACCCACTTCCATCAACGCTACCCGCGGCCTTATAAATTTCTGGCCGCAGGATAGCGATTTTTCTTATAACGACTTATATCAATATGATCTGACTTTATGCCTTTTATGGCAGTCGACGACAGACATACGCCTGGGTCTGATAAGGAAACGCCACCGTGTCGCGGCCCTTCAGGGCCGGATGGCTGGCGATCAAGCCACGCAACTGCTCGCTCACAAGGGCTTTTTCAGCCTCGGGCAACGCAGCAATAAAGCTCACGGAGAGGAAGCGATCCATGATCACTTCCTGGGGGCTGCCGACGTGGCTATAGGGGAAACAGGTCATTTCGGGGTCGGAAAAGTACTTGCCGTCGAAGGCTTCACGCCAGCGTCCGGAGTGAAAACGCGGGGTGTCACCCTCATAGGGCGTAATGATCGCAGTGATCGCCGCCACCCAGTCCACCGACTCATCGCGCACATTCCACACCAGCCCGAGGCGCCCTTCGGGCTTGAGCACGCGGTGGATTTCCGCCAGCGCGGCCTGGGTGGAGAACCAGTGAAAGGCTTGCGCGCAGACCACCGCGTCGGCGCTGGCGGTTTCCAGGGGGATGGCTTCGGCGGTGCCGTTGACCAGGCGCACGTCCGGCAACAGCCGGGTCAACTGCGCGCCCATGGCCTGCACCGGTTCGACGGCGATCAACGTCGGTGCCAGGGTGCTGAGCAGGCGCGTGAACTTGCCGGTGCCGGCGCCCAGGTCGATCACCCGTGAGTGCCCATCGACGCCGAGTACATCCGTGAGCCAGCCCGTGAGTTGCCTGGGATAATTCGGCCGGCCCTGGGCGTAGGTGGCGGCCTGGGTAGAGAAACCTTGTTGAGCAGACGCGTGGACACCAGTCATTGCCAATCTCTCCTCGGGTAAAGCGGGGGCACAGTGTGCGCCTTCCCCGGGAGATTTTCTAATCCGCAGCCGTGGGCAACCACACCCGGAACCGTGCGCCGCCCAACGGCGAGGCCAGTGCGGTCAGGGTGCCGCCTTGGGCCTCGAGGGCTCGCCGGCTGATGGCCAGGCCCAGGCCAAAGCCACCGGTGGAGCGATCGCGGCTGCGGTCGAGACGGTAAAAGGGTTCGAAGATACGCTCGCGCTGGTCCAGCGGAATGCCGATGCCATCGTCATCCACCCAGATCTCACAACCTTTGGCGCAGACCTTGACGCCCACCTGAATGCGCTTGTCGCAGTAACGCGTGGCATTGCGCAGCAGGTTCTGCAAGGCACGGGCGGTGAGGCGCGGGTCGAGGCTGAAGCGTTCCACAGCGCAGTCGAGTGCCACATCGATGACGATCTCGGGGTTTTCCAGCTCGTCATCGACGCTGCCCAACACGCTGTCGATAAATTCATCGAGCACCACCTCCACACGCTCGGGCAATTGCGTCGGGTTTTGCAGGCGACTGTAGGACAGCAACTCCAGCACCAATTCATCCAGCTCGCGAATATGCGCAACCAGGCCATGCAAGCGCTCGCGACTGGCTTCCGGCAAGTCTTCCGACAGCGCCAGGGCCAGGCCGAAATCCAGGCGCGTAAGGGGCGTGCGCAGTTCGTGGGAGACCGCGTTGAGCAGGTCGCGCTGTTGGTTGAGCAGGTGTTCGATGTCGTCGGCCATGGTATCGAACACCGCCGCCAGGCTGCCGATGTTGGAGCTGGCCGGGATGTGTGTGCGCTCGGCCAGGTTGCCCCTGCCCAGTTGCGTGGCGGTGCTTTTCAGGCGTTCGAGATCGCGCCAGTGCGGACGCAGCCAGAACAGCAGGCAGGCCAGCAACGCCGCACCGATCAGCACGTTCATCGACCAGTACAACAGGTTCATGTCCAGCGGGTCTGGCGGAATGGTCAGCTTGACCACGAACTGCTCGTTGAGCGGCGAGCTGATGTCCTCCATCCAGCCAAACTCCCCCAGGTGAATCACGGGGCTGCCCTGCTCCAGCAGTTTGGCTTCCTGCGTGGTGTAGCTGGCGTCCTGGCGCAACAGCAATTGCACTTTGAGGGGCGCGAAGTCACGTCCCAGTTGCTCGGTCACCTGGGACCAGCGCTCCACCGGCGCACGCAGGTACTGCTTGACGATCAGCTTCTGCATGCCCCGGGACTGCTCGACGTTGTAGTCCAGGTAACGGTGCTCGAACAGTTGGATCACCAGCTTGGGAATCAGGAAGATCGCCGCGCTGTAGGTGATGATGGTGATCAGGTAGAGGCGTAGCAGTACACGAAACATCGGTCAGCATTCCCACTCGGAACGGCTGAACAGGTAGCCTTTGCCCCATACGGTCTTGATCTTGCGCGCTTCACCGGCGTGGTCGTCGAACTTGCGCCGCAGCTTGGAAATGGCCACGTCCACCGAGCGGTCGGTGCCGTTGAACTCGATACCGCGCAGGCGTTGCAGGATCTGGTCGCGGCTGAGCACTTCGCCAGCATGCCGGGCCAGCACCACCAGCAGGTTGTATTCGCCGCTGGACAACTCCACCGCCTGTTCGCGCCAGGTCACCGTGCGCTCCGACAGGTCGATGCACAGGTTGCCCATCAGTATCTGGTCATTGGCCACCTGGGGCTCGGACAGGCTGCTGCGCCGCAGCAAGGTGCGCACCCGCGCCAGCAGTACACGCGGCTCGCAGGGTTTGGTCACATAGTCGTCGGCGCCCATTTCCAGGCCCAGCACCTGGTCGTGGCTGTCGTCGCGGGCGGTGAGCATCAGGATCGGCAGGCCCGCCGAGTCGGCGCGCAGCAGGCGGCACACTTGCAGGCCGTCGAGGCCGGGCAGCATCAGGTCGAGGATCACCAGGTCCGGGGGGTTGAGGCGCGCGCGCTCACGGACGTGGTCGCCACGGCTGAGCACACTGACGTGGTAGCCGTTGCGTTCCAGGTAGCTGGCAATCAGCTCGGAGAGTGCGGCGTCGTCTTCCACCAGGAGGATGTTGGGCATGGTGTTTCCAAATAATGCGGTTTGTTGGTGTGTTGCAGGATTGTGCAAGGATATACGCCCTCGGCGCCCCGCGCGCCGCACCTTACATTTCTTCACAGACGACCTACACAGCTTCACAGCACCACGGCGCAGGTGCCTTTAGGATGCGCCAGTCAATATTGGGATAAGAGCATGTCGAAGAATCTGTTTGCGCCATTTTGCCTGTTGGCCCTGACGCTGGCCCTAAGTGCCTGTGACAAATCCGCCGACGAAGCGCCAGAAATGCCCCTGGCCAAAGTGCGCATCGAAACCCTTGAGGCCAAGCCCCTCTCCATCACCAGCGAATTGAGCGGACGCATCGCCGCGCCGCGCATCGCCGAAGTGCGCGCACGGGTCGCTGGTGTGGTGATGCAACGGGTCTTCAAGGAAGGCCATGACGTCAAACAGGGCGACGTGTTGTTTCGCATCGACCCGGCACCGTTCAAGGCTGACCTGGACAGCGCCCAGGCCAACCTGAGCAAGGCCGAGGCCAATGCGTTCCAGGCGCGCCTGCAGGAGCAGCGCTACAGCCAATTGGTGGAAGGCAACGCCATCAGCGGCCAGGACTACGACAACGCCCGCGCCAACCTGCGCCAGACCAACGCCGAAGTCGCCGCCAACAAGGCCGCCGTCGAGCGCGCCAGGTTGAACCTGGGCTACGCCACCGTGACCGCGCCGATTTCCGGCCGCATCGGCCGCGCCCTGGTGACCGAAGGGGCACTGGTAGGCCAGAACGAAGCCACGCCCCTGGCAATCATCCAGCAACTGGACCCGATCCACGCCGACCTCACCCAGTCCACACGCGAGCTCAACGACCTGCGCCGCGCCTTCCGTGCCGGCAGCTTGAAGCAGGTCGGCCAGGACCAGGCCAAGGCCACGTTGATCCAGGACGATGGCAGCCTCTACCCGTTGCCGGGCAAGTTGTTGTTCGCCGAGATCAGCGTCGACCCGGGCACCGGGCAGATCATCCTGCGCAGCGAGTTCCCCAATCCGGACCTCGACCTGCTGCCCGGCAGCTTCGTGCGGGTACGCCTGGAGCAAGCCGTCGACAAACAAGGTATCAGCGTGCCGCAACGCGCCATCACCCGCGACAGCGCCGGCATCCCCATGGTGCTGCTGCTCGACGCCGAGCAGACCGTCAGCCAGCAGCCGGTGGAACTGGGTGCGGTGATCGACGACCGCTGGGTGGTCAGCCATGGCCTCAAGCCCGGCGACCGTATCGTCGTCGAAGGCCTGCAGCACGCGCGCCCCGGTGAAAAAGTCGAGGTCGATGACAGCCCCACACCCGTTGCCCAGGCTTCCGGCCAATAAGGATCTTTGACAATGCCGCAGTTCTTTATTGACCGCCCGATCTTCGCCTGGGTGGTCGCCCTGTTTATCCTGCTGGCCGGCTTGCTGGCCATCCCGCAGTTGCCGGTGGCCCAGTACCCCAACGTCGCGCCGCCGAAGGTGGAAATCTACGCGGTGTACCCAGGCGCCTCGGCCCAAACCCTGGATGAAAGCGTGGTCAGCCTGATCGAGCAGGAGCTCAACGGCGCCGATCACCTGCTGTATTTCGAATCCCAGAGCAGCCTCGGCTCGGCGACGATTACCGCCACGTTCCAGCCCGGCACCAACCCGGAAATGGCCCAGGTCGATGTGCAAAACCGCCTCAAGGCGGTGGAGCCGCGCCTGCCCCAGGCCGTGACCCAGCAGGGTTTGCAGGTGGAGAAAGTTTCCGCCGGCTTCCTGCTGCTGGTGACCCTCACCTCCAACGACGGCAAGCTCGACGACGTGGCGCTCAGCGATTACCTGGCGCGCAACGTGATGAACGAGCTCAAGCGCCTGGACGGGGTCGGCAAAGCCCAGTTGTACGGTGCCGAACGCGCCATGCGCATCTGGATCGACCCGCAGAAACTGATCGGCTTCAACCTCACGCCGGCCGACGTGAATGCGGCGATCAGCGCACAGAACGCCCAGGTTTCGGCCGGCAGTATCGGTGACTTGCCGGGTACCAGGACCCAGGAAATCACCGCCGCGATCCTGGTCAAGGGCCAGCTGTCCACGCCGGCGGAATTCGCCGATATCGTGCTCAAGGCCAACCCGGACGGCTCCACCGTGCGCATCGGCGATGTGGCGCGGGTAGAAGTGGGCAGTCAGGAATACCAGTTCTCCACGCGCCTGAACGGCAAGCCGTCCACCGCCGTCAGCGTGCAACTGGCACCGGGGGCCAATGCACTGAACACCGCGACCCTGGTGCGGGCGAAGATGGACGAACTGTCGCGCTATTTCCCGGCCAACGTGGAATACAAGATCCCGTACGACACCTCGCCGTTCGTCAAGGTCTCGATCACCAAGGTGGTCTATACCCTGCTCGAAGCCATGGCCCTGGTGTTCGCGGTGATGTTCCTGTTCCTGCAGAACGTGCGCTACACCCTGATCCCGACGCTGGTGGTGCCGATCGCGCTGATGGGCACCTTCGCCACCATGCTGTTGCTGGGCTTCTCGATCAACGTGCTGACCATGTTCGGCATGGTGCTGGCCATCGGCATCCTGGTGGACGATGCAATTGTGGTGGTGGAGAACGTCGAGCGGATCATGGTCACCGAGGGGCTGTCGCCCAAGGACGCGACGAAGAAAGCCATGGGGCAGATTACGGGCGCCATCGTCGGCATTACCCTGGTGCTGGTCGCGGTGTTCCTGCCGATGGCGTTCATGGCCGGCTCGGTGGGGGTGATCTACCAACAGTTCTCGCTGTCGATGGCCACCTCGATCCTGTTCTCGGCCTTCCTCGCCCTGACCCTGACCCCAGCCCTGTGCGCCACCCTGCTCAAGCCGATTGCCAAGGGCGAGCACCATGCCAAGGGCGGGTTCTTCGGCTGGTTCAACAAGCGCTTCGAGCAACTCAGCGACCGCTACGAAGGTTGGGTCGCCTATGCGCTCAAGCGCAGCGGCCGTTACCTGCTGATCTACCTGGTGCTGCTGGTGGGCCTGGGGCTGATGTTCAGCCGCCTGCCCTCCTCGTTCCTGCCGGTGGAAGACCAGGGCTACACCATCACCGACATCCAGCTGCCGCCGGGTGCGAGCAAGAACCGCACGGTGCAGGTGGCCGAACAGATCGAGGCGCACAACGCCGGCGAGCCTGGGGTGGGCGACACCACCATGATCATGGGTTTCAGCTTCTCCGGTTCCGGGCAAAACGCGGCGCTGGCATTTACCACGCTCAAGGATTGGTCGCAACGCAGCAGCGATGACTCTGCCGCCTCGATTGCCGACCGCGCCAACATGGCCTTCAGCGAACTCAAGGACGCGATTGCCTATGCGATCCTGCCGCCCCCGGTGGACGGCCTGGGCACCTCCAGCGGTTTCGAGTTCCGCCTGCAGGACCGTGGCGGTGTTGGCCATGCGGCGTTGATGGCGGCACGTACCGAATTGCTCGACGCCGCCGGAAAAAGCCCGATCCTGGCCAACGTGCGCGAAAGCGCCCTGGCCGAGGCGCCGCAAGTGCAGCTGGAAGTCGACCGCAAGCAGGCCAACGCGCTGGGCGTCTCGTTTGCGGATGTGGGCAATGTGCTGTCTTCGGCCATCGGTTCAGCCTATGTCAACGACTTCCCCAACCAGGGCCGCATGCAGCGCGTGGTGGTACAGGCCGAAGGCGACCAGCGCAGCCAGGTGGCGGATTTGATGAAGATCCACGTGCGCAACAAGGCGGGCGCGATGGTGCCGCTGTCGGCGTTTGTCGTCGCCAAATGGACCCAGGGCCCGGCGCAACTGACGCGCTATAACGGCTACCCTGCCATCGCCATTTCCGGCGAGGCCGCACCCGGCCACAGCACCGGCGAGGCGATGGAGGAAATCCAGCGCCTGGTCAGCCAACTGCCGGCAGGCCTGGGCCAGGAGTGGACCGGGTTGTCGCTGCAGGAACGTTTGTCCGGCTCACAGGCGCCCCTACTGTTGGGGCTGTCGCTGCTGATCGTGTTCCTGTGCCTGGCGGCGCTGTATGAAAGCTGGTCGATCCCGACGTCGGTGCTGCTGGTGGTGCCGTTGGGCGTGCTCGGCGCGGTGCTGGCGGTGACTTTGCGGGGCATGCCCAACGATGTGTTTTTCAAGGTCGGCCTGATCACTATCATAGGTTTGTCGGCGAAGAACGCGATCCTGATCATCGAGTTCGCCAAGGACCTGTATGACCAGGGCGAAGACCTGATCGACGCCACCCTGAAAGCCGCGCGGCTCCGGTTGCGCCCGATCATCATGACCTCGCTGGCGTTTATCCTCGGCGTGGTGCCCTTGGCGATTGCAACCGGTGCCAGTTCGGCGAGCCAGCAGGCGATTGGTACCGGGGTAATCGGCGGGATGATCACCGCGACCCTGGCGGTGGTGTTTGTGCCGGTGTTCTTTGTGGTGGTCATGAAGCTGGTACGCAAAAAGCGCTAAGGCTTTTTGGGGGACACTGTAACGGTGGCAAGCCCGCTTGCCACAACAAAAATGCGCTAAGGTGCTCACAGGTAACCATCTGTGAGCTGCCATGCCCTTTCTAGCCCGTACCCACCCTCGCCTCTCCGCCGCCGCTGTGCTGGGCCTTGCCGTCGGCATCCTGGCGCCGGCCGACACCCTCGCCAGCAAAATCCTGATCGGCTGGAACGCCGGGGTCTGGACCTACCTGGTGCTGATGCTGTGGCTGACCAGCCGTGCCAAGGCCGACGATGTAAAGCGCATCGCTGAAATCGAGGACGAAAACGCCGGGCTGGTGCTGTTCACCGTGTGCATCGCCGCCATCGCGAGCCTGGCCACCATCACCTTCGAACTGGTGGGCAGCAAAGACCTGGCCACTTCCGAGCGCCTGTTGCACTACGGGTTTACCGGGCTGACGGTGATCGGTTCATGGCTGTTGATCGGGGTGATTTTCAGCGTGCATTACGCCCGCCTGTATTACACCTGGAATGGCAAGGAACCGGCGTTGCGGTTTGCCGAAGGGCTGTTGACACCGAACTACTGGGACTTCCTGTATTTCTCCTTCACCATCGGCGTGGCGGTGCAAACCTCTGACGTCGGCGTCGCCACCCGCGGCATGCGCAAGGTGGTGCTGGGGCAGTCGCTGATCGGCTTTCTGTTCAATACGGCGATCCTGGGGTTCTCGATCAACATCGCCGCCGGGCTGTTCGGCTAGGCTGCACAAACCTTCTAGACGCCCTGGTGCCGTTGGGCGCTAATACCCCTTACACATTCCGTCCCGGTGTTTCATGGCTGCGCATAATTGGATCGATCTGTCCCAGGACGCCGACACCGGCATCGAGACCCTGCGCGCGCATTTCGAGGGCCACGCCTATGACCCGCACTGGCATGACAGCTACCTGGTCGGCGTCACCGAACAAGGCGTACAGCAGTTCAACTGCCGCCGCGCCCGCCACAACAGCGTGCCCGGCCAGGTGTTCCTGGTGGAGCCCGGTGAATTGCATGACGGCGACGCGCCCACGCCGGACGGCTTTACCTACCACATGCTGTACCTCGACCCGCAGTGGCTGGCGCGAGAAGTGAGTGCGGTGTTCGAAGAGGCGCCCCTCAACAGTCAACTGGGGTTTACCAGCACCTTGACCAGCGACCCGCGCCTGGCCCTGGTCACCAGCCAGGCCTTCCAGACGCTGCACGGCGGCGAACTGCGCATCGTGCGCCAGCGTGCCATGGACCAATTGCTGGAGCGCCTCACCGGCCAACTGTATTGGCGCAACCGTTACCGCGAAGACCCACGCCTGCCGCAGGTGGCGCACAAGGCCCGGGAATACCTGCACGCCCACCTGCATCACGATATCGGCATGGACGAACTGGCCCTGGCCTGTGGCGTCGACCGCTTTCGCCTGACCCGTGCGTTCAAGAGCGCCTTTGGTTTACCGCCCCACGCTTACCTGGTGCAATTGCGCCTGGCCCGCGCCCGGCACGCATTGGCCAGGGGCGAGCAACCGGCCGACGTGGCGATGGCCCTGGGTTTTGCCGATCAAAGTCACCTGGGCCGCTGGTTCGTGCGCGCCTATGGACTGACACCGGCGGCCTACCGCAAGCGCTGCTCAAACCTTCCAGACAGGTAAGCCACAGGCTTGTGAAGATGGACAGCCCTGATCTGTTCATTGGAGTCCGCCTGTATGCCATCCACCTTCCTGCCCTTCCTGTTATTTGCCTTCGTTGCCTCCATCACCCCCGGGCCCACCAATATCCTCGTACTCAGCAACAGCGCGCGGCATGGCCTGCGGGCAGCCGTGCCGATCATCCTCGGGGCGTGCGCCGGTGCGGCGGGGATCGTGCTGGCGGTCGGTTCAGGCATCGGCGAATCACTGGTCCATCTGCCGCAAGTGCAAACCGCCATGCAATGGATCGGTATCGCCTGGTTGAGTTACCTCGCCTGGCAGATATTCAGCGCGCCGGCCCAGGCCATTGACACCGATGCCCCACAGAAACGCCTGGGCCTGCTCGGTGCGGCCAGCCTGCAACTGGTCAATCCGAAGACGTGGATGATGGCGTTGGCGGTGGTCAGTGTGTTTGCCGGGCAGGGAGATGGGCGTGAGGCGCGGGTGTTGGCCTTGTCCCTGGTGTTTTTTGCGGTTTCCCTGCCGTGTCTTGGGATGTGGGCTTTGCTGGGCGCAGGCTCCGCCCGTTTAGTGGGGTCGGCCAAGGCCATGCAACGCTTCAATCGATGCATGGCGATCCTATTGCTGGCGTCTGCCTGGTTGGGGATGTGGCACCCGGCGTAGACAACCGACGAATGGCACGGGGAACCTGTTAGTTCTGACAGTTGTGCGTTCGGCGCAGATGGCGCTGAATTGAGTCGCACACCACAGCAACCCATTTGAAGGGCGCGGGGGTTGATTCATGTCAGAACAACCGATGATCAATAATCTGGTTCTAAATGGCGCCTTCTCCAGGCACGGGACCTCCTGGACCGCCACGGCCACCGCTCCGGGCCGGGTGGATTTTTCACGTCAACACTGCATCATCACTGCCACGGGACGCGCGGAACAGGAAGTGCCTGCTTCCGGCGGCACCTCCTACACCTTCAGTGCCTATACGTTGATTACCTATGAGGGTGCAGGTTCTGCCCGGCTGACATTTCGACCGTCGGATACAAGTGAATCCATCGGGCTGACGGGGAACCACGGCTGGACCCACCGAACGATCACATTCAACACCCCCGCAGGCACGACCGGTATCACCGTACAACTGATCGGTGACGCCGGGGATGTGTGGTTCGATAACGTCAGGCTGGTGGAAGATGAAGGCACCGTCATCCCCATCGAACTGATCCGCAATGGTGATTTCGCCGAAAACCGCACGGGCTGGACAGTCACGGTGCCTGTCGGCTCAAGCGTCACCTTTCATGACAACAGGTGCCAGGCAAACCTGGGTGGATTCATTGAGCAGGTGATTAGCGTCACGCCAGGACAAACCTACGACTTTTCCATTGACGCAATGACCCCCACAGGCGGTCATGGATTCGCGATATTCGAGTTCGCCCCGGACAACGTTCAGCAAATAGAACTTCGCGGCGACGGTGCCTGGGACACTTACACTGACTCGTTGACCATTCCGGAAGGAATACCGGAGTTCACGCTACGGATTCTGGGCCAGACCTTCCTCGTGGTCGACAACCTGTCCCTGAAATTATCCACCGCCTCAGCAAACACACCCAATTAGCGCGCTCATCACACACACGGGTACAACCCATCGCAGGAGAACTCAATCATGACCACTGCAACCGTACGAAAAGCTAAATCCCAAGAAACGACTAAGCAATATTTTCAAGGCGTGATCGGCGATAAGCCTTTCAAGGCAGACTTTATTGAGCATGAATGGAAAAACAGCTTTTGGCTGACTGAAGGCGCCATGAAAATCCCACCGGGTGAAACATCGAGACAAAGGGTGATCTTCAAATACCACAGCGTAGACTTGCCGTCCGGTCGTTATTCAATTCCAGACACCGAATTCCCCTCTCGATACTCGGTGATTCTCTTGACCGTCAACGACACGCCCGTCCCGGCTTATGAGGCACACCAGGGTACCATCGAGTTTTTTCACGACCCAAACGACAGTACTGTCAACGGCGCACTCGACGTTGACCTCCTGGATATCCACGGCAACGAAATAAATATGCAAATCCTGTTCAACACAAAAAATACGTCAGATGAGTCATGACAAAACGCCCCGGATCCGGGGCGTTTTGTTAAACCTGTTTAAAGCGTACCGCCACTGTCGGATTACCAGTTATAGCGCACGCCGACATTCGCCCCCCACGGTTGATCCACATGTTTGCCCTGGCCGTAGTCGAAGTCGGCATGCACCTGCAGGTTCTGGGACAACGAGACCGAGAACCCCGCCCCCACTTCGATGCGGGAACCTGAGAGGTTATTGTCGAATGACTGGTTGTTGACCATGACTTTGTTGTTCTTGACAAATTCATGGGCCACGCCGGCGCGCAAGTACGGCTGAAGCACGCTGCCATCGTCCAGTACGAAGTCACGCCCCACCGTTACGCCCAACTTACCCAGTACCGAGTCGGTGTGATCGTTCTTGGCTTTCAGGCCATTGTCCAGGCGATAACTCTTGCCTTGTACCGTCACCACGGAGGCCTGGGCGAACGGTTCGACAAAGAAGTCATCGTCGAGTTTGATATGACGACCGACCTCCACGGACGCACCCAGCGCATTGGTGCTGTAGTTACCTTTGGTTTGCTTGCCGTCACTCAAACCGACCTTGGCATTGTTGTTCAGGCGGTTGGCCTTGACCACTCCATCCAAGTAATACCCGCTCTCTTCATCCAGCCAGGTGGCATACAGGCCCGCATAGTAACTCTGCACCTTACCCGAGGTGCCCCGGCTGAGATCCAGGTCGGACGTGCTGTGACCGGCCATCACCCCCAGCAACCATTGCCCGTCGCCTACCGGTGTATCGGCACCCAGAGAGAAACCGCGCTGGTTTTGATCGTAGGCTCCGCCGTCCCCACCGCTGATTTCGTACTTATTGCCGTAGGCACGCAGCCAACCGCCGGCTTCGACACCGCTATAGCGAAGGTCTCCCATGCGGCTGCGCAGGGAGGTCATTTCGCCATACCACACGGTCGGCGCAGTATTGAACAACGCCAGTACCGAGCGGGTACCTGGGCTGACGGTACGATTGTTCGGGTCGAGGAACCAATCGTTGCCTTCCTGCTTGAGTCCATAAGACCAGGCCCCAACGTCCACCGCCCCGCCCAGCAACTCGAACTGCGCGTCACCGCCACCGGTATGGACGATATGCACCGCGCCAGGATTGACGGGCTCTGCACCGCTACTGGCGAGCAACAGGCCATGATGACCGGTGGCCTCACCGCTGATATTCAAAAAGTCAGTCAGGCCCCGGGCAAAATCAGTGCCCATCGCAAAGGTGCCCTGGCCCGACAGGCGCTCCAGGTCCAACCGATAAAAAGCGTCATCGTCGCCGAACTTGACCACGCCGTCGGCCAGTCTCAGATCGCCGACCTGACTATGGCCGGTCATGATCCACAGGGACTCATCACCTACTTCCAAGGATGAAACATTCTCCATGCGGCCGATCAATGAGGCCCGATCATTAAGCTTGAGATGAGCCTGGCTGCCGGACTCGACAATGACATCACCTTGAAGCCGGCTGTTCTCGACCCTCATGTTCGCCGTGGAGTTGCCTTTTACTTCCAGCAAATGGCCATTGCCGCCGGTAAGGGTCGAGCCATTGCGTACCACAATATCTGCCACGGCGCCCCGGCCCCTGGCATCCTGTACCAGCAGCGCAGCACCGGTGACGCCCGTCACATGGGTTTGGTCCAGAAGCAGCGTATTGGCCCCCGGCGCATATCGGTCATAAGACATTTCCACACCGTTGCGCCCACCAGTGATGTTGCTTTGATAGGCACGCGCCGTGGCGCTCTGCAGGCTCAACCCGAAACTGTCCGCGTCGGTACCGATTACCTGGCTATTCACGGTTTCCAGCAGGCTACCGCCGGTAACGGCGGCACCACCGGTTGCGCCCACAATGACACTGCCGTTTGCGGTTGCCGTGGACGCCTGGGTTGAGGTGGTAAATTTGCCGACCACCATCCCGTGGTAGTCAGCACTGGAAATCACACTGTCGTTGATCTGTGCTGCGCTGCTGAGCAAAGTGATGCCGGTCTGGAACGCGCCGGAAGCGGTGACGCGACTGGCACCTACATTCACATTCGAGCCGCCCTGGGCGACGACAGTGCCCATGATCAAGCTGTTCTGGCTGACATTCAGGCTCGAAGCATTGGCATAAACGTCCAGTGTCCGTCCGTCTATTACGTTGAGCGTGGCATTTTGCAGCTCAAACGTATCGATATAGGCGTCATGGTCAATGGTTTCAGTGCCATTCTCGATGAGCCTGGCATGGGCCCCAGGTGCCAGAAACAATAACGTTACAACAGACGGCACCTGCATCATTGCAACTAACGGTTTTAACTTAAAAAACGAATTGATATTCACAACACACCACTCATTCAACAGACATTCCGCGACGGAACGGTTCGGCCTATTTCCAGAGGGTTGGAGCCAGGCCACTTAAGGCCGCAAAACTACAGATTGGAATTACCTGCATATGTAGGACTAATCCCAATCTATCTGTATGAATGAATGCTTGCCCCATGAGCGTGTGCACTGGGATATTGGAACCGAGGGGTGCGCAAACACCCCCCGTAGACTTTTTAGGCCACGCCATCCTCTTGGGTGGTAGGGGGTTGATTTTCGCAGAACACGCCATTCAAGTCCGTGAACCGAGTGCGGGTCCACGCTCTCACGGAGGGTTGATCTCCCTCTCCGGGGATGGGAACGAAGTAGTGAAAGTCCGCCGAGTTCCGGACCGCCGGCCGTATGACAGCATAGGGGACAGTTATAGTGAATCCGTTGGCCACCATGTCTGGCGTCAATGGCGGCGAGTGGATCGTCGTGGTCTCGCCCAGCTGGTTATCGCCGGTGATATCGCTGAACACCCGCACCTCACAGCGGATCACCATAAACTCCCTGAAGTAAGTCATATTTCCGGGAACCCTGACAGTGCCCGCAAACGTCGTGCGATGGAGATCGGTACACGACCAGAATGTCGTCGCCTTGGAAAAGGTTGCCTGCTCCAGTACGACCTTATTGGCATTGACAACCACCGGCTGTGGCGCAGAGCGCTGGATGTTGTCGTTGGTCGCCCACTCCAGCGTGTAGAAGACGTTGACTATACCGTTACCGACAGCACGAATTATCGACCAGGGTGCGCTCATTGAAACCGTATCCCCCGGGCCTTCGGTCGTGATCGGCACAACGCCGAATGCATATTCAGAACTGCCCCAATACCCCCTCAGCACCGTGCCTGGCGCCGGGATAGGCGTGTCCCACAGTACGATTTCAACCGTAGCTGCCTTCTCGAAGTCATCTTCGGTCAGCTGGTTTTCCGCGTCTGGATCAGAGCCGTAGACCAGCACGGGATTGAGCAGCGGATTCTCCGGGTCGGTTCCAGGCGTGGGACCTGGCGCGGAAAAATCAATTTTGATGTCATGGGTAGGCGCATCGAATGGACTGCCGTTACGGTCGATAAAATAATCAATCGAGGTATCCAGTTCACCTGTGTTCGTACCGTAATGGGCCAGAAGCGCGGTCCTGCTGACGGGAAGCATTAACGGAAAGGGCAGATAAAAATTAACCGCGAAACGCTGTGGCGGCTGGCTACCGAGCGTCAGTTCGATTACATCGATCATCGGCAGATTGTTGGCATATTCGGGAATAGCGACGTAAACCCCGGTCGGCTCATAAAGGTCCTGCAAATCAAGCAGGCCATCATCAGGCAGAAGCGCCAAAGGTACATACGCTTCCAAGGGCTCTGGTTCAGGGGTCAGATTCAACTTAACGCGCGCAGGGGATGAGTCTTTGCTGATGTTGCCGGCGAGATCGATCAATTGGTAAAACAGGTAGTTGAGTCCCGCGCGGTTGCCGATAATCAACGCCCACGGCACGGTAAAACTCAACGCGGCGGTTATGGGATAGGTGTCAATCGGCTCAGACAATTGTGAAGAGAAGTCGGAAGAAAAATACACGGCGATGCTAACGCCCAACTCGGCACCACCCGGAGCATCCGGAAAGGTGCACACCATACCGTCCGGGTTGTCTTCAATATGTTGCTCAGTGATTTCATCTGTCAAATAGCCCGGAAAACTGGGCGCAGGCGGATAGTTGGGGCGTAGAGGCTCGGTTCGGTCGACCTCCAAGGGCGCCCCCACCATCAGCGGCGTGGGGGATGCGCCTTCATAAAGGATGTAGCCGATCTCATGCTGCCCTTCCGTCAACCGGGAGACAGGCATGTCCCGGATAAAGGGTTCGTCAATAGGCTGGCGATCAGGGAATGTGGGGGTTCGAAACTGCACGCTATACATCGCCGCCCCCCAATTCGTGGAGCCTTTGCCGCGCATATGTATGTCGAGTCGGGTGGTTGCCGGATCAAGATCTTCTTCCTCCGCCAACTCTGAAATATCAAACGTTACAGGAAGCGGTTTTCTCGCATTGATCTCCAAAATCAACCCGTTTTCATTCAGGGAGTCAAAGGTAGGCAGAGGCAGCGCCAAGCCCCCTGCTCTACGCCGGGACAAGAGTTCTTTATTAACCTCGCGCGATTGAATGGCAGCCTTCTGCTTTTTACTTAACGTTGTCATCTGTATTCTCCTTTTGCACTTGAAGTCACTCTTACAGCCGGATAAACCATTGCCTCACATGACACTCATCAAGTCGCACAGCTGCTTCATCGCCACCACCAAACGCCGCAATTTATATCAGCCATCACTTTAAAGTGCCCTACACTACTTGCCCGCCGAATCCTCTCCGTCCGGACCACAGTAACTCCCCCCCGAATACTTCTGATCAATCTTCGCGTAGCGTATTCTTGACGAGCCTATGATTCTTTTCTTACGCCACAAGGTATACATGACGGACACCGAGCTCCCCGGACTGTTGGGGTCCGGTGACCTGATCGGTTTGATTTTTTCTTCATAGTTGGACTGTTCGAACGTATATCCCTGTTCAGCCTGCTCCGCGGTCAAGCGGTGCGTCAGGGTGTCCGCAGTCGAAGTAATGACCTTGCCACCCCCTCCAAACTCTTCATAGCCCTGCCATTTCACCACAAGATCATCATCTTTCCTGAAGGCGCCCTCAGGAAGAATCCGAATGGGAATGTGATCCCACATCGCCGGGCTGGAGCCACAGTTAATAAACATGTTGTCATTGGCGCTGGGGTACTCGACACGCTGAAAGACCAAGGGAGGCACTACATCGACATTGACTTCAGTAAAGTTGGAAAGCTGTTCATTAACGCCATTAAATGTCGTGTAGTACACCTGCATCTTTTCCTCATTGCCGGCACCGACAATAACTTCCCACGGAATATCACTGAACTCCACGCGCACGCCCTCTGCATCACCCTTATCGGTATCGACGACATAACGCGCAATCGGGTTATCCATGTTGGGAAAGTCCCCCCAATACAATTCCAATACTTCGCCGGTGCGCGGGTGGTGATACAGCGGGACACTGGCATACACGCGCTTGCCCTCGTCACGACTATCAATGTGGTTTTCAGTCATGGAGCCTTCACCCCATACCGTTACCCTGGGCAGGTTAAGGTTGAGCAGTGCGGGGGCATCGAGATGGTCCTGCCCCGCGACTCGGAAGTCCCAGCGGATCAATGCCGGCGGGCTGGGCGGGGTGGGCGTGTCGCTACCGGACCGGGTAATGGTGTAAGTGGCCACGCCTTCTGCGAGTCCCAGGCCATCCTCTATCAACCTGGGCCACGGGATGACGACATCGAAAGGCAACTCGGAGACCGGCTCGCGGGTAAGCACGGTTTTCCCCCATCGGACTGTGACCCGGTCACCGGCTTGCCAATTGTCGTATTGCACCTTGGCGACTACGCCGATCCGAGCGTCATGCCGATTGATCAGGCCGCTCGCCATCGCAGGAATGACAAGGGGCTGCAGATCAGACGGAACCGCCGACAACTGGACTTCCACAGGCGACTGCTCAGACCTGGGGCCGCGGTTGCCGGAGCGGTCTTGAAGCCGGATATGAACGTACTGAGTACCGTTGGGGTACAGGCGAAACAAATCCCCAGGCACAGGGAGGACAAGGGGCGTGTCTTCGAAGGGAAACTCTACATAGCCACTCGGCGCAGCGTCCGGTGGCGGGTTTTGGTCCGTAATCCAGTAATAGATCCTGTCCCAGGATCGACGACCGTTGTAGGGCGGCACTACCAGGTCAACGGTCGGATGCGTGGCCAGATAGCCTTCATCAATCAACCCCACCGGAAAAGCCGGGGACGGAGGGGTAACGTTATTGTTGGGTGGGCTCCGATCAAGCACCAGGGTCCGGAACTCCGACGTAGTCGGTAGACCGCCTTCATCAGTGATCCGATAAGCCAAGCGGACTGTGCCGTCGTTCTCCAGATAGTCTCGCGGCACACTGATCGAAAAAGGGAACTCCTTGGTAATCGGGCCATCCCACCGCTCCCTGAACGGCGGGACACCCTCACCGCCACTGCGCGACCAAACGATTTCGACAATATTGAACTCACCGGCTTGCGCAGCATCGTCCCACAGTTCCGGGATCACCACTTCCAGGTCGCTGTCGAGATATTGGTGAGGGATATACCCCTCCACGATCGGAGGGACAACATCGTCCAGAATGGGCACCCGAATATCGGCCAAACGCAAAATGCCGTTATGCAGCCGCCTACTTCCGGGGGTTTTATCAGCACTCATCGGAGCCTCCCGTCATACCCATGTCGCACACCGCCACGGCGCGTCTGGCACTCATTAAACGCTCAATGCCTGGCGTGGAATACTGTCAGAACTAACAGGTGGGTATCGCCACTTGTCGGATATCCAGCGATACCGAGGGCATGAGACGCTTGACGAAATGAGCGAGTTGATGTCTTCTGAAACCGGTTTCAGCCTGCCAAACCACGGCTGGAACCGACTCATCCAATAAGAAAGGCCCGCGACCGTGACTCCTTTTTCCGCCGCCCAGCGCACCCGCGTCACCATGCTCGACGTCGCCCAGCACGCCGGCGTCTCCAAGGCCAGTGTGTCGCGCTTTATCGGCGACGACCGCGCCCTGCTCTCCGATGCCATCGCCCTGCGCATCGAACACGCCATCGAACAGCTCGGCTACCGCCCCAACCAGATGGCCCGCGGATTGAAACGTGGCCGCACGCGCCTGATCGGCATGCTGGTGGCCGATATCCGCAACCCCTACTCCATTGCCGTGATGCACGGCGTCGAAACCGCCTGCCGCCGGCATGGCTACAGCCTGGTGGTGTGCAACACCGACCGCGATGACGAGCAGGAGCGCCAGCATTTGGCGGCGCTGCGCTCGTACAACATCGAAGGGCTGATCGTGAACACCCTCGGCCATCACCTCGACCAATTGCTGGAACTGCAACGGGAAATGCCCCTGGTGCTGGTGGACCGCAAGGTCGAGCCGCTGCACAGCGACCTGGTGGGGCTGGATAACCCGGCGGCGGTGCGCATGGCGGTGGAACACCTGGAACAGCAGGGTTACCGCGATGTATTGCTGGTGAGCGAAGCCTGCGATGGCACCAGTTCACGGCAGGAACGCCTGGACAGCTTCAAGGGCGAAATCGCCCGGCGCCCGGCGCTGACCGGCGCGGTGCTGGCGCTCGATGACGGGCTGGAACAACGCCTGCAAGCCTTTCTTGCCAAATCCGGCCCCAAGGCGGTGTTCTGTGCCAACGGCGTTGCCACACTGGCCTGTACCCGTGCGCTCAAGGCGCTGGACTGCAATCTGTTCGACGACGTGGGGCTGATCGCCCTGGATGACCTGGACTGGTACCCGCTGGTGGGCAACGGCATCACCGCCCTCGCCCAACCCACCGAAGCGATTGGCGCCAGTGCGTTCGACTGCCTGCTCAAGCGCCTGCGCGGTGACACCGAACCGAACCGCACCCTGGACTTTTTGCCCCAGTTGATCATTCGAGGTTCGACCCAGCCTCCTTACACGTAGCAGAGTCGATTCAACCTTTTATAACGTGAAAAAATGAAACCGGTTTCAGAGGTAAACAACAATGCACAAATACCCCGTTTCCATCAGCCTTTCCAGCTACGGCGCCGACCTGGTCCGCCAGCAAGGCCAATTGAGTTTTGTCGAGCTGCTGGCCGCCGCCGGTGCCCAGCGCATCGAATGGCGCGAAGAACTGCTGACCGTTGAGCAACCCGCCGAATTGGCCCAGGCCGCCGCCGCACAGGGCCTGGAGTGCGTGTTCTCATCGCCCCTTGAATTGTGGGTCGCCGGCCGCGCCCAGCCGAATGCCGAACTGAACGCCACCCTCGACCGTGCCCAGGCCTTTGGTGCGCGCTGGCTGAAAGTCTCCCTCGGGTATTTCACCGACACCAACGACCTGGAAAGCCTGCACGCCCTGCTCGCCCGCCACCCGGTCAAGCTCTTGGTGGAAAACGACCAGACCCTGCACGGCGGGCGCATTGAGCCGATGCAGCGCTTCTTCACTGAAGTCGAGCGCCTGGGCCTGCCGGTGAAGATGACCTTCGATATCGGCAACTGGCAGTGGCAGGACCAATCCGCGTTGACCGCCGCACGCCTGCTGGGCCGGCACGTCGACTACCTGCACTGCAAGGCCGTGGCGCGCCGCGCAGACGGCAAGCTGGTAGCGCTGCCGCCCGGCGCCACCGACCTGCATCTGTGGGAACAACTGCTCAAGCACATGACTCAAGGCATTACACGGGCGGTGGAATTCCCGTTGCAGGGCGATGACCTGGTCGACGTCACCGCGCAACAGGTGGCTGCCCTCGCCCTCCTTGGCCAACCCCGTGGGGAGAATGCCCATGTCTGAGATCGATATCCTCTCGTTTGGCGAAACCATGGCGATGTTTGTCGCCGAGCAGACCGGCGACCTGGCCCAGGTGGCGCAGTTTCACAAACGCATTGCCGGCGCCGACAGTAATGTCGCCATCGGCCTGTCGCGCCTGGGTTTCAACGTCGCCTGGCTGAGCCGGGTGGGCGATGATTCCCTCGGGCGCTTTGTGGTCGACACGCTGAAAAAAGAAGGCCTGGATTGCCGGCATGTGGCGGTCGATCCGCTGCACCCCACCGGTTTTCAGCTCAAGTCCCGCGAAGAAGCCGGCGATGACCCGCAGGTGGAGTACTTCCGCAAGGGCTCGGCCGCCAGTCAGTTGTCCGTGGCCGCCATCAGCCCTGCGCTGCTGCAGGCCCGCCATCTGCATGCCACCGGTATTCCGCCGGCCTTGTCCGAGGCCACCCGCGAGCTGTCCCGCGAGTTGATGACCCAGATGCGCAAAGCCGGGCGCAGCGTGTCGTTCGACCCGAACCTGCGCCCCTCGCTGTGGGCCAGCCAGGAACAGATGATCGACGAAATCAACGCCCTCGCCAGCCTCGCCGACTGGGTCTTGCCGGGCCTGGGCGAAGGCCGTCTGCTCACCGGTTTCGACGACCCGGCGGATATTGCCGCGTTCTACCTCGACCAGGGCGCCGAAGCCGTGGCGATCAAGCTCGGCCCGGACGGCGCCTACTTCCGCACCCAGCTGGACCAGGGGTTCGTCGCTGCCGTGCCCGTGGACAAGGTGGTGGACACCGTTGGCGCCGGCGATGGCTTTGCCGTGGGCATGATCAGCGCCCTGCTGGAAAACCTCAGCTTCCCCGAGGCGGTGCAACGCGGCAACTGGATCGGCAGCCGCGCCGTGCAAAGCCGCGGCGATATGGAAGGCTTGCCCACCCGCTCCGAATTACCCACCCGATCCGTCGCTTGACCCACACCCTGTTGCCACAACTACAACAAGCTCAGGAGCAACCTTATGGACACCGTGAAACTCGCCACCCGTCGTTGGTGGTACATCATGCCCATCGTCTTTATCACCTACAGCCTGGCGTACCTGGACCGCGCCAACTACGGCTTTGCCGCCGCCTCCGGGATGGCCGAGGACCTGATGATCACCCCCGGCATGTCGTCATTGCTGGGGGCACTGTTTTTCCTTGGCTACTTCTTCTTCCAGGTGCCAGGCGCCATCTATGCGCAAAAGCGCAGCGTCAAGAAGCTGATTTTCGTCAGCCTGATCCTCTGGGGCGGGTTGGCCACCCTGACCGGCGTGGTGTCCAACGCCTACATGCTGATCGTCATTCGCTTCATGCTCGGCGTGGTCGAGGCCGCCGTGATGCCGGCCATGCTGGTGTACCTGTGCCACTGGTTCACCCGTGCCGAACGCTCGCGGGCCAATACCTTCCTGATCCTCGGCAACCCGGTGACCATGCTGTGGATGTCGGTGGTGTCCGGCTACCTGGTGCAGCATTTCAGCTGGCGCTGGATGTTTATCATCGAAGGCCTGCCGGCGGTGCTGTGGGCGTTTATCTGGTGGAAACTGGCGGATGAAAAACCCGCAGACGCCAAGTGGCTGAGCGAACAGCACAAAAAAGACCTGGAAAGCGCGCTGGCCGCCGAACAGGTCGGTATCAAGGCGGTGAAGAATTACGCCGAAGCGTTCCGTTCGCCCAAGGTGATCATCCTGGCGCTGCAGTTTTTCTGCTGGAGCATCGGCGTGTACGGCTTCGTCTTGTGGCTGCCGTCAATCCTCAAGAAAGGCCTGCAGATGGACATGGTCGAAGCCGGCTGGCTCTCGGCCCTGCCCTATCTCGCTGCCGTGATCGCCATGCTGGCGGTGTCGTGGGGCTCGGACAAACTGCAAAAGCGCAAGCGCTTCGTATGGCCGCCGCTGCTGGTTGCCTCCATCGCGTTCTACGCTTCCTACGCCCTGGGCGCCGAACATTTCTGGTGGTCCTACACCCTGCTGGTGATTGCCGGAGCCTGCATGTATGCGCCGTACGGGCCGTTTTTTGCCATCGTCCCGGAAATCCTCCCCGCCAACGTCGCCGGTGGCGCCATGGCGCTGATCAACAGCATGGGCGCCCTCGGCTCGTTCGGCGGCTCGTACCTGGTGGGTTACCTCAATAGCAGCACCGGCTCGCCCGGCGCCTCGTACCTGCTGATGAGCGGCGCGCTGATGCTGTCGGTGGTGCTGACGATTTTCCTCAAGCCCGGCGCCAGTGACCGTGAGCGCGCGCCCATCTCGACCCTCGAATTGAAGGTGAAAACCCCATGAAAAAGTCTGTGGTTCTGTACAAGAAGCTCTCCGCACCGTTGATGGCGCGCCTGCATGAACAGTGCGACGTCACCCTGATAGACGCACTGGACGAGACCGGCCTGGCCAAGCTGCGCGATGCACTGCCCACCGCCCACGGCCTGCTGGGTGCCAGCCTGCGCCTGGATGCCGGGTTGCTCGACCTCGCGCCGCAACTGGAAGCCGTGGCCAGCGTGTCCGTGGGGGTCGACAACTACGCTATCGACTACCTGACCCGGCGCGGCATCCTGCTCAGCAACACCCCGGACGTGCTCACCGAAACCACCGCCGACACCGGCTTCGCGCTGATCCTGGCCACCGCCCGCCGTGTGGTCGAGCTGGCCGACATGGTGCGTGCCGGCCAGTGGAACAAGAATATCGGCCCGTCACACTTCGGCAGCGACGTGCATGGCAAGACCCTGGGCATCATCGGCATGGGCCGCATCGGCGAAGCCTTGGCCCAGCGCGGGCATTTCGGTTTTGGCATGCCGGTGCTCTACCACAGCCATTCGCCCAAACCCGCGGTGGAACAGCGCTTTGGTGCGCAGTACCGCAGCCTTAACGATTTGCTGCAACAAGCCGATTTTGTCTGCCTGACCCTGCCGCTCACGGCTGAAACCGAGAAGCTGATCGGCGCCGAGCAGTTTGCGCTGATGGGCCCGCAGACGATCTTTATCAATATCTCGCGGGGCAAAGTGGTGGACGAGGCCGCGCTGGTGGAGGCCTTGCAGCAACGCACCATTCGAGCGGCGGGGTTGGATGTGTTCGAAAAGGAACCGCTCGATCACGGCTCACCGTTGCTGCGTCTGAACAACGTGGTGGCGACGCCGCATATCGGCTCGGCGACCCATGAGACGCGGGAGGCGATGGCCAAGTGTGCGGTGGACAATCTGTTGCAGGCGTTGGCGGGTGAAAAACCCAAGAATCTGGTGAACCCAGGGGCCTGGAAGCAATAGCTTCTGACACCACACAGAACACATGTGGGAGGGGGCTTGCCCCCGATAGCGATGGATCAGTTATAGATAAGTTGACTGTCACTCCGCCATCGGGGGCAAGCCCCCTCCCACATTTGATTGCATTGCAAAAAGTGGGTCAGATAACGAACCTGGCCACCATCCCATTCAAATCCACCGCCAGGCGCGACAGCTCGTGGCTGGCGGCACTGGTCTGGTTGGCACCCGCCGCCGACTGGGTCGCCAGGTCGCGGATGTTGACCAGGTTGCGGTCCACTTCGCGGGAGACCTGGGCCTGTTCTTCCGACGCGCTGGCGATCACCAGGTTGCGTTCGTTGATCAGGCTGATGGACTGGGTGATCTGCTCCAGGGCCACACCGGCGGCGCGGGCCATTTCCAGGGTGTCCTGGGTGCGCTGGTTGCTCTGTTGCATCGACTGCACCGCTTCACCGGTGCCGTTCTGGATGCCGGCGACCATCTTCTCGATTTCCTGGGTCGACTGCGCCGTGCGATGGGCCAGGGCCCGCACCTCATCCGCGACCACCGCAAAGCCGCGTCCGGCTTCACCGGCGCGGGCCGCTTCGATGGCGGCGTTGAGCGCCAGCAGGTTGGTCTGCTCGGCAATCGCGCGGATCACGTCCAGCACCTTGCCGATGTCACGGCCCTGGGTGGCCAGGCCTTCGATCATCGCGGCAGTGTTTTGGACGTCCTGGGTCATGGTCTGGATCGCGCCGACGGTCTCCATCACCCGGTCGCGACCCGACCGCGCGGCCTGGTTGGACTGGTTGGAGGCCTCGGAGGTGGACACCGCATTGCGTGCTACTTCTTCCACCGCCGCGGTCATCTCGTTGACCGCCGTGGCGGCCTGGTCGATTTCATTGTTCTGTTGCTGCAGGCCCCGGGACGCTTCCTCGGTCACGGCGCTCAACTCCGTCGCCGCCGAGGCCAACTGCGTGGCCGAGCCGGCGATATGCTGGATGGTCTGGCGCAGGTTGGTTTGCATGGTCGACAAGGCGCTGATCAGACGCGCGGGTTCATCGTTGCCATTATCTTCAATGACCGTGGTCAGGTTGCCACCGGCGATGGTTTCAGCCACCTGAACGGCTTTGCGCAACGGTGTGACAATGCTGCGGGTCAGCAGCCAGGCCAGCAGCACCGTCAGCAGTGCAGCGCTGACCGAGACCACGATAATCCCGGTGATGGCGCTGGTGTAACTGTGCCCTGCCGCGTCGCTGGCTTGCTTGGCGTTGGCGGCATTGATCGCAATCAGCTTGTTCAACTGCTCGCCCATCTGATCGGTGCCTTCCTTGATCCGGGTATTGATCAGGGTGCGCATCTGCTCGACGTCGCCTTGCTTGGACAGCGCCAGCATGTCCGCCTGGGCCTTGAAGTAGTTATCCAGGGTGCTGACAAACGTCTTGTACAACGCAGCTTCCTCCGTACCGGCGGGTAATGCCGCGTAGCCGGCCTGGGCCGTCTTGACCTTGTCGACCAGCACGCCGATACGGGTTTCGGCTTCCTGCAGGCCGGCCGGCTCGCGGTTGACCAGCACCCGAAATGACAGGATACGCATGCGCAGGACGTTCTCCGTCATCTGGCCCAGGTACGTCACGCTGGGCAGCTGGTTACTGCTCATGTCCACCGAGGCCTGGCGGATCAACGTCATGCGGTTGGCCGCAAACCCACCCAACACCACCACTAACAGGGCGATGAAGGCGAAACCGAGGGAAGCGCGAGGGGCGATATTCAGGTGACGGAGCGACATAAGGGCGATCTCGAAATAGAGTGGCGGCGCGCGTCCATGCCACGAAACGATCAGCCAGCGTCAACGCACTGCCTGACACCGGCCATCACTGTTGTTTTTGATAGATGGGCCTATAAGCAGTATCGGCAGGAGTCGGGGTTTACGCAGGGTCTTTATAAATATTTTTTTACACTTCTGGCGCTCGGAGCTTTCTGGCATCCTGCGCCTCCATTTTCTGACCCGAGCCCTCATTTTGTCTGACGCTCAAGCCCCCCGCCCCCGCTATAAATCCGACCTGATCTACGGCCTGGAGGACCGCCCGCATTTCAGTGCGGCGATATTTGCCGCGCTGCAGCATGTGCTGGCCAGTTTCGTCGGCATCATCACCCCGACGCTGATCGTCGGTGGTGTGCTCGGGCTGGAAAGCGAAGTGCCCTACCTGGTGAGCATGGCGCTGTTTGTCTCGGGGCTCGGCACCTTCGTCCAGGCGCGCACGTTCGGCCCCATTGGTTCGGGGCTGCTGTGCCTGCAAGGCACCAGTTTCTCGTTCATCAGCGTGATTCTCAGTGCGGGGTTCATGGTCAAGGCCCGGGGCGGCGGCACCGATGAGATCCTCTCGACGATCTTTGGCATCTGCTTTTTCGCGGCGTTTATCGAAGTGGTGCTCAGCCAGTTCATCGGCAAGCTGCGCAAACTGATCACCCCGGTGGTGACCGGCACCATCATTACCCTGATGGGCCTGTCGCTGATCAAGGTGGCCGTTACCGACATGGCCGGCGGCTTTGGCGCCAGCGACCTGGGCGCGGCGAGCAACATGGGCCTGGCGGCCCTGGTGCTGCTGACCATCGTGGTGCTCAACCGCTTCAATAACCCGTTCCTGCGCCTGGGTTCGATCGTGATCGGCCTGGCCCTGGGCTTTGTGGTGGCCTGGTACCTGGGCCGCGTCGATATGGCGGCATTACCCCAGGTGCCGCTGATCAGCGTGCCGGTGCCGTTCAAGTACGGTTTCTCGTTCGACTGGGTGGCGTTTATCCCGGTGGCGGTGATCTTCCTGATTTCGCCCCTGGAAGCAGCCGGTGACCTGACGGCCAACTCGATGATTTCCCAACAGCCGGTCAAGGGCCCGCTGTACATCAAGCGCATCAAGTCGGGCCTGTTGGCCGACGGCCTCAATTCGGCGATGGCGGCGACCTTCAACAGCCTGCCGATGGTGACGTTCGCCCAGAACAACGGCGTGATCCAGTTGACCGGCGTGGCCAGCCGCTACGTGGCGTACTTCATTGCCGGCCTGCTGGTGCTGCTGGGGCTGTTCCCGATGATCGGCGCGGTGCTGCAACTGATGCCCAAGCCGGTGCTGGGCGGCGCGACCCTGATCATGTTCGGCACCGTCGCCGTGGCCGGCATCAAGATCCTCGCCGAAGCCGGGCTGCACCGCCGCAATGTGCTGATCGTGGCGATCTCCCTGGGCATGGGCCTGGGCGTGGCCGCCGTGCCGGAAGTGTTGCGCGACCTGCCCAAGGCGCTGCACAACATCTTCGAATCGCCGATCACCGTGGGCGCGTTCTGTGCAATCCTGCTGAACATTTTCCTGCCGGAAGCGTTCATAGAGCTGGAAGAAGATGAATTTGATCCGGAGTCCTCTACCCTCAAAGTCATGCAGGACCCGGACGTCACGAAATAGGAGCACCCTTTGCATGCGCAAGCTCATGGTTCTATCGCTGCTACTGCTGAGCTTGAGCGCCTGTGCGCTGTTCCCCAACCGCGACCCGGTGAATATCAATGTAGTGGGCATCGAGCCGCTGCAAAGCCAGGACCTGGAAGTGCGCTTCGCCGTGAAACTGCGGGTGCAGAACCCCAATGAAACGGCGATCGACTACAACGGCGTGGCCCTCGACCTGGAGGTCAATGGTCGGCCGCTGGCGTCGGGAGTGAGTGACCAGCGCGGCAGCATCCCGCGTTTTTCCGAGACCGTGCTGATGGTGCCGGTCAGCGTTTCGGCGTTTTCCGTGCTGCGCCAGACCTTGGGCCTGAGCCAGACCCAGAGCTTGAACAACCTGCCCTACGTGCTGCGGGGCAAATTGGCGGGCGGACTGTTCGGCACGATGCGCTTTGTGGACCGTGGCACGCTGGACTTGCCGAATACCGCGGCCTGGTAATGACACCATGCAACCGACACTTTTTACCGAACGCCTGATCCTGCGCCCGCTGACCCTGGACGATGCCGAAGGGATCCAGCAGCAATTCGCGCATTGGGACGTGGTGCGTTACCTCAATGCCCTGGTGCCGTGGCCCTACCCGGCCGACGGCGCGCGCACCTACCTGGAGCACATCGCCTTACCCGCCATGGCCCGTGGCGAGGAATGGCATTGGTCCCTGCGCCTGAAAAGCGCGCCTGGACAGTTGATTGGTAACGTCAGCTTGATGGACGAGCAGGATAACAACCGCGGGTTCTGGCTGGGGCCGCAATGGCAGGGGCAAGGGTTGATGGCCGAAGCCAGTGCGGCGGTGACCGACTACTGGTTCGGCGTACTCAAGCGCCCTGTGCTGCGGGTGCCCAAGGCCGCACCCAACCTGGGCTCGCGGCGTATTTCCGAGCGTACGGGCATGCGTTTGATCAGGACGGATGAAGGTGAGTTTGTGGCAGGCACTTTCCCACGGGATATCTGGGAAATGACCCGCGAGGAATGGCTGGAAAACCAATCCTCTAAACGCTGAGGGGCCCTGCCACATTTCCACCGTGTCTCAGTCCGTGATATAGCGCACACCTGGCTTGGCGCGCTCATCCACCACCAGCTCGAACACATCCGGGCGGGCGTAATGCCCCACCACGTCATAGTCATACCGTGCGCGTACCAGGTCATCGGTGTCGATCTGCGCCGTCAGCAGCCCGGCCTCCCCCACCAGTGGCCCGGCGAGGATGTCGCCCATGGGGCCGACAATCACGCTGCCGCCGGCGATCAACGGGCGTTCTGCAGGCCAGTTGGCGACCTCGATGCCCAATGCCTGGGGCGAGGCCTGCACCTGGCAGGCACTGACCACAAAGCAGCGCCCTTCATGCGCCACATGGCGCATGCTCACCTGCCACATCTCGCGCTCATCCACCGTCGGCGCGCACCATACCTCGACGCCCTTGGCGTACATCGCGGTGCGCAACAGCGGCATCATGTTTTCCCAGCACACCGCACCGCCGATACGCCCTACCGCCGCGTCGATCACCGGCAAGGTCGAGCCGTCGCCCTTGCCCCAGATCAGCCGCTCGGTGCCGGTAGGCATCAGTTTGCGGTGCTTGGCCACCAGGCCGCCCGTGGGTTCGACATACAGCACGGTGCAATACAAACTGCTGCCACTGCGCTCGATCACACCCAACACCAGGCTGGCGCCGGTACGTGCCGACAGGCCGGCCAGGGCCTCGGTCTCGGCGCCCGGCACATCGATGGCGTTGGCAAAATAGCGGGCAAAGGCTTCGCGACCTTCGGGCAGTCGATAGCCCAACTGGGTGCCGAATCCTTCACCCTTGGGATAGCCGCCGAGCAGCGCTTCGGGCATCACCACCAATTGCGCGCCGCAGCGCAGGATCTCGTCTTCATAGGCGAGGATTTGCGCCAGGGTGTCGGCCTTGCCGCCAGGCAGGGAACCGATTTGCAGGGCCGCCACAGTAGAAACGGGCATCACGATCACTCCAGATAAGGGGGGTTGCCCATTCTCTCGCCAGGCTCGATCATGAATAAAGCCCACCTCAGTGCTGAATGATATGAGCCAGATGAATATCGCCCAGGTCGACCTGAACCTGCTGAAAACCTTCGAAGCCCTGCACGATGAGTCCAGCGCCAGCCGCGCGGCGTTGCGCCTGGGTGTCACGCAGTCGGCCATCAGTGCAGGCCTGCGACGTCTGCGCGACGTCTATGGTGACCAATTGTTCGTGCGCACCGGCCGTGGCCTGGCGCCGACGCTGCGGGCCAACCAATTGAAACCGGTGATCAGTGAGGCGCTGGCGCGCTGTCGGCAAAGCCTGGCGATGGTCAATCCGGACAACCCGAACTATCACGGCCGCTCGGTGGTGGTGGGCCTGTCCGACGACTTCGAGATCGCCTATGGCCGCCGGCTGATGGATGCCATCGCACAGCGCCTGCCACAGTTGCGGGTAATCTTCCGCCAGACCCACAGCCAGATCGTTGCCGGTGCCCTGCTCGACCGCAGCCTGGACCTGGCGATTACCGCAGGCGGCTTTGCGCAAAGCCGGTTGAGTCGGCAGGTACTGGGAGAGGGGGATTATCGTTGCGTCGTGGACCCACGCAGCCTGGCGCCGGGCCAGGAAAGCCTCAGCCTGGATGAATTTGTCACCCGCGAGCATGTGCTGGTGTCGTCAGGCGGGTTCATCGGCATCACCGACGAAGGGCTGGCGGCCCAGGGCCTGAGCCGCCAGGTCTGCGCCTCGACCAGTCATTTTGCCGCACTGCCGTTTCTGCTCAAGGGCAGCCAGGCGGTGGCGACCATTCCCGGGCATGCGGCGCAGGCCATCGCCGAGATGACTGGCCTGCGGGTCCTGCCCTGCCCGCTGGCGCTGCCGCGCTACCCGGTGGAACTGGGTTGGCGCACCCAGGCCCAGCTTGATCCGATGTTGCTCAAAGTACGCGAAGCGATTGCCGCCGGCTTTACTTCGCCGCCGCCATCAGCTTGTTGACTTCACTGCGCACCATGTTGGAAAACTCCGGCGGCGACATGCCGTCGAGTTCGGCGCGGACCCATTCGGACCACTTGCCCTTGCGCTTGGCGCGCTCACCGAACAACCGCGCGGCTTCGCCCTTGGCTTTGCCCAGGTTGGTTTGCCACAGGTCGTAGAGGCGGGACTTTTCATCTTCCAGCTCGGCGCGTTCGGCGAGGGTCTTGTTGGCGAGATTGAAGCTCATGTTGAAATACCTGCTGCACAAATAGGCGACATCTTACACTGTAGGTCGATTTTTCCGGATTCGGATTTTGTCCGGAATTGCGCCCGAGCAAAAAAACTGCAACTTTTGCCGCCGCCCAGCACTCCATTGTTCACTGTCACATTCACTTGCAAGGAGTCACACCCATGGCCCGCAAAACTGCCGCCCAAGCTGTTGAAGATCAAATCAAGGATCAAGCATTCAGTGAACTGACGGCCCTGATCGAAGAATCGGACAAGCTGCTCAAAAGCAGCGCTGCGCTGGTGGGCGAAGAAGGCGAAACCCTGCGCGAACAGGTCGCCATCAAACTCAAGCAGGCACTGGATTCGGTATCCAACGTGCGCGAGCGTAGCAAGCCAGTAGTCGATGCCACCGAGACCTACATCGGTGGCCATCCATGGCAGACCGTCGCCATCTCCGCAGGCTTCGGCCTGGTGGTTGGCCTGTTGTTGGGTCGCCGTAACTGACATCGTCCGTATAGCGCTATGCGTGCGTAGCAGCTGCCGAGCGCAAGCGAGGCTGCGTCAGGCGCACTGCCGATTCAAGCTCGAGGCGCGGCCGACGCAGCCTCGCTTGCGCTCGGCAGCTGCTACGGAATTGCGCGGAGCGGGATAGACAGCCTCTACGTAGCCCAGTCCCGCAGCTGGTTCAACGCTTCCAGATCCACCTCCACCCCTTCCTCCAACGACTTCGCCCGCGTGCGATGACGTCGATCACCCGGCAAGCGCCGCAACCCCGCCGCATGCATCTGCCGCACCAGTTCCTGGCTGCGCTCGGCGAAGCTTTGCCCGGCGGTTTTGCTCGGATCGATCACAATCAGCAGTTGCCCGGTCCAGGGCGTACGGGCGCCGGGGTGGTCGGCCCAGTTGAACTCGAAGGAAAAGTTCCCCCCCGTCAAGGCCGCCGCCAGCAATTCGACCATCATCGACAACGCCGAGCCCTTGTGCCCGCCAAAGGGCAGCAACGCGCCGCCTTCCAGCACAGCCTTGGGGTCGGTGGTAGGCTGGCCGAGGCTGTCGACCCCCATGCCCGGCGGCAAGCGCTCACCCTTGCGCGCGGCAATCTGCACGTCGCCGTGGGCGATGGCGCTGGTGGCCAGGTCGAACACAATCGGCAAGCCGTCGGCTCGCGGCGCGGCAAAGGCAATGGGGTTGGTGCCGAACAGCGGCCGGTCGGCGCCATGGGGCACCACGCAGGTCATGCTGTTGACCACGCTCAGCGCCACCAACCCGTCTTCGGCGAAGGGTTCGACATCCGGCCACAAGGCCGCGAAGTGATGGGAATTGTGGATCGCCAGCAGTGCGATACCGGCACTGCGGGCCTTATCCACCAGCAGCGCGCGCGCCGCTTCAAGGGCCGGCTGGGCAAATCCGTTGCCGGCGTCTACCCGCACAAAGCCGGACGCCACATCGGTGACCACCGGCACCGCCTTGCCATTGACCCAGCCACTGGCCAACGTGCTGAGGTAACCGGGGATGCGGAAAATGCCGTGGCTATGGGCGCCGTCGCGCTCGGCACTGGCGCAATTGCGCGCCAGGATTGCGGCCACTTCCGGCGCGGTGCCGTGCTTCACGAATACCGCGCTGAGCAACCCCACCAGGTCGTTGAAACCGATGAGGGCTGTGGCGTTGTCGACTACCGGGGACTGGGCAGGCATCTGTAGCTCCGATTTTATAATTGGAAGAGACAACAAGAATCCAGGCCGATGATTAAACAACGCCTGCCGTGCCTGCTGTCAACGGGCGCTTGCGATCTGCACCAGTTATCTACCGCCCTCCACGTGATGCCAGCACCTACTTTGGAGCCTCCTACGCGCCATACCGATGGAGAGTGCAGCATGGCAAACGTCACCCCACCCTATTTTTTCGAAGAATTTTTGCGCCCGGACCGACGCAAGGAACCGACGGAACGGGAGCGTGCACTCGGGTTCACCGTCAAGGACCTTGATTGGTTGAACACGCTGTATTACGCCACTGACGCGATACGCATGGCCCCGACGGAAAACGGCTATCCCATGCGGGTGGAAAGGCTGCTGGTGGGCCTTGCCGGCCAACCTCCCATCCCATTGGCCGGTGCCTTCATGATGAGCCCGACACCTGACGAGGCCAAGGCCGTGCTCTATACGCCCTATGGCGGCCTGGAGCTGTTCGCAAGCCACGCCGGGCTGCTCGATGCACTCGGCGACCGCCTGGCCCAACCACAGCACCGAGCCGACCTGCTGAGTTTTCTGTCGATCGACGAGCGGGATGGGCTTGGGGCGGACACACGACTGACAGTCACCACCGCGGCGATCCAGGGCGCAGTGATGGAGGACCAGCAACGCGTCATCCTCGCGGCCCAGCAGAAAAATGTGCTGGCGATGCTCGCCGAGCTGCGCAAACTCCCCAGCCTGCGCGAGATGCTCGACACCTTGCTCGGCATCATGGCCCGCACCTATTTTCCAGGGGTGAACCAGAGCAACACACGGGTGAACTTTTTCCGCCGTGGGGCCACGGCCGAGGACATGCCCTGGGTCGCCTCCGAACCGCTGCGGGATGCGCTGTTGCGCTTCTATGTGCAGCAGGCCTGGCCCACGGACCAGACCCACACGTATTTCAACATCGGACATGACACCCGTGCCTTCAGCGCCGAGAAACTGGCCCAGGAGCAACAGCGCTGGGACAGCGTGGTCGAACAAACCGCCAGCATTCTTTCGAAGTTATTGAACAGCCTGCTGCAGACCTACTGGAACGAAGACTTCAAGGATGGCCAGTCGCGCGTGCGCTTCTTCAGCCGGGTCATGGCTGACAAGTTTCGCGCCGACCTGTTGTTCAAGCACCAGGCAACGATCCTCAGCAGCGCTGAAAGCCTGCGGCTGCGCACGGTATTCCTTCCGGACCAGGCCGCGCGCAAAGCCTTTGACAGCCAGCTGAGCATCGAGAAGGTGCGGGTGCATGCGCCTTTTCAGCATTACGTCGAGCTGGCCAGCACCCTGATGATCAGCAATGCCAACGCGTACCTCTACACCCAATCCCGTGGCTTGCAGGTACTCGCCGACCTCAAGGACCTCAACGACACCCTGTTGGCCATGCTCAAGACCGCGGGGCACGAAGACGAACTGCTCAATTTCCTGTCCATGGATGAGCGCAGCGTGTTCATCGGCATGGATCAAATCCAGGTGACCGGAACACCTGTCGCCGGCGATGTGTTCCAGGAAACAGTCGAGGACATCGTCGCCAAACAGCTCGGCAACCTTGAGCATGCGCTCGGGCTTTATCGGCGCGGTGCAGGCAACGTCGACCTGGCCGCCCTGCTCGACAGCGCCCTGGACATACGCAACATGCTCGACAGTCGGTTGCTGGAGCAGGAAAGCGACGGGCGCTGGTCCGTCCATCCGATTAGCAGCGGCAATGGCCGACCCTCCACCGTCCAGGCGGAAAAAGCCAGGCTGCACCTGCAACGCCTGCAGGCGGTCGAGGCGGCAATGGCACGGGAGCGCAGCCAACTCCCAACCTTACGCACCCTGGCCGCCCATGCCCTGCAGGTGGAGTTGAGCAGACGAAACCTGGACCTGCAGCCCGAAGACGTCTACATCAATACCTACTCCACCCAGGCCCAGGAGCGCGAGGAGCGCTTGCCCCAGGCGTCTTCGAGCATGGTCGACCATTTTATCGCCCGCCTGGCCAGGCAAGCCGATGCCCTGCGCGCGTCCTACCTCACCTGGTTCTACGGCAAGCGCAGCGCCGGTGCCGCCAACAAACTGAACAACCTGACCCTCGCGACCTTCAACGCGATCATCGACCAGGTAGTGAGCACGTTTGCCCGCAATGACCTGCGCACCTTGCCGAATGTGCTGCTGGAGAATAACCAGGCGCACCTGAGCCAGGGCATGCTGCAAGGCCTGAACGGCGAAGCGCAACTGCGGGCGCTGAACAAGAGCCTGTCGCCCGCCGGCCTGGCGTTGCTGGACAGCACGCTCCAGGCCGACAGCATGACCCGCCTCACCCGCCATGGCTTGAACGGCTTTATCCCGGATGCGTTCGGCCTCACTGTCCGCATCGGCTCGGATGCCACGCCCCACGCCCTGGCCAATTGTTTTGTATTGACCGAACGTGGCGGCCTGGACAACGTGCATTCGGGCATGGCGCTGTTGTGGACGCCCCATGGCGGCTATGAAGCCTTTGCATCGATCAAGGCCCTGCGCGATGACCTGGAGCAACGCCTGCAGGATCCCCGGCGGCGACTGCCCCTGATGGAAAACCTGCGCGTCTCCAAGCGCGTGCCCCATCAGGCCTGTCAGCTGGGCCCACTGCAACGTATCGACGATCACCTGCTGCATAACCGGCAACAGACCTACAGCGACTTTACCCGTGACGAGATCGATCATGTGTTCTCGATGGAACTGAAGGCCGCGCGTTTGCAGACCTGCCTGGACAACCTGATCCGCCGCGCGCCACCGAGCAACCTGCCCAGGGCCATCGCCATCGCGCACGCGCTGGTCCGCCAGCAGGCGCTGCCGGTAGGGCTGGGCATGGCGCCACCCCACGAGCAAATCCTCCACGCCGAACTGCTGGAGCAATACCGCATCAGCGCACCGGACGCACGTGACTACCTGCACAGCATCACGCCGATGCGCAATGAAGCCCGGCGTGTGCTTGCGGAACTGCTCAACGCGCGTTTTCCGGGGCAAGTGGTCAATCCGGATAACGTATTGATACCTGGCCGTATCGACCTGAAAGGCAACACCCAGACCCTCACGGACTTTGCCTTGCGGCACTTGCCCGAACTCAGTGGCGACGCCATACGGCCACGTTCGCGTACCGCCACACCGTTGCCGGCGGCATTGGACGGCAACGCCATCGTGCAGTTGGTTCGCCAGTTGGACTTGAAACGCCTCTACCAGGCCCGGCTCTCCCCCCTTCTCAAGGGCCAGACCGAAGAGGCCCGCGAACGTCGTCGATTGTTCTGCCGGCAATTGCCCTGGCAATTGCTGCAATACGCCCATGGGCAAACCCTCGATGAGCGGCTGTCCGCCTCGGCCTGGAGCTTTATCCAGCAAGCCTTCGACATGCCCGATGCGGTGGCGCGGGCCGCCGTGCGTGGCGCGACCGCGATCGTTCGTCCGCTTGAGTTGATCGCCACCGAGGGCGCGGCGCGGATCAAGGCGCTGGGCTGCTACCTGATCGGGCCGGCCGCCGGCGCCCGCGGCCCCCTGGTCCTGTACGCGCCCTACAGTCCCAGGCATCTATTGCGCGAATACGCGGATGAAGCCGCGCTGCTCCATGAATTCACCACCCCGGGCGCACTGCAGGATTGGATAGTCGGGCAGCTGGACGCGCGCCATCAAGCGACGTACCGCAACTTGCTGGGCGAGCGTTGGAGCCAAGGATTGTCCGAGATTCGTCTTGGCGTATCGCCCATCGGCGGCAACCTGCTGAACCAGTTGTTCGACGACAATAGTGAGATGCTGCTGCGGATGCTGGCCCGCCAGTTCGAGCGATTGGGCAGCGCTCAATGGGACGCGGTCACCAGCCTGTTCAGCGAGGAAATCCCCAAGGGCCTGCAATTGCTGGCCGGCAAGCTTGCCTACCCGCTGGTGGTGTGGCGCAGCTATCAATTGTTCAAGGCCTCCGCTGAAGACCTGCAGCAACATCGCTGGCAACACGCGCTCAAGACCTTTGCCGCCGGGGTGGCTGAGCTGGCCTCATTGCGCAGGGACATGGACAACGCCTTTGCGCCGCCCTCACCCGCTAGGCCGGCCGACCTGGAGCACTGGCTGCAGGCTGCGCCGCCTGCCCCAGGCACCTTGACCGACCTGGACCTGACCGCTCCCGGGCGTACCCATTTGCAAGCGTTTGAAAACCATGGGGTGGCCTTGGCTGATTTGAAGCAAACCTCGCCCGACAGCCCTTACCAGGATGAGGCTGGCAGCCGCAATTTTGTGGCGGTGGCGGGCAAGGTCTACCCGGTGAAAAAAGCCGGGCAACGCTGGCGCCTGAGCAACGGCGAGTTGCACGGCCCTTATGTACAACACCATGCCCAGGGCGGCTGGACACTGGACCTGGATCGACATCATCCACGCTACGGAAAAACCTTGAGTCGTTACACAGGCAGGGTGCAAACACGGGCGGCCGAGCGCGATGCGATCAATATCGAAGCGGCGGGCATGCGGGAAATTGCGGCGTTGTCGAGTTGGAAAGCCCAGTGCATCGATGAAGCCCTCAATGTCGCGACGTACTATGCGGTCAACTGCAAGCGCAACCTCCTGCACTTTGCCATGCACCTGGACCCCAACGGCCGCGCGGGGCGGTTTTTCAGTGAGTTGTTCGGCGTGGTCACGCTGACCTCCGACCAAGTGCAAAGAGTCGAGCGGCGCGTCGACGAACTGCTCGATGAGTTGACCAATCACACGCTGATCGGTCCCGACTCACAGCGTTTTGTCGCCGGCACCCATCGCTATAGCCCACACGACACGTTTGCCTTCGTGCTGCCCAATGACACGGAGCAGAAAATCTATTTGCTCGATCGCTTCTTCGACCCGCACATGGATATCTACCAAAACCGTCTGAACACGCCCTTCAACCTCTCTGCCCATGCACGGGCAACGGTGCTGATTCACGAAATCACCCACATCAAATCCTTGACCGAAGACCTGGCCTACCTGGACAGCATGCGGCCGTTCCACGACCTGATTAATGTCAGCATCCGCGGCGCCAGGCCGATGCAGACCGACCTGGCCGACTTGCGTGAGACCGCCTTGTCCACCCTCACGCCCGCCGCCCTGCTGTTCAAGACCTGGGACGATTTTTCCCAGGAATGGGAAGACTTCGGCAGCAACCGCGGGACCACGCCGGCCAAGGACAAGGTGCTGAGCACCACCGGCACCCGCTCCCTCAGTGATGCCCGCGCCATCTTCATGAGCGACGCCGATAAACGTATCGATACCATTCTGGCGAATGCCGACTCGGTGACCTACATGATCAGCCAACTCGGCCGGGAACTGGATGCGGGAGCCTGAACAGGCTCCCGGCGGGTCTATCAGTCTTTCTGGTCACGCAGGATATTGCCCGAAGCGCCATCGATGCGCGCTTCATACACGGTGCCGTCTGACTTGCGGCCCTTGACTTCCCAATAGCCGTTGTCATCGGCTTCGGCCGCATAGACTTCGATGTAGCCGGCCTTGGTCTTGGCCACTTCAATCGCCTTTTCGATGGTGATCCAGCCCGCACCGGGCTTATCGGCCAAGGCGGCGCCAGCACTGAGCAAAGCGGTGGCTGCACACAGGGCGACTAAGGTTTTCTTCAGCATTTTCGTACTCCATTGTGGGAATGTCCTGAATTTTTTAGGTCCTGCCAAATAAGAATAAGTTCCAATTGATGTGCAATCGCCATGACGCCTGTTCTCGCGGTCCACTTCGGGAGGTTAGAATGTGCGAAATCAGGATGAGTTAATGAGCGAAAAGTCCATTTCAGAAGCCGAATATGACGCCATCACCGACGCCGCCGCGCATTGGTGCATGCGCCTGCACGCCAGTGATTGCACTGCGGATGAACGTCAGGCTTTTGCGCAATGGCATGACTCCCATCCACTGCACGCCTTTGAATACGCGGCCATGCTGGAAATCTGGGATGTCGCCGACCACCTGCCCCGCCACGAGATCCCGTCGGTGGTGGTGCCGTTCAAGCCGCGCAGTCGGCTGCGCACCTACGCAGTAGCGGCCGCGATCTGCCTGGTCGCCTTGCCTCTGGCCGCCTTCACTGGCTGGGAAGCCGGCTGGCTGCCGAGTTCCTATGAGCGTTTCCAGGCCGCCAATGGCTTGCGCCAGGTCACCCTGGGCGACGGCAGCCAGGTGGAACTCAACCTGGGTACCGAGCTGGTCTACAGCAACTACAAGGATCAGCGCCGCGTCACGTTGAACAAGGGCGAGGCGTTCTTCAAGGTCAGCCACGACAGCGCGCATCCATTTATCGTGCACGCAGGCGAAGGCCAGGTGCGCGTCACGGGCACCCAGTTCAACGTCTGGAAGTATGAAGACCAGGTGCGCGTGACGTTGCTCGAAGGCTCGGTGCAGATTACCAGCGACCGGATTCACGGCAGCGTGCCCCTGACGCCGGGCATGCAGGCCAGCTACCAACAGGGCGATGCAACGCCGCGCATACAGGCTATTACCGCCAATGACAGCGCCCTGGCCTGGCGCCAGGGCAAGCTGGTGCTCGACAACCTGGCGCTGGTGGATGCGTTGCCGTTGATCAACCGCTACCTGAACAAACCGGTAATGCTGGCAGACGCCAACACCGGGACGATTCGCATCGGCGGCATCTACAACATCACCGAGGTCAATAACCTCATCCCCTCCTTGCCCAAGGTCTTGCCGGTCTATCTGACCCAGAACCAGGATGGCAACCCCGTACTCAATTCCATCCCGCGTAAATCCCCCAAAGGCTGAGCCTGCCCCCCCTGCCGGGGCGTCGTTGCGCCTGAAGTGTCCATTTTTGAAACACTCGACTCCCCCGAACCGCCCGTGTGGTGCGGATTCATCGTTTTGTCATAGGCAGTGTTACAGCGCTGATACAGCTTGGTGAATCGTTTGTGGTACGCCGCTGTGTGTATGCCTGGGCGGCAGGTGTCTCAGCGCTGAAACAGCACTGACATCACTTCGCCCACAAACAACTCCAAGCCATTGAATAACAACGGTAAATAAAAAGCGGCACGGCTTCTGCTCTATCCCTTGCAGCGCTGTTTAGGGTCAGCGCGACGAATAAGGAATGCCGCCGTGGCCACACTCACTCAAGGTTCGATGAACGTGCTGCTGATCAGCTGTGTACTCAGCATCGGCATCAGTGTTCCCAGCTTTGCAGAGGATGGCGTGATCGTGACAGGGCGCAACGTACAGGCTCATATGTACGGCCGCGCCGCCTTCGGTAAAGACCCCTACCCCACCACCGCCAACGCCAACCCCAGCCGGGACATCATTGGTGCCACTGGCGAGCTCAGTGATATGGATATCGGCGGCATCAGCAGCGGCTCAAGCATTGTCCGCGCAGTTCAGACCAACGGCACCTTGACCGGCCTGCACGCCACGCAAAACAGCATGTCCACCCTGGGGGCCGGCTCCGCCGCGGGCCACGGTGCGGGCAGCAGCATGGGCGGGCAGATCAGCGACTCGGTCCAGCGCGGCATGGCGCCGTTGAACAACATCGGCAGCATGCTGGGGGGCAAGTGATGAATCGTTCCCTGCTCGTTCTCGCCCTGTTGGCCAGCGCCCCGGCATTCGCCGACGACACGGCGGTGATCCACAACAGCGGCCAACAATACCAAGGTGTCGTGTCGATCAACCAGGCGGCCGGCAACCAGCAACAAATGTCCAACAGCCGCGCCATCGCGCTCGGTGGCCAGGCCACCAACGTCAACATCCAGCGCCTCGACGGCAGTGTCGACCCGTCCCTGAACGCCAAGGCGGCGATCCAGGGCAGCTCATTTACCAACGGCAACGGTGTACTGGGCATCAACCAGTCCGCCGGGGCCAATAACCAATCCATCAATGCCGTGCGGATCAGCATCAACCCTGGCCCGCAAAGCATCGATGACAGCGTCCTGTTGCAACAGAACACCACGACGCTGGCAACCGACTCAGGGCTCACCCCCACCACTGGCAGCCGCCTTGTCGTTACAAGCGACCAGGCCTTCACAGGCAGCCGAGGAGTGATTCAGGTGAACCAGAGTGCCGGGGTGGGGAACCGAGTGGCTAACACCCTGGGCATCACTATCAAGTAAACGCTTGGTAGCACTCGTTAGACCGTACCAACACTTAACCAACTAATTAGAAGCAAGGAGAAACACCATGAAACCTCAAATGGCTCTGAAACCACTGGTTTTCGCACTGGCCGCACTCATGGCTGCTGCTGCTCAAGCAGGTGGTGGCTGGCACCCTGCACCTCAACCCACCGGTGTGGTTGCCTCTGTCGTGACCGATGTGCAAAACAGCGTGGGCAACAAGTTCGATGACACCAAAACCGAAAACAACGCCTCTGCCGACGGCTCGGTCACCAGCAACAGCGGTAACACCGGGGTCAACGTACAGGCGGGCAGTGGTAACCAGGCCGACAACTCCGGCGCCATCTCCAGTGCCAAAGGTGACTTTGCAACGGTATTCGCTGTCGTCGATGTCAATCAAAACAGCGGGCTCAACAACTTCGTCAACAAAGGCACCCAGAACAACGCCTCGTTGGATAACTCGGCTAACGGGAACTCCGGCAACCTGGGTTACAACGGCCAGGCCGGTCAAGGCAACCAGGGTAAAAACAACCTGGCAATCACCACCGCTGATGGCAAAAACATCGCAGCGGCCGCCAACACCGAGCAAAACTCGCTCGCCAACAGCTACCTGAACACTGCCGCTACCAGCTACGGGTATGGCCATGGCAGCAAAGCCCAATACGTGTCCAACAACTCCAGCCTCGACAACTCGGTTAACCGCAACTCCGGCAATGTGGGTGTGAACCTGCAATCCGGCTCGGGCAACCAAGGCAGCAACAGCCTGTCGATCGGTCAAGGTTGCAGCGTCTGCGCCAGCGGCGTGCGCTTCTGATCCAACGGGGCCTTGGCAACAAGGCCCTTTTTTATTCCAGTGTCCAGCAGGTCACATGATCATGCGCCTCGCGACCCTCACCCTCCTGATGCTGCTCACCGGCCCGACCTGGGCAGGCACCATGGCGATCTCCGCCCTGCCTGGCGGTACAGTGATCTACAAGAAGGTCGAGAGTATTCGTGAACGCCGGTTCGCCAACCTGGTGGAACAGAAAACCGATTTCAGCTGCGGTGCTGCGGCACTCGCTACCATTCTGCGCCAGGGTTATTGGCTGGATGTAGACGAAGATCACGTCATCAAAGGCATGCTGGTCAATGCCGACCAAGACCTGGTGCGTACCCAGGGCTTTTCCATGCTGGACATGAAGCGCTACCTCGAAAGCATCGGCATGCGTGCCCGGGGCTACAAAATCGCGCCAGAAACACTGGTCACCGTAAAGATCCCAGTGGTGGTCCTGCTGGAAATTCGTGGCTACAAGCACTTTGTGGTGATGCAGCGGGCCGACAAGGACTGGGTCTATATCGGCGACCCGGTACTGGGCCATAAGCGCTATTCCCATGATGACTTCGTCAAGGGCTGGAACGGCATCGTGTTCGCCGTGCTGGGTGAAGGTTACGACAAGGCCAATGCCCTGCTCGACCCGCCCACGCCACTGACCGCCAAGAACCAGTTGAATGAGTTCAGGCCCGTAGGCGATGCCGAGCTGATGGATTTCGGTTTTATCCAGAGCGACTTCTTCTAAGAAGCGCAATAAGGGGCAGGACGCTCCAGGAGCAAAAGATGAACACTTCCCGTTGGCTGACGGTCTTGTGTCTGGCAGCCTCAATGCCCGCTTATGCTTCGTCGGGGTTCAAACCCATCGAGCTCAAGGATTCGGAAATGGCCGACCTGCGCGGCCGTTACGTGATGCCAGGGCGGATCATCAGCTTCGGCATTGTCATGAGCAGCACCTGGACCAATGCCGTGGGTGACACCATCACCGGCAAGGCCAGCATGCAGATCGATTCGTCGACCATCACCCCGCAATTCTACGTACAAACCACCGGTTCGACCGGCAACGGCACGAACCCGAACACCGGCACCGGCACGGTAACCGGCGGCGCCGGCCTGGGCAGCGGCCAGGGTGTGACACAAAGCGTACGCACCGCCGGCGATGGCAACACCGCCTACAACAATGTGGGCATCACCGTCGAGAACGGTTTTGCGCCCTCCAACATCGTGCAATCAGGGCAGGTGCTGGTCGCCGGCGGCACCGTTACCGGTGACAGCGCGGCGGGCCGCGTGAGCGTGTCGGCCAACAACGGTGGCTTGCAGATGGCGATCCAGGCCAACCACAACCAGGGCAACAGCCTGCAGCAGATCGGCGGCGGGAATGTGCTGCAAGGCACGGTGCTGACCGGCAACACTAACTTCGTCAACAACATGACCCAACTTAACGTCGTGATGAACAATAACGGTTTGAACAACGGTGCATTGAACTGCAATCTGGATCAACTCAAAGCCCTACGCACGCTCGGTTATTGAACTACGCTGACCGTCGACACTTACGCATTAGAAAAGGACGGCTTATTTCATGCATCGATCGTTATCGCTCCGTGCTGTGATCTGTTTAAGTACGCTCTTGCCCGCATCCGTTCTGTATGCAGCGCCAGACAGCGACATCGAAACCCTCAAACGGGAACTCCTGGAACTCAAGCAGCGGTACGAAGTGCAGCAAAAAGCGCTGGCCGTGCTGGAGCAGCGCGTGCGTCAGGTCGAAGACCAACCGGCCACCCCGGCCCCCAAACGCCTGGCCAAGTCGCCGGCAGACTTTCAAAAAGCCAACGGCACCACCGTCGCGGGCACGGGGGCCGCGGCGGCTTCCGGTGGTGCGGGGGGCGGCGGCAGTTCCTACGGCCAGTCCCTCAAGGATGATTCGGCCCCGGCGCAAAGTGTCAGTAACCTCTATAACGAAGCCAGCGGCTTTTTCGGCAACGGCAAGTTCAGCTTCGAAACCGGCGTTACCTATGCCCGTTACGACGCCCGCCAGTTGACCCTCAACGGGTTCCTGGCGCTGGACTCGATTTTCCTCGGCAATATCAACCTGGACCGTATCAAGTCCGATAACTGGACCCTGGACCTGACCGGGCGCTACAACGTCGATAACCGTTGGCAGTTCGACGTGAACGTGCCGGTGGTGTACCGCGAGTCGACTTACCAGTCTGCCGGTGCCGGCAACAACGGCACCGCGACATCGGAACAGTCGGTGACGCGCGACCCGACCATTGGCGACGTCAACTTCGGCGTGGCCTACAAGTTCCTCGACGAAACCCCCACCCTGCCGGATGCGGTGGTATCGGTGCGGGTCAAGGCGCCCACCGGCAAAGAACCGTTTGGTATCAAGCTGATCAATACACCCGGCAACGACAACCTGTTCGTGCCGGAAAGCCTGCCTACGGGCAATGGCGTGTGGTCGATCACGCCGGGCATTTCCCTGGTCAAGACCTTCGATCCTGCCGTGTTGTTTGGCTCGCTGTCCTACACCCATAACTTCGAAGAATCCTTCGATGACATCAGCAGTGACGTCAACCAGAAGGTCGGCGGCAAGGTCAGCCTGGGCGACAGCTTCCAGTTCGGGGTCGGCGTGGCCTTTGCCCTCAACGAGAAGATGAGCATGTCGTTCTCGGTGTCCGACCTGGTGCAGCGCAAGAGCAGGCTCAAGCCCAACGGCGGCGACTGGCAATCGGTGGTTTCCAGCGATGCCAACGCCGGTTATTTCAACGTGGGGATGACCATTGCCGCGTCGGATAACCTGACCATCGTGCCGAACCTGGCAATCGGCATGACAGACGATGCGCCGGACTTCACGTTCAGCCTGAAATTCCCGTATTACTTCTAACCCGACCGCTACAGAATCCGGCGCACAAGGAAAAGCCCCGCAACGATAAGGGTCGTTGCGGGGCTTTTCGGTTTACCCGCCCTAGCGGATCTGGTGTTTGTGCAGCAACCGGTAGAACGTCGGCCGGGAAATCCCCAGCACACGGGCCGCGACACTCAGGTTGTCGCTGTGCCGGTTGAGCACATCGCACAGCGCCTGGCGTTCAGCACGGTGCTTATAGTCTTCCAGTGTAGCCATGGGTGGCGAAATTGCCTGTTCGCCCAGCAATCCCAGATCGGCGGCTTCGATCTGGCGCCCTTCGGCGAGTACCAGGCCGCGGCGCACGCGGTTGGCCAGTTCGCGCACATTGCCCGGCCACGGGTGTTGCCCCATGGCCACCAGGGCGTCATCGCTGAAGCTGCGGGGGCGGCGGCCGGTTTCCTGGCTGTAGAAGCGTGAAAAGTGGTTGGCCAGCATCGCCACATCACCATGGCGCTCGCGCAAGGGCGCAGTGACCACCTGCAGCACATTGAGCCGGTAGTACAAGTCTTCGCGGAAAGCGCCCTTGGCGACGGCCGCTTCAAGGTCGACGTGGGTGGCCGCCAACACCCGCACGTCCACCGGAATCGGCTGGCTGCCGCCGACCCGCTCGACCTGCTTTTCCTGGAGAAAGCGCAGCAGGTTGGCTTGCAGTTCCATGGGCAAATCGCCGATTTCATCGAGGAACAGGGTGCCGCCATGGGCCGCTTCGATGCGCCCGACCTTGCGCTGATGGGCACCGGTAAACGCGCCCTTCTCATGGCCAAACAGCTCGGATTGGATCAGGTGTTCGGGAATGGCGCCGCAGTTGATCGCGACAAAGGGCCTGGCATGGCGCTGGGATTGGCGGTGCAGGGTCTTGGCCACCAGCTCCTTGCCGGTGCCGCTGTCGCCACGGATCAGCACCGGGGACTCCGTGGGCGCCAGCTTGGACAATAATTTGCGTAACTCACGAATGGGACGGCTTTCCCCCAGCAACTCGTGCCCTTCATCTACCGGGGTGTGACCCTTGCCACGCAGGCGCGCCATGCCAAACGCGCGGCCCAGGGTCACCTGCACCCGCGCCACGTCGAATGGCAGGGTATGAAAGTCGAAAAACCACTCGCAGACGAAGTCCCCCACATTTTGCAGGCGCAGCACATCCTGGCTGAGTACGGCGATCCACTCGGTGCCACTGCGGCTGATCAGTTCCTTGACCGCTTCGGGCCGTTCCAGATGATAGGGCTGCAGACGCAACAGGCCGACATCGCATGAGCGCTCTCCTACCGATCCCAACGTGCAGCTGTCGACATCCCACCCGGCCGTACGCAAACCGGGCAGCAACCCGTGGCAGTCGTCACAGGGGTCAACCACGAGCAAACGACGTTGGACGAGGGGCACACCCATGACTGATCCTTGGCGTCAAAAATCACTAAAGTTATTTAGAAACAACAGTTTGTAATGGTTGCCGATAACCCTAGCAAGATCTTGACAGCGTGCTTGTATCGTTTCGCTATAAGTGCGGACAAAAAGCCACTACTCGTGTTTGCAGGTCAAAAAGTTGCGTCTTCGCAAAACTTTCAATCAGCTTTCAAAACAGCCGCTTACATGACGCCCATCAGGAAAAGTTGAAATTTGTTGCTCTAACATGTGACCCGTACCCCGTCATCGCGCATCAGTACAAGTAACCCGCCGCACGGTCAGCCCAACCGCCGGTACTCACTTGAATGGGCATTTAGAGAGAGACCCACATGAACGCCCCGCTCCGCATCAACGAAGCTCTTTTGATCGCAGACCGTGCTTTCCAGCCCTTTCAATGCGTGGCCTGGCACGATGGCAACGGCGCCCTGAGCCTGAGTGTCATCGACCGCACCAATACCCGTATCGGCAGCAAACAACTGTCGTCGAACACCTATAGCGACCCGGCGCAATTGGAAGACTTGCTGTTGCAAGCCCGCGCCGAGCTCGACAAAGATGGCTACCAGTTGCAGTCCTGGGCCATGCCGAAGTAAATCGCGGCTAACTTGCGATCACTGCAAAACAGTGGTCGCAAGTTGCGCAGTACAACGTTAGAGATTTATCGCGCCGTGAGAATAAACCGCTCGATTGCTTCGGCAGCGCCCTCCTCGACATTACTGCCGGTGACCACGCTGGCCTGGCGCTTGACGGCTTCTTCCGCCTGCCCCATGGCAATCGACAACCCCGCCACCTGAAACATCGCCGGGTCATTGCCCCCATCCCCGATGGCCGCCGTCTGCTCCAACGGCACCCCAAGGTGCGCCGCCAGCGTCTTCAACGCCTCGCCCTTGTTGGCCAGCATGGCCGTCACATCCAAATAAATCGGCTGCGAACGCGACACCTGAGCCAAGCCCTGGACCTTGGGCTGCAATTGCGCTTCCAACGTCACCAGCAATGGGGTGTTGTTGCTCGCGGCGACGATCTTGTCGATACGCTCCAGGTAGGGCTCGAAACTCTCCACCACTACCGGCCCGTACCCCAGGCCATGGGCTTCGCGCGGTTCCACCGGCCCTGGCGGACCACGGCGCAGCCAGTCACCGTCGGCAAACACCCACACTTCCACATCCGGCTCGGCCGAGAACAGCGCCAAGGTCACCAGCGCCGCCTCCGCCGGCAGATGGTGGGCAACCAGGATGCTGCCATCCGGGTTGATCAAGGTGCCACCGTTGAAGCCTGCGACCGGCACATCGATCCCGAATGTCTCGATCAGGTGCAGCATGGCCTTGGGTGGTCGCCCACTGGCCAGGCTGAAAAACACCCCGGCCGCGCGCAGAGCGCTCACCGCATCGGCGGTGCGCTGGCTCAGGCTGTGATCCGGATGCAGCAAGGTGCCGTCCACGTCGCTGAGGATAAAACGGATGGGATGAATCGCTGCATCACTCATCCGAGCGAGTGCCAGGTGCGGCCATCGCGCGCCAGCAATCCGTCAGCCGCTGCGGGCCCGTCTTCACCGGCCTTGTAGGTCTGGATCCCGTCGTCCTCCTTCCACGCATCGAGGAACGGTTGCACTGCACGCCAGCCATTCTCGATGTTGTCGGCGCGCTGGAACAAGGTCTGGTCGCCGGTCATGCAGTCGTAGATCAGGGTTTCGTACCCGGTCGACGGTTGCATCTCGAAGAAGTCCTTGTAGGCAAAGCCCAGCTGGATGTTGGCCATGTCGAGGGTCGGCCCGGGCTTTTTCGCCAGCAGGTCGAACCACATGCCTTCGTTGGGCTGGATCTGGATCTTCAAGTAGGTGGGCTTGACCTCGTCCACCTCGGTGTCACGGAATTGCGCATAGGGTGCCGGCTTGAAGCAGATCACGATCTCGGTGTCGCGCACGCTCATGCGCTTGCCGGTGCGCAGGTAGAACGGCACGCCGACCCAGCGCCAGTTATCGATCATCACCTTGAGGGCGACGAAGGTCTCGGTGCTGCTGTCGGGAGCGACGTTGGCTTCTTCGCGGTAGCCGGGCAGTGGCTTGCCGGCGATTTCGCCCGCGGTGTATTGCCCGCGCACCGAGTTGGCCCGCGCGTCTTCCAGGGACCACGGGCGTACCGCACCGATGACCTTGGCCTTTTCACCGCGCACCGCATCGGCACCAAAGGCGGCCGGGGGCTCCATGGCCACCATCGCCAGCAGCTGGAACAGGTGGTTGGGCACCATGTCGCGCAGGGTGCCGGTTTTTTCGAAGAAATTGCCTCGCGTCTCCACGCCGACGGTTTCGGCGGCGGTGATTTGCACGTGGTCGATGTAATGGTTGTTCCAGAACGCTTCGAACAGCACGTTGGAGAAACGGCTGATGAGAATGTTCTGCACCGTCTCCTTACCCAGGTAATGGTCGATTCGATAGATCTGCTTCTCGCTCATCACCTTGAGCAGGCTGGCGTTCAACGCTTCGGCGGTGGCCAGGTCGGAGCCGAAGGGCTTCTCGATCACCACGCGCCGGAAACTGTCATCGGTTTCCGTCAACAGGCCGGCACTGCCCAGGCGCTGCACCACGTCACTGAAGAAGCGCGGTGCGGTGGCCAGGTAGAACACCGCGTTGCCGGTGCCGCTGCCGGCGATCTTCTTGCCGATGTCGGCGTAGGTGCTGTCATCGAGGAAATCGCCCTCGACGTAGCTGATGCCTTTGGCCAGTTGCGCCCACAATGCCGGATCGAGAGCGTTATCCCCATTACCCTTGACCTTGCTCGCCGCCTCGGTGCGGATAAAGTCCTCGAGTTTCTTGGCGAAGTCGGCATCACTGATGGCGTTGTGATCAACGCCAACGATACGCAGGCCATCGCCCAGCAAGCCATCACGACTGAGGTTGTACAGCGCCGGCATGAGCAGGCGCTTGACCAGGTCGCCATGGGCGCCAAACAGAAACAGGGTGGTGGGTGGAGCAGGTTCGGCCTTGAGTTTCTTGCCGTTGGCGGTCATTTTTTGGAAGTCTCCACGTGGCCGCCAAAGCCAAAGCGCATGGCAGACAGCATCTTGTCACCGTAGGTGCTCTGCTGGCGCGAGCGGAACCGCGCGAACAACGACGTGGACAATACCGGCACAGGCACGGCTTGCTCCATGGCGGCTTCGATGGTCCAGCGGCCTTCGCCACTGTCGGCCACGGAACCGGAGTAACCGTCCAGCTTGGGGTCGGTGGCCAGGGCGTCGGCGGTCAGGTCCAGCAACCAGGACGAGACCACGCTGCCACGGCGCCAGACTTCGGCGATATCGGCAACGTTGAGATCGAAGCGCTGGTCTTCGGGCAGGTTTTCCGAGTTCTTGGTCTTGAGGATGTCAAAACCTTCGGCAAACGCCTGCATCATCCCGTACTCGATGCCGTTGTGGATCATCTTGACGAAATGCCCGGAGCCCGCCGGGCCGGCGTGGATGTAGCCCTGCTCGGCACGCTTGTCAGCCGACGCGGAACGGTCCTTGGTACGCGGGATGTTGCCCAGGCCCGGTGCCAGGCTGGCGAAGATCGGGTCGAGGCGCTGCACCGTCTCGGTGTCGCCGCCGATCATCATGCAGTAGCCACGCTCCAGGCCCCAGACCCCGCCGGAGGTACCGACATCGACATAGTGCAGGCCCTTTTGCGCCAGGGCCTTGCCGCGACGCACGTCATCCTTATAGTTGGTGTTGCCGCCGTCGATGATCACGTCGCCGTCTTCCAGCAGCTCACTGAGTTCATTGATGGTGTTTTCGGTGGGGTCGCCTGCCGGCAACATCACCCAGACGGCACGCGGTTTCTGCAGCCCGGCCACCAGGGCCTTCAAGTCGGCAACGCCGGTGGCGCCTTCTTCGCTCAAACCTTTGACAAATGCTTCGTTACGGTCGTAAACAACGGTGGTATGCCCATTGAGCATCAGGCGCCGTGCAATATTCCCGCCCATGCGGCCTAGTCCGATAATCCCCAGTTGCATGTGCTGATGCTCCCAACTACTGAATAAATGTGTGACATAGTTTATAGCGCAATGACGCTAATGAGGGTTAGTCCAGGGCAGATCCGTGTAGTTTCATGGGAAAAAATTGCCATCGTTTCACCATCACGCCTCCGAAAGTCACACGACCACCAAAAATAAAAAAGTTCCATTGAAGTGAAAAAGAATTCAGAATTGCTTCCGACTGTTGCCGAGAACCTCGACTCAAGCGTTCTGGCACACCGCGACACACCGGCTATTTGCGAGGCAAGCAATGAGCACAGCACAGATGACCCGTCCTCCACAGACCCTCTACGTCACACTCCGTCGCGATGAATTGCGCCAGTTGAAAGACGAACGCGATCAGTTGCAGCTTGAGGTCATGCGCCTGCGTGCTCATATCATTCAAGCCCAGCTGGACCAGCCTTCCGGTGCGCAGCCCGCACTCTGCTGAGCCCGTCATCACTTTGTAAGATAACGGCTACATAAATCTCACAAAGTTTTCACATGCCCTTCCCGATACTCGCGCCCCCAAGGGCCATCCCATGCAAGGGTGGCCTCTGTTGCGTGCAGCCCTGCGCGTCGACTGAAAAATTACCGGGTTGGAGCGCTGGATGGCGATGTTCGAACGCAGCAGCAAGTCTGCGAAAGGCTTTGATTGGGCCGGTCTTGCCTGGCTATTCGTGTTTTTCTGGTACTTCTCCGGCATTACCCAACTGCTGATCCAACTCAGCGGCACTTCCGGCTTCAGTGGTTTTCGCCAAGCCTTCTTCATGAGCGCGATATGGCTCGCGCCCCTGCTGGTATTCCCTCGCCGTACGCGCCTGCTGGCCGCCGTGATCGGCGTGGTGCTGTGGGCCTGTTCCATGGCCAGCCTGGGTTATTTCTTCATCTACCAGCAGGAATTTTCCCAAAGCGTCATCTTCATCATGTTCGAGTCGAACATCTCCGAAGCCGGCGAGTACGCCACACAATACTTCGCCTGGTGGATCGTGCTGGCGTTCATTGCCCACACCGCCGTGGCTATTTTCCTGTGGACCCGGGTACGCCCGGTGTATTTGCCGCGCGGCCAGGCCCTGGTGGCGGCAACGGCGATCCTGGTGGCGATCATCGGTTACCCGCTGGTCAAGCAGATAGCCCGCAGCGACACCCTGGACGACGCCATCGACCGCTTCGAGTCGCGCATCGAACCGGCCGTGCCCTGGCAGATGATCGTTGCCTACCGCCGCTACACCGAACAACTGGACAACATGCAAGGCATGCTCGACAGCGCCAGCCAGATCCCCCCCTTGACCAACCTCAAGGACACCATGGCCGGCCAGCCGTCGACCCTGGTGCTGGTGATCGGCGAGTCCACCAACCGTCAACGCATGAGTCTCTACGGCTATCCGCGCAACACCACGCCGGAACTGGACAAGCTGCGCGACCAACTGGCGGTGTTCGACAATGTCATCACCCCGCGCCCCTATACCATCGAAGCCCTGCAACAGGTACTGACGTTCGCCGACGAGGAGAACCCCGATCTCTACCTCAAGACACCGTCGATCGTCAGCGTGATGAAACAGGCCGGGTACAAGACCTACTGGATCACCAACCAGCAGACCATGACCAAACGCAACACCATGCTCACGACCTTTTCCGAACAGGCCGACGAGCAGGTGTACCTGAACAACAACCGCAACCAGAACGCCCGCCAATACGACGGCGATGTACTGGAGCCATTCTCCAAGGCCCTGGCCGACCCGGCCGAGCGCAAGTTCATCGTGGTGCACCTGCTCGGCACCCACATGAGCTACCAGTACCGCTACCCACCGACCTTCGACAAATTCACCGACCGCCAGGGCGTGCCTGCCGGGATCAGTGACGATCAACTGCCCATCTACAACAGCTACGACAACGCGGTGCTGTACAACGATTTCGTGGTGTCGAGCCTGATCAAGGACTACGCCAAGACCGATCCCAACGGCTTTTTGCTGTACCTGTCGGACCATGGCGAAGACGTATTCGATTCCGCTGGCCACGCCACCCTGGGACGTAACGAAGGCAAACCGACGGCGCCGATGTACACCATTCCGTTCATGGCCTATGCCTCGCCGAAATGGCGCGAAACCCACGACTGGAAGTTTGCCGGCGACTTGCAACGCCCTTACAGCAGCTCGCAATTGATCCACACCTGGGCCGACCTCGCCGGGCTGAGTTTCAACGAACTGGACCGCAGCAAGAGCGTCGTGAGCGACAGCTTCACGCCGCGCCCGCTGATGATCGGCAACCCCTACATGCGCCCGCAAAAGGCCTTGATTGACTTCAGCCTGATCAAGCCCAAGAAGGTTAATCCGACCGATGTGGTCCTCCAGGAAAACTAGGTTCTGCAACAGAAAGATAACAATCATTCTCGTTTAGCCCTAAAGTTCCCCCGCTCCTTTCGTCTTTGAGCCAAGGCCTTCCCTTTCCGGGGTGGCCGCAAAGACGACAAGGAGTCTTCCGCGATGTTCGCGCCTTTTACCCGCTCCATGACCCTCACCCTCGGCCTGTGCGGCGCCGCCCTAAGCCCGGACCTGCTGGCTGAAACCGACCCCGAACACACTCCGCTCGAACTCGGCGCGACCAACATCTCCGCCGAAGGCCTGGGCGCCACCACCGAACACACCGGCGCCTACACCACCGGCTCGATGAGCACCGCCACCCGCCTGAACCTGTCGGTCAAGGAAACCCCACAATCGATCTCGGTGATCACTCGCCAGCAGATGGATGATTTCAATCTCAACACGTTGACCGACGTGCTGCGCCAGACCACCGGGATCAACGTCCAGCACAACGACTCCGACCGCGTGTCCTATTCCTCCCGCGGCTACGGCATCACCAACTTCCAGATTGACGGGATGCTCAATACCTTCGGCTACATGAAGTCCGACGCCGATACCATCATCTATGACCACATCGAGGTGGTACGCGGTGCCACGGGCTTGACCACCGGCGCCGGCGACCCCTCGGCCACCATCAATATGGTGCGCAAGCGCCCGACGGCCCAATGGCAGGCGAAAACCGGCGTCAGCGCCGGCAGCCATGACAACTATTACAGCTACGTGGACGTGGGCGGCCCGCTGGCGTTCGACGGCAAGCTGCGCGGGCGCACGGTGCTGGCCTACCGTGACAGCCAATCGTTCCGCGACAACTATGGCCTGCAGCGGGCGGTCGGCTACGGCATCCTGGAAGGCGATCTTTCCGACGATACCGTGCTGGCCGTAGGTTTCGATTACCAGAACAAGCAGGTCCAGGGCACCTCCTGGGGCACCGTGCCGTACTGGAACAGCGAGGGCGGCAAGGCCGGGCTGTCGCGCTCCACCAATATGGCGGCGCACTGGAGTTCCTGGCCGCTGACGGACAAGACCACCTTCGCGACCCTCGACCATCGGCTGGGCGGCGACTGGCACGTGAAGGCCGCCTACACTCATCGCCAGAGCGATACGGATGGCAAGGTGTACTACGGCGGCGCAGGCTTCCCGAACGATGACCGCAGCGGCATGACCGCCTGGGCCAGCCACATGCGCGGCACATCGAGAATGGAGGCCGTCGACCTCAACCTCGCCGGCAGCTATGCACTGCTGGGCCGCGAACATGCACTGATGATGGGCTATGGCGAGGCCACGCAGCGGGACGTCTCCCCCGTGATGCGCAGCAACATACCCGCCGGCTATTACACCATCGAAGACTGGAAATACATGGGCGGGATCGCCAAGTTCGGCGACACCGTCACCGACCTCAAGGGCGAACACAGCAGCAAGCAACAAAAGGCCGGCTACCTGGCCACGCGACTGAGCCTTACCGACCGCTTGCATGCGGTGCTGGGCAGTCGCTATGGCAGTTGGGAACTGAAAAGCGCCGCCCCGCAATACGATGCCAACGACCAGCTTACCGCCGCCGGCAAAACCAGCCAGACCCACAATGATATGTGGACGCCCTACGCGGGCCTGCTCTACGACCTGACGCCGGAGTACACGGTCTACGCGAGCTATACCGACATTTTCAAACCCCAGAGCCTGCGCGATGCCAACATGAAGTACCTGGAGCCCGTGGTCGGCAGCAACTACGAGGTGGGCCTCAAGGGCAGCGTGCTGGAGGAGCGCCTGAACCTGGCGGCGGCGTATTTCTGGAGCACCCAGGACAACGTCGCCGAGCGGGACGATTCGGTACCACCAAACCCCATCACCGGCGAGGAGTACTACAAGTCCGGCGGCAAAGGTAACAAGGTCAACGGCTTCGAATTGGAAGCTGCCGGGGAAATCATGCCCGATTGGAACCTGACGGCCGGCTACACCTACACCCATTCGGTCAACGGCTCGGGTAAACGCAACAACACCGGGCAGCCGCTGAACCTGCTGAAAGTCTCCAGCGCCTACCGGTTGCCGGGGGCGTGGCGCAACCTCACGGTCGGCGGCGCGGTGAACTGGCAGAGCGACATTTACGATTGGAGCAATCGACCTACAGGGGTACGCGTCGGCAACACACTGGTGACCGAACGGGCGAAGATCACACAACAGGCATACACGGTGGTCAACCTGATGTCCCGCTATCAATTCGACGAGCACGTCTCAGCGTCGCTTAACGTCAACAACCTATTCGATAAAAAGTATTACGAGCGCGTTGGCTTTTATAACGGCGTGTATTGGGGCGACCCACGCGCCATTACGCTGGCCTTGGACTGGAAGCTTTAAAGCCGGCCATCCGAAGTTAACGATATTGTTAACTTCGGATGTTTCTCGCGTTAATTCCCACTTAATAAGATCGCACCAGAATCGCCCCACGATTCTGATCAAGGACAGAGCAGATAACCGATCACACTTAATGAGTAAACACAGATGAAACTCTCGACCTTGATGCTTGCCAGCTTGATGACCCTGGGCTCCGCCGCCGCGTTTGCCGAAGGCGGCTCGGAGCGCTCGAAGGAGTTCTACAACAACTTCACCTTCACGCAACAGACGCTTCACGGCACGACTGAACAAACGGCGTCCGCCGACGGCAAGACACCGAACACCAACACGACCGAACAGGAACAGCCCAAGAGTTAAGTTAATCGTTAGTTAATCCGCAACACCCTCGGCCATACCGCTCCGTTGGCAAAGGTTTATTGGGCGCCCTCTGCTGGCGCCCTTTTTTTCGCCGATTATTTATTAAAGCGGCTTGTTCCAGAACAACATACGCCCATGGGCCGGATCAAACTTCGCATCATCAAAACCAAACTTGCGATACGCCGACTGGGCGACGGCATTACCTTCCAGCACCTCCAGGGTGATCTTGCAGCAACCACGCTGGCGGGCGATGTCCTCGACCTTCAGCAGCATTTTCTGGCTCAGCCCCAAGCCGCGAAACTCATTCATCACCACCACGTCGTGAACGTTGACCAAGGGGCGGCAGGCAAAGGTGGAAAACCCTTCAAAGCAATTCACCAGCCCCGCCGGCTCACCGCCGACAAACGCCAGCACACTGAACGCATGGGGGCGCTTGGCCAACTCGGCCGGCAGTTGCTCCAGCAGGTCGGCGGGCAGGCTATGGCCGCCGCCCATGGGGTCTTCGGCGTAATGGTTAAGCACCTTGGCAATGGCTTCGGCATGTACAGGATTGGTGTAGCTGGCTTGCAGCACCAGGATATCTGGGGTGTCCATTTCCGTCCTCGATCACGACTACAAGGGAACCGGTTCCCTTTGAGGGGCACGATTGTAAGCGTGGAGTCAGCACCAGATGAAGGAGATTAACTACAAATGTGCGCCCGAAAGCGCGAAGGCTTTGGCATTAAAAAACCCCAAAGTGCCCATTCAGGGCTTTTTTCGTACAGGCCTCAGCCGAAGCGCTGCAGCTGCATTTCTTGCAAGCGGCTCAAGGTGCGACGGAAAGGAAACGCCAGGTAACCCTCGGTATACAGGCGCTCCAGCGGCACTTGGGCGTCGATGAACAACGGCACCTTACGGTCGTAGCACTCGTCCACCAGGGCGACGAAGCGACGCACACTGTCGTCGTGCACCGACAACTGCGGTAACTCGCGATCACCGGCCACCACGCGCTCGACCCCATCCTCGGTGCCGCGGGCAATCCGGCCTGGGCGCTGTTGCGCACTCAGGTTGGGCACCTCCCCCAGCAGGATCGCCTTGAAGCGGTCGCACAGCAGGATGAAATCCATTGCCGCCAGGGGTTGTTCGCAGAGGTCGGCATAGCGGCACCACAGCACGCTGTCACTGGCCTGCACGCACACGATGGAACGATGGCCGACGGTGACCGGACCACGACTCACCGCCTGGCCTTCGGCCAATTGTGCGAACACGTTCGCCAGCGCTTCAGGCTGGTTCACCCAATAGCGCTGCCGGCCCACACCTGGATGCAAGCGATGATCCTCGCCACCGTCGACCGCCACCACGTGCATATGCAGCTCAATCGCCGCAATGCCCGGCAGGAAGCGCTCCCGATTGAAGCCATCGGCATACAGCTGGGCCGGTGGTTGATTGGAGGTGCAGACCATCACCACACCTTCCTCGAACATGACCTGGAACAGCCGGCCGAGGATGATCGCGTCACCGATGTCATTGACGAACAGCTCGTCGAAACACAACACCCGCACCTCCCGGCTCAGCTCCCGCGCCAGGGCCTGCAACGGGTCATGGGTGCCGGTGAGCTGGAACAGACGCTGATGCACCCAGCCCATGAAGTGGTGAAAATGCTGACGCCGTGCGGGCACCCGCAGGCTTTGGTAGAACTGATCCATCAACCAGGTCTTGCCGCGGCCCACCGGCCCCCACAGGTAAACGCCAGTCACGGGAGACCGGCCTTGATGCAAGGCCGCATGGCAGGCTTGCAGGGCATCCACCGCCCGGCGCTGGGCATCGTCGGCAACGAAACCCTGTTGGGTAATGGCGTGTTGGTAAGCAGCGAGGGGCGAGTCGAAAGTCATGCCCGCGATTATGACCTACAGGGAGATGTCCAGCCGTGAAATCTTGCCCTGCGCGTCCAGGCGAAAGGTGTAGCGCAACTCCAGCGGGCTGCCGGGAAAATTGCCGGAGACCACATTGCTGACCAGCACCTTGCCGGTACGGTGCTGCACCTTGAGCACCTCGACACGCGGCTGGTAGCGGCGCCCGGTGTCTTCCATCCAGCGTGCAATGGCGGCAGTGCCCACCTGATGCTGGCCTTCATCGAACACATTGGCATCGTCGGCAAAACACTGGGCAATGACCGAGGTGTCGCGGGTATTGGTCGCCGCGATATAGGCGGCGATGGCGGGGGCCAATTCAGGCTGGGACATGGCAAAGCTCCTTTTCAGGTGGTTGTAGCAGCATGCTAAGCCAGGGGTGTGTCAGTTTTTGTCAGGAGTGAAGGGCCCGGATTCATTCTGCTCCATCAGTTTGCGCCAGGCCCGCAGCCAGTCGCTGCGCCGCCCCGGATAACGTTCGCCGACGACCTCGGCACTCGCCACGCGGTCGGTGCGAAAGGTGCGATAGGCGCCGCGCAGCTCACACCACGCCACGATCACCCGCACTTCATTGAGAAACCCCAGGGCCAGGGGCCAGATCAGGCGTTGACTCTGGGTCTGGCTGGCATCGGCGTAGTCGATATGCAGCTTGTCCTGATGCCGAATCGCTTCGCGAAATACATCCAGCGGCACGCGGTTTTCCGGGTAGCCAAACCCTGGCGGGCCGGGCAGCAACGTCGGGTTGCGCAGGGCTTCCTGCGCCGCCGGGTCGAGCACATCGGCGATTTTCGCCAAGGCGTTGGCGGCGGCACGGCTGAGCACGTCATCGCCGCGCTGGTCCACATAACGCAAGCCCAGCACGATCGCTTCGGTTTCTTCGGCGTTGAGCATCAAGGGCGGCAAAAACAGGCCGCTGCGCAGCACGTACCCTACCCCGGCCTCGCCGAAAATCGGCGCGCCCAGGGCGGTCAACTCGGCAATGTCGCGGTACAGCGTACGCTCGGACACCTCCAATTGCGCCGCCAGCACGGCGGCGGTCACCGGGCGCTTCTTGCCTCGCAGGGCCTGCAACAACGTCAGTAAACGAGTGGTACGCGACACGTTGATCCCACCGAATAAGGAAAAGTGCCGCAGCTTAGCAGAGCCTTCTGCCAGGAAACGTCAGCAGCAAAAAAGCGCTCCTTGAACGAAGCTCCGAGGCAAAAAAACGGCCTGAACAGGCCGTTTTTTTTACCGAAGCGGTTTATTTAAGCAAGACTCTTGCTCACCACCTCGAACACATCGCTGGACAACTCACCCGACCCACGAATGCGCTCAAGTTCCGCCTTCATCAACGCCTGGCGCGCGCTGTCGTATTTACGCCAGCGGGTCAGCGGCGCCAGCTGGCGCGAAGCGATCTGCGGGTTGAACGCATTCAACTGGATCACCAGGTCCGCCAGGAAGCGATAGCCCGAACCGTCGGCGGCGTGGAAGTTGATCAGGTTCTGCCCGGCAAACGCGCCGATCAGTGCACGCACCTTGTTCGGGTTCTTGAGCGTGAACGCCGGGTGCTCCATCAACGCCTTGACCCGCTCCAGCCCGCCCGGCAACGGGCTGCCGGCCTGCACGCTGAACCACTGGTCCATGACCAACGGGTTGTCCTTGAAGTTCTCGGCAAATACCGCCAGCGCCTGGGCCTTCTCCGCTTCGAACGGCGAGTTCACCAGCACCGCCAACGCGGTAAGGCGCTCGGTCATATTGTCGCTGGTGTCGAACTGCTCAAGGGTCGCCGCCAGCACTTCGGGCTTGCCGCTGAGCATCAGGTACGACAGCGCGATGTTCTGCAAGGCACGCCGGGCGAAGTGCTCGGCCGCCGCCACATAAGGCGTCTGCTTGGACAGTTCGCGGTTGGCCTGGTAACGCAACCACAGCGGTTCATGCAGGTTGTCAGCCAGTTGCCTGCGCGCAAACTCACGCGCGGCGTGGATGGCATCCACGTCCGCGACGTCGCTGATTTCCGTCAGGTAGGCTTCGCCCGGCAACGACAGCATTTCCGCAACCATGGCCTGGTCCAGGCTTTCGTCGCTCAACACACTGCGCAAGGCCGTGATCAGGCGCTGGTCCATCTGCAACGCCTGGCCCTGCTGATGCTGGCCGATCAGTTCCTGCAACACCTGCACCGACAGCTGCTGGCCCGCATCCCAGCGGTTGAAGCCGTCGCTGTCATGCTGCATCAGGAACATCAGTTGGTCGCGGTTGTACGGGAAGCTCAGTTTCACCGGTGCCGAGAAACCACGCAGCAGCGACGGCAACGGCTGTTCGGCGATGTCGACGAAGGTGAAGGTTTGCTCGGCTTCGGTCACCGAGATCACACGGGACGTGGCGCCGGCCGTGGCTTCACCGGCCAGGCGCAAGGCAATGCCCGCGCCCTGCCCGTCCAGCAGGCCCAGTTCGACCGGGATCACGAACGGCAGTTTCTCGACCTTATCCGGGGTTTCCGGGCAGCTCTGGCGGAAGGTCAGGCTGTAGGTCTTGGCCGCAGCGTCGTAGGACTCGCTCACCGCCAGACGTGGCGTGCCGGCCTGGCTGTACCAGCGTTTGAACTGGCTGAGGTCGGCGCCGTTGGCGTCTTCCATGGCCTTGATAAAGTCGTCGCAGGTCACGGCCTGGCCGTCATGGCGTTCGAAGTACAGGTCACTGCCTTTACGGAAGCCTTCGGCACCGAGCAAGGTATGGATCATGCCGACCACTTCCGAGCCTTTTTCGTACACGGTCAAGGTGTAGAAGTTGGAGATCTCGATAAAGCTGTCGGGGCGCACCGCATGGGCCATGGGGCCGGCGTCTTCGGCGAACTGGTGGGTACGCAGGTAGGCCACGTCCTGGATGCGCTTGACCGTGGCGGAGTTCATGTCGGCGGAGAAGCCCGAATCACGGAAGACGGTAAAGCCTTCCTTCAGCGACAGCTGGAACCAGTCGCGGCAGGTCACGCGATTGCCCGACCAGTTGTGGAAGTATTCATGGGCGACGATCGCCTCGACCCGCTGGTGCGCGGCGTCGGTGGCGGTTTCGGCGCGGGCCAGCACGGCGCTGGAGTTGAAGATATTGAGGCCCTTGTTCTCCATGGCGCCCATGTTGAAATCGTTGACCGCCACGATCATGAAGATGTCGAGGTCATACTCGCGGCCGTAGGTTTCTTCGTCCCAGCGCATGGATTTTTTCAGGCTGGTCATGGCGTGCTGGCACTTGTCGATATTTTCCGGCTCGACGTAGATGCGCAGTGCCACTTCACGCTGGGTCATGGTGGTGAAACTGTCTTCGACACACCACAGGTCACCGGCCACCAGCGCGAACAGGTAGGCGGGTTTCTTGAACGGGTCTTCCCAGGTCGCCCAGTGGCGGCCGTCTTCGCCGGGGCCGCTGGCAATCGGGTTGCCGTTGGAGAGCAGCACCGGGTAGCGGTGTTGCTCGGCGATCACCGTGGTGGTGAAGGTGCTCATCACGTCCGGGCGGTCGAGGTAATAGGTAATCTTGCGGAAGCCCTCGGCCTCGCACTGGGTGCAGAACATGCTGCCGGATTTGTACAGGCCTTCCAGAGCGGTGTTGGTTTCCGGGTGGATGCGCACGCTGGTGTCGACCGTGAAGGTCTCGCGGGTCGGATGCAGGGTCAGGTGGCTGTCCGTCAGCTGGTAGTCAGCCTCGCTCAGTTCCTGGTCGCCGAGGTTGACGGTCAGCAACTCCAGTTGCTGGCCGTCGAGTACCAGCGGCGGCAGGCCGGCGCCACGCTCAGGGTTACGGCGCATCACCAGCTGCGCGTGGACCAGGCTGTGGTCCTCGAACAACTCGAAGGTCAGGTGCGTCTCTTCGATCAGGTAGTCCGGCGCCTGATAGTCCTTCAGGTAAATCATCTTCGGTTGTTCGGTGCGCATGGGTGGCATCCTTCTACTGATGCACGGCGAGCTGGTAGGCCGTGTACTTACGAATATTGATCACGCCGGTGTCGAAGATCAGGTATTGGCCCTTGATCCCCAGCAGCGTGCCTTCGGCAATCGGGTTCTTGTCCAGGTTGAAGCTGACGATCTTGGCTGGATACTGCTCCACCGGGTAGCGGATTTCCAACGGTTCGAGGTCGGTTACCGGTTGGATAGCCTGCAGGCCAAAGCGTTCCTGCAATTGCAGCAGGCCATCGGCGCAGGAGGCGAACAACTCGTCGCGCACCTGCTTGAGGTCCACCGCCGCCGCGTCGCCCTTGAGCAACGCACGCCAGTTGGTTTTGTCCGCCACCTGGCTGCGCAATACATCCTCGACAAACCCGGATTGCTGGCGCGTCGCCACGCGCATGATCGGCAGCGCCTGGCTGGCGCCCTGGTCCAGCCAACGCGTCGGCAATTGGGTGGCACGGGTGATGCCGACCTTGATGCCCGACGAGTTGGCCAGGTACACCACGTGGTCGGTCATGCAGAAAGTCTCGCCCCAGCCCGGATCGCGGCAGGTGCCGGCGTCGTAATGGCAGCGCTCGGGGCTCATGATGCACAGGTCACACTGGGCCAGCTTGGTCATGCACGGGTAGCAATAGCCCTGGCTGAAGCTGGTCTTGGTCTTGCGGCCGCAATGGCTGCAATGAATGGCGCCGAGGTATTCCAGGCGAACATGGGTGCCGATCAGGGGGTTGACCGGCACCTCGGTATCGCCCAGGCGAAACGCGTATTGAACGGTCGGCTCACCAAGTTGCGCCGACATTTTGCTGACTGCACCGCGACCAATTTCAATCAATGGATCGCATCCGACTTGAACAGGATGTTCGGCACGGTGGTCGATTTCGACTGGCATTCCTGCGTGCCCATGTAGCCGGTGCGCTGGTCTTCCGGCAGGTTCTGGATCTCCCAGGCGATCATGGCCTGCAGGGACAGTTCGCGCTGCTCGGCACTGAGCTTGCGGCCATCGGACCACTTGCCGATTTCCACGGCGAGCTTGAGGCTCGCGTAGATGTCCGGGGTGATGTTTTCGATCATTTCAGCAAAAGACGACATGTGAACAACCTCTGATAACGGTCGCTGGTTCAGCGAGTACATGGGTGACAGGGCCTGGCCCGTCAGAATTCCTTGGAGAGCTTGACCTGTACCAGCTCCTTGTCGAGCAAGCGCCGGAAGATCTGCGGCGCGGCAAAGGTGTAGGCGGCAAACGCCAGCCACACCCAGTTGACCATCTCGGCCACTTGCGGATAGCCCTGGGCCGTCAGGGTAATGACCACTACACGGTAGACCACAAACATGAACAAAAGCAGGATGATGGCGCGGGTAGCGCTGCGCTCGTTCATCCAACTGTTGAAGCGCCACCAGGTGCCGAGGAACACATTGCTGCGAGCCTTGACGGCCGTGAGCAAATGCAGCGCCGCGACGTTTGTGGCGTTTTCCTGCAGGGCCCAGATCGCGTGGTCGCGGGCGCCGTTGATGTCACCTTCGCGCAGCAACAGGTGACCAAGCACCACCACCGCGGCCGCGTTCGAAGGGTCGGCCTGCAAAGCCTGGCGGGCGAATTGATACGCCTGGTCCCAATGGCTGCTGGCGCGATGGAACTGCGCCATGGCCACCAGGTTGGCCGGATCGTCCGGCCCCAGTTCCAGGGCTTTTTCCAACGGCTCGCGGCTCTGTGCCAAACGGCCGGTCAACTGATACAGGTCGGCCAGGCAACGATAGTTCACCGGGTTGAGCGGCTCCATATCCAGCAGTTGGGTCACATGGTCCTGCGCCAGCTTGAACTTGCGTAAGGCGATGGCGACTTGCGCGGCCGCGTAATGGGCCAACGGCAGTTGTGCATCGGCGGCCAGGGCCAGTTGCACTTCACGCTTGGCGGCATGCACCCGGCGCATGTTCATCAGGCAGATCGCCAGCAAGGCGTGGGCTTCGGCCGAATGCGGGTCGCTGGCGAGCAATTGGCGCAGCGCGTCGATTGCGCCGTCGTTATGGTCGGCCTGCAGGCGTTGGTAGGCCAGTTGCAGCAGATAGTCGGTATTCATCAGCTCACCACCAGATACCACAGGGTGTACGGCAGCCATTTGACGACCATGCCTTTCAGCACGAAGCCACCAATCAACGCCAAGGGAAAACCAAAGCGGCTCAACTCGCCGCCGTAATACTGGTAAATCTCGATGGTCGCGTTTTGCTGCATGTACAGCAGGTAGCCAATGGTGAGTTTCCACACCACCAGCACCAGCAAGGCGTATTGAATTTCCGCCTGGGTCTGGAGATAACCGGCGCCCACCAGTTGCAGCAGTACAAACCCGATCACCAGGCTGCCCAGCAGCGCCACACCCGCAAGTATCCACTCGCGCACGCGCGTCGGACTGCCGACGGCAATCGAGTTGAACACAAACCACGGCAAGCCCAGCCAGGCCCCCCCAAGCATCAAGCCTAACAGCGGCCAGAACGGCGAAACCGCCCACTTGGCCAAGGCCCCCGGACGCGGTTCATCTTCGATGCGGTAACCACCGTACTGCGCCATCAGCGGCCCTTCCCGTGTTTGTCGAGGAAGGCCAGGACTTCGTCGTACTGGTTGCCTTCATTGGCGTACCGCGCGTAGTTACGCGCCGTGGTCAGCCATTCCAGGGTCGTGGCGCGCACTTCTTTCAACGCCGCCTTGAAATGCCGATCACAGATGGACTGCTCGGTGCCACTGTCGATCGAGGCCTCAATCGCTTCGTCAGCCGCAGTCTCCACCAGCTCGCTGAGGTCGGCGCCGGAGAACCCCGAGGTGTTCTTGGCCAGGAAGGCAAAGTCGATGTCGTCAGCCATGGGGCGGCCTTTCATCATCGACTTGAGCATGCTTTCCCGCGCCGGACGGTCCGGTGGCGGCACAAACAACACCCGGTCAAAACGGCCAGGGCGACGGAACGCCGAATCCACCGACCATGGCACGTTGGTCGCCGCGAGAATCAGCACGCCATGGTTGTCATTGGTGAAGCCATCCATTTCGGAGAGGAACTGGCTCACCAGCTTGGACGACGTCGACTCACGGGTATTGGCACGCTTGCCACCCAGCGCCTCGACCTCGTCAAAAAACATCACCGCCGGCGCCTGGGCCCGCGCCTGTTCGAACAACGCGTGCAACTTGCGCTCGGACTCGCCGATGTACATGTCCAGTACATCGGAAATTGCCACGTTGAAGAAGGTTGCCTTGCACTCCCCCGCCGTAGCGCGGGCCAGCATGGTCTTGCCGCAACCCGGCGGACCGTACAACAGCACACCGCCGCCGACTTTCTTGCGAAAGCGCTGGAACAGGCCCGGCTTCTGGTACGGCAGGATGATCTTTTTATGGATGGTCTTTTTCAGCTCATCCAGGCCACCGATATCGTCGAAGGTCAGGGTTTCCTTTTCCGGCACCAGCAGGCGCACCACTTCGCTCTGGTCGGTGTCGTCATTGGAGATCACGCGCAAGCGCGGGCGGCCCTCGGCACCTGGGAAGTCCACCACCGACACGTTCAAGCGGCGCCACAACGCCATATCTTCCAGGGCCGGGTTGGCATCCACCGCTGCGCGATATTCCACCTGGGCCTCTTTAAGGCGCTCCAGCGCTGCCAGGGTACGGGCCTTGAGCAGGCGCGCGGCGGGGTCTTCACCTTCGATCAAAGGCAATGCCTTGTGCGCCTGGCCGGCGGCCAGCAGTAGTTGGGCGGCCGCCAGCTTCAACGCCGGGGCGTCAGGCCACTGCTCAAGGTCGGCGGGCAACAGCTTCAGCCCGCGCTCATGCTCGCCACGCTCAAGACTGGCACCGAGCAGCAGGGTCAGCAGCGCGACGTTACCGGGAGCAGCGGACAGTGCGGCCTCCAGTTGGTCGAACGTCGAATCATCCATGGAGTTTCCTCAAAAGTGCGTTTGCAGCACGCAGGAGCTCATGTGAGCACCTCCGGCCGCTCGACATCGACCCATACGAACTTACGCGGGTCGAGGCGGGTTTCCTGGTCCAGCCGATACGCCACCAGCTTGCCGTACAGCACTGCGCTGTAGTCCAGGCACGCCAGGTTCGGGCGGATCGGCGCCGGTTTGCCGCTGCGCCAGTAATGACCGACGAACAGCAAGGGTTCGTCGGCGCCGTAGCGCAGCAGGGAGTTTTTTTCATGGGGCGACAATGGCGTGCGCGCCACCGGCTCAGGCAGTGCGTCGGGCTGGAATACGATGTCGCCGTAGGTCTTAGGGTCGTCTTCCCAGAACTTGGTGCGGAAGAACGAGCGTGTCAGGCCATCGCCACCGGTCAGCGTCAGGCCGTCCGGCAAGCGCATATCGGTGCCGCGCAGCAGGCGGTCGAAGGCGTTGCAGGCAAAACTGCCGGGCACGGCGGCGGCCTGCAGGAAGTGCTGGTCGATGCAGCCATCCGGGAACGTCGCGCGCAGCGGCTGGATAAAGCCGTCGTCCCAGCATGCATGCACCACGCGGAAGCGCCCGGCATCGACAAACAGCGGCATGTCGTAGAACCAGCCGAGGAAGTCGTGCCAGTCGGCCGGGTGCTGCTCGAACTGGGTCAGGGTCTCGTGGATCAGCCGCTCATGCCGTGGGGTGTGCTCGCGCACGAACTGCCTGCCACTGCCCGGCGGCGCCGGTGTGGCCCAACCCAGGGCATTGAACTCGTGGTTGCCCATGATGCACAGCGCCTGGCCGGCCTCGGCCATGTCGTGGACGATATGCAGCGCCTCGCGAATGCGTGGGCCACGGTCGATGATATCGCCGAGGAACACCGCCATGCGCGAAGGATGGCGCCAGGTGCCGCCCTGCTTGTGGTAACCCATCTGGTCGAGCAAGTGCTCAAGGGTATGAGCGCAACCGTGCACGTCACCAATCAGGTCGTAGCTACGCGCGGGATCGAGCATCAGTCGCCTCCACCCCCCAAGCGGCTGCCCCAGCCTAACTTGGTGCGGCACACTTCGTAGTAGTTGTGATCCAGCGGGTGGATCAAGCGCAACTTCTGTGCCTTCTTGCTCACGGTGATGGTGTCACCGGGGGCGCAGGTGAAATGGTTCTGCCCGTCGCAGGAGACTTGCGGGTAGATCTGCATGTCTTTGGACACCACGATTTTCAGCTCACTGTTGCCATCGACCACAATCGGCCGGCTGGACAACATATGGGGGTACATCGGCACGATCACAATGGCATCGAGCTTGGGGTGCATGATCGGGCCACCGGCCGACAGCGCGTAGGCGGTGGAGCCGGTGGGCGTGGCGACGATCAGGCCGTCGGCCTTCTGGCTGCACACGAACTGGCCGTCGATATACAGCTCGAATTCGATCATCCGCGTGGACTTGCCCGGGTGCAGCACCACGTCATTGAGCGCATCGCCCTGGCCGATGGCTTCGCCGTGGCGGCGCACTTCGGCCTGCAGCAGGAAGCGGTTTTCCACCAGGTAATGGCCGTCGAGCACCTTGGCCACTTCGACTTCCAGCTCATCGGGGCGGATATCGGTGAGAAACCCCAGGCTGCCACGGTTGATCCCCAGCACCGGCACGTTATGCCGCGCCAGGGCCCGGGCCGCGCCGAGCAGGCTGCCATCGCCGCCGACCACGATGACCATGTCGCAGACTTCGCCGAGCATCTTGCGCGACGAGGTTTGCAGGCCGTGGCCGGGAAGGATTTCGGCGATGGTGTCTTCGAGGATCACATGCAGGTGGCGTTCCAGCAGGAATTTTTTCAGCCGGCGGACGGTGTCCAACACCTGGGTACTGCCCAGGCGACCGATAATGCCGATATTGCGAAATTGCTCCATGGGGCTCCTGCGGGATTGGGGGTGGGGCAAAAAAGAAACGATTATGGGCGAAAGGCTGGCTCAGGCAAAATCCTTTGTCGCCGTGAAGCCTTGATGACAACGGTTCTCAGCCCCCTGCGCAACGGTTAAAAGGCTATGCTCGGACCATGACTGTGTTCCCTGATTTGCACAACCTGCCCCGCCAGCTGCGCCACCCCGAGGTGCGCGACCTGGCGTGGGTGATGCTTGCCCCACCGATGCTCGCGCAGACACCGTGGCCACAGCGCCACCCGCTGGCGGGCAGTGACTGGGTGCAGGCGCCCGACCGTCTTGAACACTGGCTACGCGCACTCGACCAGGACAGCCGTGCCTTGCAGCACTGGTTGAGCCTGTCACGCACCCGGCGCCTGGGCCTGTACTACGAACGCCTGTGGCAGTTCGCCGTGCAGCATGCGCCGGGGGTGGAGTTGCTCGCCGCCAACCTGCCGATCCGCCGCGCCGGGCACACCCTGGGCGAGCTGGACATGCTGCTGCGCGACCGCGATGGCGTGCACCATCTGGAATTGGCGATCAAACTCTACCTGGGCCCGCAGGACGGCAACGGCCAGGACACCGCGCAGTGGCTGGGCCCAGGCTGCCATGATCGGCTGGACCGCAAGCTGGCGCACTTGGCCCAGCATCAACTGCCGATCTCGGCGCGGGCAGAAAGCCGCGAGGTGTTGGCGGCCCTGGATATTCAGCAGTTTGATGCGCACCTGTGGCTCGGCGGGTATTTGCTCTATCCCTGGCCTGGACTGGCCGAACCGCCCCAAGGCGCACACCCGCAGCATCTGCGCGGGCGCTGGTTGCATCAGCGGGACTGGCGGGATTTTGTCAGCGCCAGTGCGCCAGGCCGCTGGCAACCATTGCCCCGGCATGCGTGGCTGGCGCCGGCGCATTACCCGGCGGATGAGGTGTGGAGCGAAGAACAGATGCAGGCCTGGCTGGCAGACCTTGATCCGATGGCGCCTGCGCAGCTGCTGGTGCGCATGGTGCAGAACGGCGAGGATTGGGAGGAAGCCGAGCGGCTGTTCCTGGTGGCGGATCTTTGGCCGAATGTGCCGGGGGCTGGCTGATAGAGTGTGTGGTGTATGTGAGGGCCTCATCGTGGGCAAGCCCCCTCCCACACTGACCGCATTCCAAATGGGTGTACTCGATCAAATGTGGGAGGGGGCTTGCCCACGATGGCGGTGGTACCGCCACTACAACTCATCGATATGCCGATAATCCAACTGCAACCCCGCCGCCAGCTCCTGGGCCCGCCCCAGCCTGATCGGCCCGCGCTCGATATCCACCAGCAACCCCGCACACGTCAATAACGGCAACCCGGCGATGTCCTTGAGGCGCCCATCCGTGATCACCAGCACACGCTGCTGCTCGGCCGGATAACGCTTGCGCCGCGCCACCAGCCAATGCGCGGCCTCGGTCAGCGCTGCCAGCAACGGCGTGCCACCGCCGGCGCCCAGCTGATCCAGCCAGCCCGCCAGGCCTTTCGCTGCTTTCAACCCCTGTACCTGCCACTTCGGTGCCTGGCCGCTGGCGGTCAACAACGCCATGCGCGCCCGTTGCCGGTAGGCGTCGTCAAACAGCTGGGCGAGCAAGCCCTTAGCATCGGTTAATGCACGATGCCGCCGCGTGGAGGCCGACGCATCCACGATCACCAGCCACAACTCATGGGCCGAGCGGCTGCGCAGGTGGTAGCGCAGGTCTCCACGGGAGTGCGGCCGGCCGCCGAGCAAGGTGCCCGGCCAGTTGATCGAACCCTGCTGTGCGCTGCGTGCCTTGCCCTGCCTGCCGTTGTCCAGTCGCCCCGCCTTGGGCCGGGCATCCTCCCCCGCGTCAGGTCGGGGGCGAATGCCTAGGGCTTTTTTGGCCAGGCAGGCACGTCTCGGCGAGCGCCAGTGGGCAGTGCCGGTGCGGGCATATCGCCCCATTGGCCTTGGCCGGGCGAGGTGTCCGAGGGTGTCGGCGCCTGCCCTTGATTGGGTGGGCTGGCCGGTGGGGATTGCACCTGGCGACGGTGGCGCAAGGCAAATTCCGCCACTGCTTCGATGTCTTCTTCGGCAATGGTATCCGCGCCCCGCCACGCCGCGTGGGCCCGGGCGCCGCGCAGCCAGACCAGGTCGGCGCGCAAGCCGTCGACACCGGCAGCAAAGCAACGCTCGGTGATCTGCGCCAGGGCCTGATCATCCAGCTCGATACTGTCCAGCCGCGCCCGCGCCTGGGTACAGCGCTGGCGCAGCGCCGCCTGTTGCCCGGCCCACTGGGTGCAGAACGCGGCGGGGTCGCTGTCGAAATCCAGGCGCCGCCGGATGATCTGCCCGCGCTCGGCCGGCAGCGTCTGCCCGCTCAGCGCCACGTTGAAACCGAAGCGGTCCAGCAGCTGCGGGCGCAACTCGCCCTCCTCCGGGTTCATGGTGCCGATCAGCACAAAGCGCGCCGAGTGGCGATGGGAAATGCCGTCGCGTTCGATCAGGTTGGTGCCGCTGGCGGCGACGTCGAGCAACAGGTCCACCAGGTGATCGGGCAGCAGGTTGACTTCATCCACATACAACACGCCGCCGTCGGCCTTGGCCAGCACCCCAGGGGAAAACTGCGCACGGCCTTCGCCCAGCGCGGCATCCAGATCCAGGGTACCCACCAGGCGCTCTTCGGTGGCGCCCAACGGCAAGGTGACGAATTGGCCGCTGGCCAGCAGATCCGCCAGGCCACGGGCCAGGGTGGATTTGGCCATGCCACGCGGGCCTTCGATCAGCACGCCGCCGATCTTCGGGTCGATGGCGGTCAGGCACAGCGCCAGTTTCAGGTCGTCGGCAGCGACCACGGCGGACAGCGGGAAATGCGGAGTATCAGTCATCAGCTGTCTTCTTCTATATCCAGCAACAGGTTTTCCAACGCCTCGCGGTACGCCCCCGGTTCCTGCCACAAACCCCGCTGCTGGGCTTCGAGCATGCGCTCGGTCATATCACGCAGCGCTGCGGGGTTGTGCTGCTGCACAAAGGCCCGGGTGTCAGGGTCCAGCAGGTAGGCGTCGGCGAGCAACGCATATTGATGATCGTCGATCAGCGCCGTGGTGGCGTCGAAGGCGAACAGATTGTCCACGGTCGCGGCCATTTCAAACGCACCTTTATAGCCATGGCGCTTCACGCCGTCGATCCACTTGGGGTTGGCGGCGCGGGAACGGATCACCCGGTTCAGCTCTTCCTTCAAGGTGCGAATCCTCGGCAGGTCCGGCTGGCTATGGTCGCCGTGATAGCTGGCGGCCTTGTCGCCGCTCAGGGTTTCCACGGCGGCGAGCATGCCGCCTTGGAACTGGTAGTAGTCGTTGGAGTCGAGCAGGTCGTGCTCGCGGTTATCCTGGTTCTGCAACACCGCCTGCACCTGGCTCAGGCGCTGGGCAAACTGCGTACGGGCGGCGGTGCCTTCGTCGGAGCCGCCATAGGCGTAGCCGCCCCAGTTCAGGTAGACCTCGGCCAGGTCCTCGCGGCTTTGCCACAGGCGCCCGTCAATGGCGCCCTGCACGCCCGCGCCATAGGCACCGGGCTTGGCCCCGAAGATACGCCAGCCGGCCTGTTTCGCCGCGGCCTCCGCATCCAGGCCGGAGGCCAGCAATGCCGCGCGCTCACTGCGCACCTTGGCGGCCAGCGGGTTCATGTCGTCCGGCTCATCCAGGGCCGCCACGGCTTGTACCGCCGCGTCGAACAGGCGGATCAGGTTGGCGAAGGCATCGCGGAAAAACCCGGACACGCGCAAGGTGACGTCCACGCGCGGGCGGTCCAACAGGCTGATGGGCAGGATTTCAAAATCATCCACCCGTTGACTGCCGGTGGCCCACACCGGCCGCACGCCCATCAGCGCCATGGCCTGGGCGATGTCGTCGCCACCGGTGCGCATGGTGGCCGTGCCCCACACCGACAGGCCGAGCTGGCGCAGGTGATCGCCGTGGTCCTGCAGGTGCCGCTCAAGTATCAGGTTGGCGGACTGGAAGCCGATGCGCCACGCGGTGGTGGTGGGCAGGTTGCGCACGTCAACGGTGAAGAAATTGCGCCCGGTCGGCAGCACATCCAGACGCCCCCGGCTCGGTGCGCCGCTCGGGCCGGCCGGGACAAAGCGCCCGCCGAGGGCCTCCAGCAAGCCGCGCATTTCCGCCGGGCCGCAGGCGTCCAGGCGTGGCGCCACGACGATGCGCAGGCTTTCGATCACCGCCTTCACCTCTTCCCAGCCAGGCTCTTCCAACTGTTCCAGCGGCCCTTCCAACGCCTGCTCGATCATTCGCGCCGCATACAACTCCAAGCGCTCGCGGGTATCCCCGGCGGTGCGCCACTGCTGCCCATCGATCTTCTGCAACACCGCCGGGCGTCGCCCGGTCCAGGGCTCGGCCAGGGCACAGTCCAGCGGGTCAAAACCCAGCGCGAACGCCTTGGCCAACACGCGCAGCAGGCTCGATTGCGGGCCACGGCCGTCGCCACGCGGGATGCGCAGCAAGGCCAGCAAGGTGTCGATGCGCAAGCGGCCCACGGGGGATTCGCCAAAGATGTGCAGGCCGTCGCGGATCTGCGACTCCTTCAAGTCGCACAGGTAGGTGTCGAGGCGCGGCAGCCAGATAGCAGCATCGGCGTCGCCATCCAGCTCAAGCTCCTGGTCGATGCGAGTTTCGCGCACCAGCTTGAGGATGTCTTTTTGCAGCTCGCGGGCCCGGCGCGGGTCGAGCAGTTGGGCTTCGTAGTATTCGTCTGCCAACAGCTCAAGGTCCCGCAGCGGCCCGTAGGTTTCGGCGCGGGTCAGCGGCGGCATCAGGTGGTCGATGATCACCGCCTGGGTACGCCGCTTGGCCTGGGCGCCCTCGCCCGGGTCGTTGACGATAAACGGGTAGATATTCGGCAGCGGCCCCAGCAACGCATCCGGCCAGCAGTTTTCCGAGAGCCCCACGCCCTTGCCCGGCAGCCATTCGAGGTTGCCGTGCTTGCCCACATGGATCACGCCATGAGCGCCGTAGGTGTGGCGCAACCAGAAGTAGAACGCCAGGTAGCCATGGGGCGGCACCAGGTCCGGGTCGTGGTACACCGCGCTGGCATCCACCTGGTAACCCCGGGCCGGCTGGATGCCGACGAAGGTCTGGCCCAGGCGCAGGCCGGCGATCATCAAGCGGCCGCCGCGGAACATTGGATCGTTGTGCGGGGCGCCCCATCGCTCCAGCACCGCCTGGCGGTTGGATTCAGGCAAGCGCTTGAACATCGCCTCGTAGTCGTCCAGGCCCAGGCTTTGATGACAGGGGCGCAGGTCGAGGCTGTCGAGGTCGTTGGTGACGCCGCCGAGCAGCTCATGGATCAGCGCGGTACCGCTTTCGGGCAGTTGCTCCGGCACCGGATAACCTTCGGCCTGCAGGGCGCGCAGGATATTCAGCGCGGCGGCCGGGGTGTCCAGGCCCACGCCATTGCCGATGCGGCCGTCGCGGGTCGGGTAGTTGGCGAGGATCAGGGCGATGCGTTTATCCCCATTCGGAACCCGTGCCAGCTCGACCCAACGCCGCGCCAGCTCGGCGACGAAATCCATGCGTTCGGGCGCTGCGCGGTAGCACACCACGTCCGACTGGCTGCGCTCGCTGCGCCAGGCCAGATCCTTGAAGCTGATCGGCCGGCTGATAATGCGCCCGTCCAGCTCCGGCAAGGCAATGTGCATCGCCAGGTCGCGCGGGCCCAGGCCTTGCTCGCTGGCCTGCCAGCCCGGCTGGTTATCCTGGGCGCAGATCGCCTGGATCACAGGGATATTGCGGCGAAATGGCCGCAGATGCGGGGCTTCGGGGCTGGATTGGGCAAAACCGGTGGTGTTCAGGATCACCGCCGCGCCGACCTCATCCAGCAGGTCCTCGACCACCGCCAGGCAGCCGGGCTCTTTCAAACTGGCCACCGCCATCGGCAACGGGTTAAGGCCCGCCGCCTGCAAACGCTGGCAGAACACATCGATAAAACCGGTATTGGCCGCCTGCAAGTGGGAGCGGTAGAACAGCACCGCCGCCACGGGCCAATCCGCGTGCCAATCGGTCTGCCAGTCATTGAGGCGAGGGTTGGCTTTGTGCGGGTGATAGATCGCGGTACGCGGCAAGGTCTGCGGCTCGGCCCACGGGTAATCGCGGTCCAAGTAGCCGCTGGCCAGGCAGCGGAAAAAATCCAGCGCGTTAGCGAGCCCGCCCTGGCGCAGGAAGTGCCACAGGCGGTCGCGCTGTTCGGCACTCACCGTGCTCAGGCCGCTGAGTTCCGGGTCCGGGCGGTCATCCCCCGGCACCAGGATCAGCGTAACGCCACGCTCGGCCAGCTCCACCAGACGCTCGATACCGTAGCGCCAGTAACCGATGCCGCCGTGCAGGGAAATCAGGATGACCTTGGCGTGGCGCAGCACCTCATCGACATACAAATCGACCGAGGCGTGGTTCTGCACCTGCATCGGGTTGGCCAGGCGCAGGCTGGGGTAATCCTCGGGCAACTGCTGGGCCGCTTCGGCCAACAGCGCCAGGCTGGAATCGCCGCTGCACAGGATCACCAGTTCGGCGGGGGTTTGGCCAAGGTCGGCAATATTGTCGTCCGCGACGAAACCACCGGGCTGAGTCCTGAGCAGGTGCATGGGTTAAACGCTGAGGGCAGCGCGCAGTTGCGCTTCGAGGCCCACGGCGTCCAGCTCCTGGCCGATCAGCACCAGCCGCGTGATGCGCGCTTCGTCGGCGCCCCAGGCACGGTCGAAGTGCTTGTCGAAACGCGTACCCACACCCTGGATCAGCAGGCGCATCGGCTTGTTCGGGATGGCGGCGAAGCCCTTGACCCGCAGGATGCCGTGCTGAACCACCAATTGGTTCAGGGCGTCGAGCAGCAGCGCTTCGTCGGCTTGGGGCAGGTCGATGGAGATGGAATCGAAGGCGTCGTGATCATGCTCGTCTTCACCTTCGTGGTGATGATCGTGGTGGCTATGGCGAGCGTCGATATGTTCTTCGGACCCCGCGCCCAGGCCGATCAACACGTCCAACGGCAGGCGACCGCTGCTGGCTTCGATGATCTTCACCGCCGGCGGCAGCTCTTCGGCGACTTCCAGGCGCACACGGGCCAGGTCTTCGGCGCTGATCAGGTCGGATTTATTGAGGATCACCAGGTCGGCGCTGGCCAACTGGTCGGCAAACAGCTCGTGCAGCGGCGACTCATGGTCCAGGTTAGGGTCGAGCTTGCGCTGGGCGTCGACCTGATCCGGGAACGCGGCAAAGGTGCCGGCGGCCACGGCCGGGCTGTCGACCACGGTGATGACCGCATCAACCGTGCAGGCGCTGCGGATTTCCGGCCACTGGAAGGCCTGTACCAAGGGTTTTGGCAGGGCCAGGCCCGAGGTTTCGATAAGGATATGGTCGAGGTCGCCGCGACGGGCGACGAGTTCGCGCATTACCGGAAAGAACTCCTCCTGCACCGTGCAGCACAGGCAGCCGTTGGCCAGCTCGTACACGCGGCCGTTGGCCTCTTCTTCGGTGCAACCGATGGCGCACTGCTTGAGGATCTCACCGTCGATGCCCAACTCGCCGAACTCGTTGACGATTACCGCAATGCGACGGCCCTGGGCGTTGTCGAGCATATGGCGCAGCAAGGTGGTCTTGCCCGAGCCGAGGAAGCCGGTAACGATGGTGACGGGGAGTTTGGCCAGTGTTTTCATCGGATGCCCTTTGGGGCGGGCATACGGGACGATAGACCCTGCGGCGGCGCGCAGAAGCGGATTTCGTCACCGGATCACCCCGCCCGGTTGAATTGGAAAATCGGTGGCGAGGCAGGTCTCCTGGCTTGGGGCTTGCGGGTCTTGCGACCGGCGCCGACTGCGCCTTCCCGCCGCAGTGGCAGTGGCGTGGCAGTCAGATAAACCCTTCACAGTTGCGGGGGCAGCCGCGGCTTGGACCGCGTTCCCTTCTTAGCTTCGGCCTGGGCCGAAGAACCTCGAGGGTGCAAGGCTACAGGGGCTCGCCGCATTTGACTACCGTCCCCGGCCCATGCTCTCCTACACATCTTGTTTCGGGTGCCCTTCACAGGGTGAAACGGGAAACCGGTGAGTCATGGCGTCATGACGAGTCCGGTGCTGCCCCCGCAACGGTAAGCGAGTGAAGCGTCAGATCCACTGTGCCTGTACGGCATGGGAAGGCGACGCTTTATAGACCCAGTGTCCCTCGCAAGCCCGGAGACCGGCCCGAATAACATCAAATAACAAACCCGCGGTGGGCGGGCGCTGTTAAAACCCTGCGTGCCTGGCTCGCGGGGTTTACATGCGCTCGTGTCACCCTGACACCTGAAAGGGACGCGCCATGTCGATCGTCAGCAGCACCTCGCACACCGCCAGCAGCTCCGCCACCCTCAGCCAACGCCTGACCGCCGCCATCGGTGCGTCGATCCTCGGCGCGTGCCTGGTGTATTTCGCCGGTTTCTCCCATATCGAGGCGGTGCACAACGCGGCCCACGATACCCGCCACAGCGCCGCGTTCCCGTGCCACTGAGGCCTGCCGACATGATCAAGCGTATTGCGCAAACCGCAGGATTCACCGGCTTGCTGGCCGCCCTGCTGCTGACCCTGCTGCAAAGCTTCTGGGTCGCTCCGCTGATTCTGCAGGCGGAAACCTTTGAAAAGGCCCCGGCCGCGACTGAAGTGGCTCATGAGCATGCTGCTGGCGCCGCCGCACACACCCACGACGCCGAAGCCTGGGAGCCCGAAGACGGCTGGCAGCGTGTGCTGTCGACCACCGGCGGCAACCTGGTGGTCGCCGTCGGCTTCGCCTTGATGCTCGCCGGCCTCTATACCCTGCGCGCCCCTACCCGCACGGCCCAAGGCTTGCTGTGGGGCCTGGCCGGCTACGCGACCTTTGTGCTGGCGCCCACCCTGGGCCTGCCACCGGAGCTGCCGGGCACTGCCGCCGCCGACCTGGCGCAACGGCAGATCTGGTGGATCGGCACCGCCGCGTCCACGGCGGCCGGGATTGCGCTGATCGTGTTTGGTCGCAACTGGCTGCTGAAAGTCCTGGGGGTGGCGATCCTGGTGGTGCCGCATGTGATCGGTGCCCCCCAGCCGGAAACCCATTCGATGCTGGCGCCGGAAGCCCTCGAAGCGCAGTTCAAGATCGCTTCGCAGTTGACCAACGTGGCGTTCTGGCTGGCCCTTGGCCTGATCAGTGCCTGGTTGTTCCGCCGTAACCGCGATGATCAATACTCGGCATGACCCTGGTGGTCGGCCTGGGTTGCCAGCGGGATTGTGATGTCGACACCCTGCTGGCGCTGTTCGAGAGCGCCCTCACCGCAGGCGGGGTCGAGCGCCAGCGTGTCACGGCACTGGCCAGCATCGACCGTAAACAGGACGAGCCAGGGTTACTCGCCCTGGCCCGACTGCTCGACCTGCCCTTGCAGTGCTTCAACGCCAGGCAACTGGCCGTTTACGAAGACCGGCTGAGCCACAAATCGGCGGTCGCGTTTGCCCATACCGGCTGTTACGGCGTCGCCGAAAGCGCGGCCCTGGCCCTGGCCGAACAGCTCTGCGGCGGCGCTGCCCACTTGCTGATCACCCGCCAGAAAAACGCCCAGGCCACCTTTGCATTGGCCTGCGCCGGCTAAAATCCCGATAATCGCCCGTCCCGATCATGAGCAATCTTCATGCTCGCCCGTTTTTCCACAGGAATTCTCCATGACCGTCTACTTCATCGGCGCCGGCCCCGGCGATCCGGAATTGATCACTGTCAAAGGCCAGCGCCTGATCCGCAGTTGCCCGGTGATCATCTATGCCGGCTCGCTGGTGCCGGCGGCGGTGCTGGAGGGTCATCAGGCGCAACAGGTGGTCAACAGCGCCGAACTGCACCTGGAACAGATTATCGAACTGATCAAGACCGCCCACGCTAATGGCCAAGACGTGGCACGGGTGCACTCCGGCGATCCGAGCCTGTATGGCGCGATTGGCGAGCAGATCCGTTATTTGCGTGAGTTGGGCATCCCCTTTCAGATCATTCCCGGCGTCACGGCGGTGGCCGCCTGCGCAGCCTTGCTGGAGACCGAACTGACCCTGCCGGACATCGCCCAAAGCGTGATCCTGACCCGCTACGCCGATAAAACCAGCATGCCGGCCGGCGAAGACTTCGACAGCCTGGCCCGCCATGGCACCACCATGGCGATTCACCTGGGGGTCAACCATCTCGGGAAGATCGTCGCCGAGCTGCTGCCGCACTATGGCGCAGACTGCCCGATTGCTGTGGTACACCGGGCGACATGGCCGGATCAGGATTGGGCCGTGGGCACCCTCAGCGATATTGCCGACAAAGTCGCCGCCAAGGGCTTTCGGCGTACGGCGTTGATTGTGGTAGGTCGGGTACTGGCGAGTGATAGCTTCAGTGAGTCGTCGCTGTATCGGGCGGGGCATGCGCACCTTTATCGACCTTGATGATTTACTTGAAAAAATCAAAGCAATAAATTGATTTAAATGACTAAATACAAAAAATGTGGGAGGGGCTTGCCCCCTCCCACATTTGACCTTCCTTGTCAGGGAGATAGAGTCAACATTCGAATTTGATTTCTTAATTCGCAAATCATCAACAACACGCTGATTTAACTGAATAAATGCAAAAAAATGTGGGAGGGGGCTTGCCCCCGATGGCGGTGTGTCAGCTTCCTCATGACACGACTGAGGCACCGCTATCGGGAGCAAGCCACCTCCCACACTTAATCCTACTTATTAGATAGATGGAATAACTGTTTGAATTTTAATAAAAAAACGACGCTCACGGGCGCCGTTTTTTTGTTCGCAGTGAACGCCTTACTCAGTAGTAGGCGTTTTCTTTCTGCGTGTGGTCTGTCACGTCACGGACGCCCTTGAGCTCCGGAATACGCTCGAGCAGGGTCCGCTCGATGCCCTCGCGCAGGGTCACGTCTGCCTGGCCGCAGCCCTGGCAGCCGCCGCCGAACTTCAATACGGCAATGCCGTCATCGACGACGTCGATCAGGCTGACCTGACCGCCGTGGCTCGCGAGCCCCGGGTTGATCTCGGTTTGCAGGTAGTAGTTGATGCGCTCGTTGACCGGGCTGTCGGCATTGACATTAGGCACCTTGGCGTTGGGCGCCTTGATGGTCAATTGGCCGCCCATGCGATCGGTGGCGTAGTCGACCACGGCATCGTCCAGGAAGGCTTCGCTGAAGTTGTCGATATACGCGGTGAAGCTTTTCAGCCCCAGGGCGGTGTCTTCAGGTTTCTCTTCACCGGGCTTGCAGTAGGCGATGCACGTCTCGGCGTACTGGGTGCCAGGCTGGGTGATAAAGACGCGGATGCCGATACCCGGGGTGTTCTGCTTGGACAGCAGGTCAGCCAGGTAATCGTGGGCGGCGTCGGTAATGGTTATGGCAGTCATGGAAACTCCTCACAGGCTTGCCGGCAGTTTACGCCAAAATATTACGCAGGTACAAAGTCCGAGTAATTTTGTCGGAAAAGACGCTCATCTCTGTCAGAGGTTTTCATAACGGTTCATATCCAGCACCCCTTCTTCCACCGGCGTCGTCTCGCGGATGTACTGGGACAAATCGTGGAAATACTGCCAGAACAGCGGGTGGCTGCGGCGCACGCCCCAGCGATCGACAATTTTCTCAAAGCGATTGGCGTCCTTGACCCGCTCCATTTCGGCCACGAATTCAGGCACTTCCTGGGCAGGGATGTTGAACATGAAGTTCGGGTAACTGCTGAGCACTCCAGGGTAAAGGGTCAGTGTGTCCAGGCCCGGCTGATAGCGGTAAGCCTCACCCAGCAGAAATGCCACGTTACTGTGAGCGCGATTGCGCAGCAGGCTGTAGACCACACGCTTGCCGCTGGCGGTTTCGACGCGCAGCATCGTCGCCTCGGGTAACTGGTCAATCACCTTGAGCCCCGCCGCCGGGCGTGAAGTCAGGCGGCTGAGCGCCTGTTCGGCGTCCTGCAGCGCCGGGTCGATACCGTCGCGCGAACAAAACGCGCCCCCGCAACGGTTGATCGGATCCGGGCTGGCATTCAGGTCACCGTAGCGGGCAAGCAACTGGTTGGCGAAGTCGCGCTTGGGGTCCTTTTTATCCAGGTGCAAGGCGGTAGGCGTGTCGTCGTCGATGGCTTCGTAATCCAGCCACAGCTTGATCTTGCCGCTGTTCTGGTACCAATCATCCATAAAGGCATCGCGGCTATCGGCCGGCATCAGGCGCAGGAAGTTCTGCTCGGCACCGTTGCGGATCAGGTCGAAGTACAGCCGGGTCTGGGCCTGGTGCGATACGTTGCCGAACACATCGAAATTGACCACCAGTTGGTAGTAGGTGCGTTCGAGCAACGGATAGTCGAACAACCACAGTGTCTGCGGGACTTCACCGATCAGGCCCTTATTGACCGAGGCGCTGTCGAAGTGGCGGAAGATGCTTAACAGGGCATTGTCGTTGCCGGCCCACAGGGTCGACCAACTGGGCGCCGGCAGCTCGGCATAGCTGTCTCGCCGCAGCGCTTCGTACTGGTTGCGCTTATCGCGGTATTCGAGCCACAGGCTGAGCACACTGCCCACATCGTCATTCTGCCCTGGCATCGCCAGCAACGGCGTGGCCTGGCCGCGATAGCGGGCATCGGTGATGTACAGGTCGTGGTCGGGCGCCTGGAACAACGCCCAGAAATTGTCGCGGATCACGTCCGTGGCAATTTGCCCGCGGCACACCGGCCCGCGAATAAACGTGCGCACAAAGTATTCGGCGTTATCCAGCATGAACTGATAACGCGCCTGGGCCGGAATCGCCTCGAAAGTCTCGAAAGGGTTGGCCCGCCGGCCAGGGCCGTAGCCGGGCAAGGCGCTGACCTGCCAGTCGCCGCTGTAGAACAGGGCTTTGACCCGCGCCATTTTTTCCGCGCTGAGGGGGTAGGTGATATGGGTCTTGTGGACGATCACCCCTTCCACGGGCCACAGGCGGTAGTACACACGGGTGCCGGGATCGTCATTGGGGCGGCGGGTATTGATCAGGTCAATCGGCTGGCCGCTGGGGGTACGCGAGCGCACCCACTGGAAGAAATGCCCAGGCTCACCGTCTTCGAAATACAGATGCGCAATGAACAGATGCTCGAACAACCAGCGGGCCACCAGGCTTTCCCGCGCGCCGGGGGCGTTGAGCAGGTTCTCCCATTGCAGCACCTGTGCGGCTTCCCGGGCGCTGGGGGCCGCGCCTTGCTGGTCAATCGGTGCACCAGAGGCCAGCCAGCGTTGCAGGGTCTGGTACTGCTGGTCACTCAGGCCGGTGACCGCCAACGGCATGCCCTCCTTGGGATGGGCACCGGCATAGGCGTTGAACTCGCCGGGTGTGGCGCACATGTTTTCGCGGTTCAGGCCCAATACGATCTCTTCGGGCAGCCTGGCATTGGGCTTCAGCGCTGCGGTATGCCCCAGCTCCAGCATGCGCGCCATCAACGCGGCCTGGCTGCCCTGGGCGTCGAGTACCGAATAAAAACCCTTCTGCTGCCACGCCTGCTTGCCGAAGGCGTCATAGAACAAGCGCGTGGTGGGTGTGGCCTGGCTGCGCTCGCCGTCGTAGACCGGCACTTTGGTCGCACCGCGCGCCGCACCCTCGGCACTGCCCAGGTTGAGCTGGCACGCGGAGTCATAGCACGCATGGCAGGCCACGCATTTCTCGGTGAAGATCGGCTGGATGTCGCGGGTATACGAGATCGCCGGAGCGGGACCTTCTGCCAGAGCGCTACTGGCTATCAATGCCAGGACGGCGCTGACGATAAGACGAAGTGACATGTATCCGGTCCCGATTCAATGCGTGCGGTTTAAAGTGGCGGTGATTCTACCGGGCCATGCACCCGCTCAACATGAGCGATATTCATGCAAAACCCCGGCATGCCGCAAATCCGCACAGGTTTGTTATGATCCACGCCCTCCGTAATGCCTGACCAGAGTAGTCCCATGTCCGATCGTAGCGCTCGTCTGCAAGCCCTTTACCACGCCCTCAAGGAACGCATCCTGATCCTCGACGGCGGCATGGGCACGATGATCCAGAGCTATAAACTGGAAGAACACGACTACCGCGGCAAACGCTTCGCCGACTGGCCGAGCGACGTCAAGGGCAACAACGACCTGCTGGTGCTCACCCGCCCGGACGTGATCGGCGGGATCGAGAAGGCCTACCTGGATGCCGGTGCCGACATCCTCGAAACCAACACCTTCAACGCCACCCGCATCTCCATGGCCGACTACGGCATGGAAGAACTGGCCTATGAACTGAACGTCGAAGGCGCACGCCTGGCGCGCAGGATCGCCGATGCCAAGACCGCCGAGAACCCGGCCAAGCCGCGTTTCGTCGCCGGCGTCCTCGGCCCGACCAGCCGCACCTGCTCGCTGTCGCCCGATGTGAACAACCCCGGCTACCGCAACGTCACCTTCGATGAACTGGTGGAGAACTACACCGAGGCCACCCAAGGCCTGATCGAAGGCGGCGCCGACCTGATCCTGATCGAGACCATCTTCGACACCCTCAACGCCAAGGCCGCGATCTTCGCCGTGCAGGGTGTGTTCGAAGCCCTCGGTATCGAATTGCCGATCATGATCTCCGGCACCATCACCGACGCCTCCGGCCGCACCCTGTCGGGCCAGACCACCGAAGCCTTCTGGAACTCGGTGGCCCACGCCAAGCCGATTTCCGTGGGTCTGAACTGCGCCCTCGGCGCCAGCGAGCTGCGCCCGTACCTGGAAGAGCTGTCCAACAAAGCCAATACCCATGTGTCCGCGCACCCCAACGCCGGGCTGCCCAATGAATTCGGCGAGTACGACGAACTGCCGTCGGAAACCGCCAAGGTCATCGAAGAATTCGCCCAGAGCGGCTTCCTCAATATCGTCGGCGGCTGCTGCGGCACCACCCCGGGCCATATCGAAGCCATCGCCAAGGCCGTGGCCGGCTACGCGCCGCGCACCATCCCGGACATCCCCAAGGCCTGTCGCCTGTCCGGCCTGGAGCCGTTCACCATTGATCGCAGCTCGTTGTTCGTCAACGTCGGCGAGCGCACCAACATCACCGGTTCTGCGCGTTTCGCCCGCCTGATCCGCGAGGACAACTACACCGAAGCCCTGGAAGTCGCCCTGCAACAGGTGGAAGCCGGCGCCCAGGTGATCGACATCAACATGGACGAGGGCATGCTCGATTCGAAGAAGGCCATGGTGACCTTCCTCAATCTGATTGCCGGCGAGCCGGACATCTCCCGCGTACCGATCATGATCGACTCCTCCAAGTGGGAAGTGATCGAAGCCGGCCTCAAGTGCATCCAGGGCAAGGGCATCGTCAACTCCATCAGCATGAAGGAAGGCGTCGAGCAGTTCATTCACCACGCCAAGCTGTGCAAGCGCTACGGCGCCGCCGTGGTGGTGATGGCCTTCGACGAGGCCGGCCAGGCCGACACCGAAGCGCGCAAGAAGGAAATCTGCAAGCGTTCCTACGACATTCTGGTGGATGAAGTCGGCTTCCCACCCGAAGACATCATCTTCGACCCGAACATCTTCGCGGTCGCCACCGGCATCGAAGAGCACAACAACTACGCCGTCGATTTCATCAACGCCTGCGCCTATATCCGCGACGAGCTGCCGTATGCGCTGACCTCCGGTGGCGTGTCCAACGTGTCGTTCTCGTTCCGCGGCAACAACCCGGTGCGTGAGGCGATCCACTCGGTGTTCCTGCTGTATGCGATCCGCAACGGCCTGACCATGGGTATCGTCAACGCCGGCCAGCTGGAGATCTATGACCAGATCCCGGCCGAGCTGCGCGATGCCGTGGAAGACGTGGTGCTCAACCGCACCCCGGAAGGCACCGACGCCCTCCTCGCCATCGCCGACAAGTACAAGGGCGACGGCAGCGTAAAAGAAGCCGAAACCGAAGAGTGGCGTGGCTGGCCGGTCAACAAGCGCCTGGAACACGCGCTGGTCAAGGGCATCACCACCCACATCGTCGAAGACACCGAAGAATCGCGGCTGTCGTTCGCCCGCCCTATCGAGGTGATCGAAGGCCCGCTGATGTCCGGCATGAACATCGTTGGCGACCTGTTCGGCGCCGGCAAGATGTTCCTGCCCCAGGTGGTGAAATCCGCCCGCGTGATGAAGCAGGCCGTGGCCCACTTGATCCCGTTCATCGAGCTGGAAAAAGGCGACAAGCCGGAAGCCAAGGGCAAGATCCTGATGGCCACGGTAAAGGGCGACGTGCATGACATCGGCAAGAACATCGTCGGCGTGGTACTCGGCTGCAACGGCTATGACATCGTCGACCTCGGCGTGATGGTGCCGGCGGAGAAGATCCTGCAGGTGGCCAAGGAGCAGAAGTGCGACATTATCGGGCTGTCCGGCCTGATCACGCCGTCCCTGGACGAGATGGTGCATGTGGCCCGCGAGATGCAGCGCCAGGACTTCCACCTGCCGCTGATGATCGGCGGTGCGACCACCTCCAAGGCGCACACGGCGGTGAAGATCGAGCCCAAGTACAGCAACGACGCGGTGATCTACGTCACCGACGCCTCCCGTGCGGTGGGCGTGGCCACGCAGCTGCTGTCCAAGGAATTGAAGGCCGGCTTCGTCGAGAAGACCCGCCTGGAATATATCGACGTGCGTGAGCGCACCTCCAACCGCAGTGCGCGCACCGAGCGCCTGAGCTATCCGGCGGCCATCGCCAAGAAGCCGCAGTTCGACTGGAGCACCTACACGCCGGTCAAGCCAACCTTCACCGGTTCCAGGGTGCTGGACAATATCGACCTCAACGTTTTGGCCGAGTACATCGACTGGACCCCGTTCTTTATCTCCTGGGACCTGGCCGGCAAGTTCCCGCGCATCCTGACCGATGAAGTGGTGGGTGAAGCCGCCACCGCGCTGTACGCCGACGCCCAGGAAATGCTCAGGAAGCTGATCGACGAAAAACTCATCAGCGCCCGCGCGGTATTCGGTTTCTGGCCGACCAACCAGGTGCAGGACGATGACCTGGAAGTCTACGGTGAAGACGGCCAGCCGATTGCCAAACTGCATCACCTGCGCCAGCAGATCATCAAGACCGACGGCAAGCCGAACTTCTCCCTGGCCGACTTCGTCGCGCCCAAGGACAGCGGCGTGACCGACTACATCGGTGGCTTCATCACCACCGCCGGCATCGGCGCCGAGGAAGTGGCCAAGGCCTACCAGGACGCGGGCGACGACTACAACTCGATCATGGTCAAGGCCCTGGCCGACCGCCTGGCCGAGGCCTGTGCCGAGTGGCTGCACCAGCAGGTGCGCAAGGAACACTGGGGCTACGCCAAGGACGAGCAACTGGACAACGAAGCGCTGATCAAGGAGCAGTACAGCGGTATCCGCCCTGCCCCCGGCTACCCGGCGTGCCCGGACCACACCGAGAAAGCCCAGTTGTTCCAACTGCTCGACCCCGAGGCCCGCGAAATGCACGCTGGGCGCAGCGGCGTGTTCCTCACCGAGCACTACGCGATGTTCCCGGCGGCGGCGGTCAGCGGCTGGTACTTCGCCCACCCGCAGGCGCAGTACTTTGCCGTGGGCAAGGTCGACAAAGACCAGGTGACCAGCTACACCGCGCGCAAGGGCCAGGACCTGGCCGTGACCGAGCGCTGGCTGGCGCCGAACCTGGGATACGACAACTAAGCCGGCCTGGATTGTCTATGCTGTCCCTCACACACCTTGTGTCGAGGGATGTATGGACGATCCAGTCAACAACAAGCCGCCGACCTTCTGGCAGATGCTCCACAGCGTCATGGCCGCCGCCTTTGGCGTGCAGAGCGGCAAGAATCGCGCGCGCGACTTCACCCACGGCAAGCCCAGCCACTTCGTGATCCTGGGCATTCTGTTCACAGCAGTATTCGCCTTGACGCTGTTCGGCATCGTCAAGCTGGTGCTGCACCTCGCCGGCGTCTAGCGCAGCAGTAGGTGCAGGCTGAACGGGTAACGATAGGACACGGGCTTGTCCTGGGCGGACAACGCGCGGAAATCCACCGAGGGTGTCGGCCCCAGCAAGCGCCGCGCCTGGCCGGCATCGATCAATTGGAATAGCGCCAACTGCCGGTCGCGTCCGCCATAGGCGCCAATGTCCAGGCCCTTGGCATCGTCATGGACCAACACCATGGCCCAGCCGCCCACGGTGAAATGCCCGGCGACCAGGGACGACAAGCGTCCATCCAGGCGCGCCTGCAGGATCTCCGGCGAGCTGTTGAGCGCGCTGAACAGCACGTCCCTGCCCGGTAACCGCCCACTGCCCTGCAGCGCCTGCATGGCGCCCAGCGCCATCTGATCGTTGGCCGACCACACCAGCGCCGTCTGCGGGTAGCGCTTGAACAGTTGCGTCGCTTGTTCGAAGGCGCGTTCGCGGTTCCATTCGCCGTAGACCAACTGACGCAGGCGCACCTCGGGATGCTCGGCCAGCGCCCGACGCATGCCGCGCTCACGCAATTGCGCCCCCGGGGTGGACTTGGTCCCGGAAAACGCCAACAGGTCGAGGGGCGCGCCCGGCGCAACCGGACCGTGCTGGCGCAACAGATCACGGAGCATCAGGTAGCCAGCCTGTTCATCGTCAGCCACCAGGCTGCCGATCAAACGGATGCCACGGCGGGTTCCCAGCAATTGCGCCTGATCGGATGTCAGCGCGCTGTTCACCAGCAGCAGCTTGACGCCACTGCCCTCGGCCATGCGCAGGATCTGCGGTGCAACGTACTGCTCATTCACCAGCACCAGGTAATCGGGCCGCTGGCTGCCTTGCAGCACCTCACGCGCCTGAGCCAGCGTGTTGCCGGCATCACGCTCGCCATAACGCACGCGCAAGTCCAGGCCGAGGTCCTTGGCGGCGGCCTGCATGAATTGCGCGTAGCTGACCCAGAAGGTTTCCGTCGCCATGCCCGGGTTGAGAAACACCACCGACGTTGCATGAGCCATCGCCCCACACGTCGATCCCAGCAACCAGACACACGTAATCAACACCTTCAACATGGATGCTTGAGCCTCGAAAATAGGCCGCCATGATAGTGGCAATGCCTGAACCAATCGAGGCTCAATCAACGTCCTTTATTGGTGGCTGACCCAGAAAACGGCCGTTCCCACCACCAGAATGATCAAAAACAGAATGGCCCAGGCATCAACGGTACTGTCAGGTTTACGGGCTTTGGTCGGATTGCTCATTGCATCGCCTCTTGTCGGTTTTATAGGTGATTGCACTCAAACACGATCACAGTAAAGTTCACGATTGCCCGCATGACAAATGTGGGTATCGCAATAACCTTTCTCATTAGTCATTTTGGTTATGTGCATATACTCAAACATCACTTTTGCGCATAAACGCAAACTGGTATCGTGCGCCGGCTCCGTTGGGAGTGCGCGGCCGTGCGCGCAGATTTGCCGAGAACAGGACCTATATGTACGTATACGACGAATACGATCAGCGCATCATCGAGGACCGCGTCAAGCAGTTCCGTGATCAGACCCGACGCTACCTAGCAGGTGAACTGAGCGAAGAAGAGTTCCGCCCTCTGCGCCTGCAAAATGGCCTTTATGTCCAGCGCTTTGCGCCGATGCTGCGGGTGGCCGTGCCTTATGGCCAACTGACTTCGCGCCAGACCCGCATGATGGCCAGGATTGCCCGCGACTTCGACAAAGGCTATGCCCACATCAGTACCCGCCAGAACGTGCAGTTCAACTGGCCGGCCCTGGAAGATGTGCCAGATATCCTGGCTGAACTGGCCACCGTGCAGATGCACGCCATTCAGACCAGCGGTAACTGCCTGCGCAACGTGACCACCGACCAATTCGCCGGGGTTGCCGCCGACGAGCTGATCGACCCACGCCCGTGGTGTGAAATCGTCCGTCAATGGACCACCTTCCACCCGGAATTCGCCTACCTGCCGCGCAAGTTCAAGATCGCCATCAATGGCTCGACCTCGGACCGTGCCGCCATCGAAGTACACGATATCGGCCTGGAGCCGGTGTACAACGCGGCCGGCGAGCTGGGTTTCCGTGTCCTGGTGGGTGGCGGCCTGGGCCGTACCCCGGTGGTCGGTGCGTTCATCAACGAGTTCCTGCCGTGGCAGGACCTGCTGAGCTACCTCGACGCCATCCTGCGGGTCTACAACCGCTACGGCCGTCGTGACAACAAATACAAGGCGCGGATCAAGATCCTCGTCAAGGCGCTGACCCCTGAGGTGTTCGCCCAGAAAGTCGAAGCCGAGATGGAGCACCTGCGCGGCGGCCAGACCACCCTGACCGAAGCCGAAGTGCACCGTGTGGCCAAGCACTTCGTCGATCCTGAGTACAAGGCCCTGGGCAACCAGGATGCCGAGCTCGCAGCGCTCGACCAGCAGCACCCGGGCTTCGCCCGCTGGCGCACCCGCAACACCCTGGCGCACAAAAAGCCGGGCTATGTGGCGGTAACCCTGTCGCTGAAACCGACCGGTGTGGCACCGGGCGACATCACCGACAAGCAGCTGGACGCCGTCGCCGACCTGGCCGAGCGCTACAGCTTCGGCCAGCTGCGCACCTCCCACGAGCAGAACATCATCCTCGCGGACGTTGAGCAGAGCCAACTGTTCACCCTGTGGGGCGAACTGCGCGAAGGCGGTTTCGCCACGCCGAACATCGGCCTGTTGACCGACATCATCTGCTGCCCGGGCGGCGACTTCTGCTCCCTGGCCAACGCCAAGTCGATCCCGATCGCCGAATCGATCCAGCGCCGTTTCGACGACCTGGACTACCTGTTCGACATCGGCGAGCTGGACCTGAACATCTCCGGTTGCATGAACGCCTGTGGTCACCACCACGTCGGCCATATCGGCATCCTGGGCGTGGACAAGAAAGGCGAAGAATTCTACCAAGTGTCCCTGGGTGGCAGCGCCAGCCGCGATGCGAGCCTGGGCAAGATCCTCGGCCCGTCCTTCGCCCAGGAAGCCATGCCCGAGGTGATCGGCAAGCTGATCGACGTGTACATCGAACAGCGCACCGAAGATGAGCGTTTCATCGACACCTACCAGCGCATCGGCATTGACCTGTTCAAGGAGCGCGTCTATGCAGCGAATCATTAAGAACAACGAAGTCCTCGACGAAACCTGGCACCTGCTGCCCAAGGATGCGAGCTTCGACGGCATTTCCAACTGCGACGACCTGATCGTGCCGCTGGCGCTGTGGCGCGAACATGGCCACGCCCTCAAGGCTCGCGACGGCGGCCTGGGTGTGTGGCTGGACGCCGATGAAGAAGCCGAAGAGATCGGCGCTGACGTGGAGCACTTCCAGGTCATCGCCCTGAACTTCCCGGCCTTCACCGACGGGCGCAACTATTCCAACGCACGCCTGCTGCGTGACCGCTACGGTTACAAAGGCGAGCTGCGGGCCATTGGCGACGTGTTGCGCGACCAGCTGTTCTACCTGCGCCGTTGCGGGTTCGATGCCTTCGCCTTGCGCGCCGACAAAGACCCGTACGAAGCGCTGGAAAGCCTCAAGGACTTCTCGGTGACGTACCAGGCCGCTACGGATGAGCCGCTGCCGCTGTTCCGTCGTCGCTGAGTCTGCACAAATGAAAAAGCCCTGGCATGCCAGGGCTTTTTTATGAGTTGAGTTTGATCGACGCCAGCACCTGCTTCTGCCCCATCGAACACGGCACACCTTCCGGTTGCGCGCGTACCGCGTCGATCACCCCGACTAACTGCGCCTTGCTGTGCGCCAGTTGCGCCTGCATCGCTTCAATCTGCTCGACCTTGCGCTCGAGCGCCTCGATCAGCTCGTCGCGCTTGTGCTCGCCGGGGGCCGGCATCAGCGCCTTGAGTTCCTGCAAGGTGAAACCGGCCTGCTGCGCGCTCTGAATCAAGCGCAGCGTCTGCAAGGCCTCCGGTGCATAGCGGCGATAGCCATTGGCCTGGCGCCCCACCTGACTGATCAGCCCTTCGGCTTCATAGAAACGGATACGCGACGCGGCCAGCCCGCTCTGTTTTGCCAGCTCTCCAATATTCATCAAAACGCCCGCTTGACATTAAAGTTAACTTTAAGCTTAGCCTGAGGCCTCCCCTGCTCAGGAGTCAACCCATGTCACCCTTTGAACCCTTGCAACTGCCCAATGGCCAGGTCCTCGCCAACCGCATCGCCAAGGCGGCGATGGAAGAGAATATGGCAGACGCCGATCAAGCCCCTTCCCGTGAACTGAAGCAGCTGTACACCGCCTGGGCCAACGGCGAGCCCGGCCTGCTGCTGACCGGCAATGTAATGATCGACCGCCGCGCCATGACCGGCCCCGGCGGCGTTGCCCTCGAAGACGAACAGCACCTGGACAGCTTTCGCGAGTGGGCCGCCGTGGCCCGCGACAAGGGCGTGCACTTTTGGGTACAGCTCAGCCATCCGGGGCGCCAGACCATGGCCAACCTCGGCCAGCAGGCCCTGGCGCCCTCCGCGATTGCATTGGACCTCGGCAGCTTTTCGAAGATGTTCGCCAAGCCCAGGGCCATGACCGAAGACGACATTCAAGACGTGATCAAACGCTTCGCCACCAGCGCACGCCTGGCCGAGAAAGCCGGGTTCACCGGGGTGCAGATCCACGGCGCGCACGGCTACCTGCTCAGCCAGTTTCTCTCCCCACTCAGCAACCAACGCACTGACCGCTGGGGCGGCCCCCTGGAAAACCGCGCACGCCTGCTGCTGGAAGTGATCCACGCCGTGCGTGCCAGCGTCAGTCCTTCATTCTGTGTGGCGGTCAAACTCAATTCGGCCGACTTCCAGCGCGGCGGCTTCGACGCCAACGACGCGCGCGCCGTGGTCGAGCTACTCAACCCGCTGCCCATCGACCTGCTGGAATTATCCGGTGGCAGCTACGAAGCCCCGGCCATGCAAGGCGAAGCGCGGGACGGCCGCACCCTGGCCCGCGAAGCGTATTTCCTGGAGTTCGCCAAGGAACTGGCGACCATCGCCAAGATGCCGCTGATGGTCACCGGCGGCATTCGCCGTCTGCCCATCGTGCAACAAGTGCTGGACAGCGGCATCGCCATGGCCGGCATCGCTACCGCCCTGACCCTGGAACCGCAACTGATCAAGCACTGGCACGAGGGTCGCGACCTCAACCCGCAACTCAAGCCGATCAGTTGGAAGCGCAAACCCTTGGCCGCCCTCGCCACCCTGGCCGTGGTGCGGGACCAGATGCGCCGCCTGAGTCGCGGTCGCCTGCCTAAACCCAATGTCGTGCCATGGCTGGCACTGGCGTGTGACCAATGGTTTATCGCTCGGCGCACCCGGCAATACCGCGCGGCCATGACGCAATCTTCACATTAAAAGCGGAGCATTCGCCGTGATCGAACTGTCCCCTATTGATCAGCAGCTTTTAACCTCACTGACGATTGGAGTTCTTCATGGCGAAAATCAACCTGGCCCAGCAATTGGCGACCACCCTTGAACAGGCGGGCATCAAGCGCATCTGGGGCCTGACCGGCGACAGCCTCAACGGTCTCACCGACGCCCTGCGCACCATGGACAGCATCGAGTGGATGCACGTGCGCCACGAAGAAGTCGCCGCCTTCGCCGCCGGTGCCGAAGCGGCGGCCACGGGTGAACTGACGGTGTGCGCCGGCAGTTGCGGGCCGGGCAACCTGCACTTGATCAATGGCCTGTTCGATTGCCATCGCAACCATGTGCCGGTGCTGGCGATCGCAGCACAAATCCCCTCCTCCGAGATCGGCCTGAATTACTTCCAGGAGACCCATCCCCAGGAACTGTTCAAGGAGTGCAGCCACTTTATCGAGCTGGTCACCAACCCCGAGCAGATGCCGCACGTGCTGCACCGTGCCATGCGTTCGGCGATCCTCAACCGCGGCGTGGCGGTGGTGGTGATTCCGGGGGACGTATCGTTGCTGGAAGTCGAAGACAAGCTCAAGCCCTGGCCGGCCCTGCACGCACCGCGCACCCTGCCGGCGGAACAGGACCTGCTGCGCCTGACCGAGATACTTGAAAGCAGCGAGAAAGTCACCCTGCTGTGCGGCAGTGGCTGCGCCGGTGCCCACGATCAAGTGGTGGCCCTGGCCGACACGCTGGGGGCTCCGGTGGTGCACGCCCTGCGCGGCAAGGAGCATGTGGAATGGGACAACCCGTTCGACGTGGGCATGACCGGCCTGATCGGCTTCAGCTCGGGCTACCACGCCATGCTCGACTGCGACACGCTGATCATGCTCGGCACTGACTTTCCGTACCGCCAGTTCTACCCCACCGATGCCAAAATCATCCAGGTCGACCGCAACCCGCAGGCCCTGGGCCGTCGCGCCACGCTGGACCTGGGCATCGCTGCCGATGTGAGCGAGACCCTCGACGCGCTGCTGCCGCGCCTGACCCGCAAGAGCGACCGCAACTTCCTCGAGACCTCGCTGAAGCACTACGAAAAAGCCCGCCAAGGCCTGGACGACCTGGCGCAACCGTCAAAGGCCAACCGGCCGATCCACCCGCAGCACGTGGCGCGTTTGCTCAGCGAACTGGCGGACGACGATGCAATCTTCACCGCCGACGTGGGCTCGCCGACCGTGTGGGCCGCGCGCTACCTGAAAATGAATGGCAAGCGCCGCCTGATCGGCTCGTTCAACCACGGCTCCATGGCCAATGCCATGCCCCAGGCGATCGGTGCGCAGGCGGCCTTCCCTGGGCGCCAGGTGATCTCGATGTCCGGCGACGGCGGGTTTGCCATGCTGATGGGGGATTTCATTTCACTGGCGCAGTTGAACCTGCCCGTCAAAGTCATCGTGTTCGATAACTCGTCCCTGGGCTTTGTCGCCATGGAAATGAAGGCTGCGGGCTACCTGGATGCCGGCACCGAGCTGAAAAACCCGGACTTCGCCGCCATGTCCAACGCCATGGGCATCCTCGGCATTCGCGTGGAGCAATCCGAAGACCTGGAACCGGCCCTGCGCCGCGCCCTGGCCCATGATGGCCCGGTGCTGGTGGATGTGGTGACGGCCACCCAGGAACTGGTGATGCCGCCGAGCATCAAGCTGGAACAGGCCAAGGGCTTCAGCCTGTACATGCTCAAGGCGGTGATGAGTGGGCGTGGAGATGAAGTGATCGAGTTGGCGCGGACTAACTGGTTGCGCTGATCCAACACTGAGGGAGGGGGCTTGCCCTAACGCCGATCAGTTAAGAGATAGAACGGGCAAACAGTAACCTGTAGTGAGCGGGCTTGCCCCGCGCTGGGCTGCGCAGCAGCCCTAAAACACAGCCCCGGACCTGCCTGGCACACTGCAGCGCTCTTATGGGGGCTGCTGCGCAGCCCAGCGCGGGGCAAGCCCGCTCACCACAGTTACAGTGTTCATCCTTAACTGACTGGCATTAGGGCTTGCCCTCTCCCTCAGTGGACAATGGGCGCCGATTCAAGCTGTCTGTTTTTCTACCCATTTGCCGTAGGCATCAATAAATGCCTGCAGGAACGGCCTGGTCTTTTCCGACACCTTGCCGGCGTCATCGAACACGCTGCCCGCTCCGCCCAGGTAGGCTTCCGGCTGCTGCATGCATGGCACATCGAGGAACACCAGGGACTGGCGCAGATGGTGGTTGGCGCCAAAACCGCCAACGGCGCCCGGCGATACGCTGATGATCGCCCCGGGCTTGCCGCTCCAGGCGCTTTGGCCATAAGGGCGGGAGCCGACGTCAATCGCATTCTTCAATGGCGCGGGTACGGAGCGGTTGTACTCCGGCGTCACAAACAACACCGCGTCGGATGAACGTACCTGCTGACGGAAAGTACTGTAGGCTGCGGGCGGTGATGCCCCGTCGATGTCCTCGTTGTAGAGCGGCAAATCGCCAATTTCCACAATGTTCAACTTCAGGTTGGCGGGGGCCAGTTCGGCCAGTGCCAGGGCGACCTTGCGGTTGATCGAGTCTTTTCTCAGGCTGCCAACCAGGACGGCAATCGTGTAGACCTTGCTCATTGGGTTTCTCGACGTCTGACTAAGGGAGCTTGTAGTTATAAAGGCTTCGCAGTGCGTTCACCAGAAGGTTTTGATAATCCTCCAGACGTTGGGCCCGCGATTTGATGTGTAGGAACAGTCTGAAAATGTCAGCGGATAGTATTTTTTTTCAATAGGTAAACTCCCTCTCTTTATGACGGTCTACAGCACCGCGAATTGAGTGTTTATCTCCAGAGGTTCTAAACAGATGGCAGCAGTACTAGTCGGACAGTTTCATGCCAGAGACGCAGAGGGACGCGTGTATTCGGTGCATGAGTTCCAGGAATCCAACCCGGCGCAAGGCGACCTGGCTGGCTCGGCACCCACCACCACCTACAAGCTGGCCATTGGCGACCGGGTAGAAAAACTCGAAGGCGATGAGTTCAAGCTGATCCAGTCGGGGACCATTATCGTCCGCGAATCGCAAACCGTACTCGCCTCATAAGCTTGATCGCCCAGGCGTACCTGCTCAGTCCCGGCCATTGACGGCATCGACTGGGCCGGGCGGTCACGGGCTGCGAATTTCTGTTACTTCAAGCCCCGACTCACCGTCCATTTGCTTGAGCGTCACCATCAACCGGCCCCGCTCGCCTTCCACCGCGTACATCACCCGCCTGTAGCCCGGCGAGTTGTACCCCGGATACGCCACCACCTGCTTGACCTGTGTCATGCCCAGCACCGTGCCGACCTGCGCGGCGACTTGCTCCTGGGCACGGATAAATGCCTCAAGCGTGAGGTTTTCCGGGGCAGATTCTTCGTGATTGCTGAAGAGATAAGCAGCCACGCACCCTACGGTCACCAGGACCAGCAGTTGCTTGACCGTTACCCCTAGAACTGTCGAGGGCAGAGGCATATGAGACCAGACCTGTTTTTGTTGTATGTGCCGGTAATCGGCATTGGTCGTTGATGATCAGACTCGCCATTCTAGTGAGGTCCTGGCTGAACGCCAGCGATGTACACGACCCACACCGTCTTTTTTGCGCACGACGGCATGCACCATTGAATCCCCACCGCGCTGCACATAGACTCCGGCCATGCGTTTACGTCATCTCGAAGTGATTCAGGCCATCCTGCAGACCGGACACCTCGGCACCGCCGCCGAATGGTTGCAACTTCCCGTGGGCGATGTAGACGCGGCACTCAAGGAGGCCGAGCAGCAATTGGGCTTCATGCTGTTTGCCAGTGTGCGCGGGCGTTTGCAGGCGACACGGGAAACCCTGGAGTTGCAGGCAGAAATAGCCCATGTGTACGAAGCCCTGGAACCGGTGCAACGCTTGGCCAGCCGCTTGAAACACCATCACGCCCCCACCCTGCGCGCCTTGTGCACGCCGCCCCTGGCCAATCAACTGCTGCCCCAGAGCATCGCGCTGCTGCGCCGACGCTTCCAGGACACGCCGTGCAACCTGTCGAGCCAGCCAACCCGGGGAATCGTGCGCAGCCTGTTGCTGCACGAGGCCGAGGTGGGCCTGAGCCTGCATGACCCGGAACACCCGCAAATCCACAGCACGGTGCTGGCCCAAGGCAAATTGCAATTGCTGGCGCCCCACGGCTGGCTCAAGCCCAAGCAGAAGTACATTGCGCTGCAGGACCTGGCCGGGCAAGCGATGATCGGGCTCGAAGGACACGACCCGCTCAGCCGCCTGCTGGACGCCAAGCTGCAAGCCTTGCGCCCGCTGCCGGTGGTGCAGACGCGGGTGCAGACCTACCAGATGATGCGCAGCATGGTGGAAGCCGGAGAAGGCCTGGCGATTGTCGACCCGTTCACCGCCTTTGGCGCACGCGAGGCGGGCCTGGATACATGCCCGGTGTCGCCGCCGATCCTGGTCAGCCTGTATGCGCTGACACTCAAGGATGGCGTGACCTCGCCTGCGCTGAATGCGTTGCTGGAGATCGTCACGCAAAAGGCCCAGGGCCTGCTGGAAAGTTAACGCCGCTCGGCGTCGGTCTTGAACAACCGATACCAGAAAATCGCCACTTCACGGGTTTGGGGGTCGATGCCGCGATAGCGCAGGTGGTCGATCCCGCCCATCACGTAGCCGCAACGCTCATACAGTCGGCAGGCGCCCAGGTTGTTGTTCTGGGTTTCCAGCATCATGCCCGGCAGGTTTTTCTTGCGGCTCCAGAACTGCGCCACATCCAGCAGCGCCTTGGCCACCCCGTGCCGACGGGCAGGCAAGGCCACCGCCAGTTCGTCAACGTGGGCAAAGCCGTTCCAATTGGTGCTGACCACGATATGCCCGACCGCACGATCATCCAGGTAGGCCATGAAGATCGCACTGTCCGGCGCATCGCGGAAACTGGCGAACTCTTCCGGGTCGATGCCATAGCACTTGCGGTACGGCACGATGCGCTCCACGGGCCATTGATCGACCCGCCTGCCCATCTCCGGCACGCCATAGGCGTTGACCTCAAAGCTGAAATCATTGCCCCACACGTAGGCATCAAAGCCTTCGTCGGCGACCCGCACACTGAGCCCTGGATACTTCGGGTTCATTACAGCTTGCATAAACATCCTTAACCCTTGATGCAATCGACGGTGTAACAACGACCACTGCCGTCATCTTCGTGTTGTAACCCGTGAACATCGGCAACAAAACCGGGAAAACTGCTATCGAACGTCCGGGCAAACGCCAGGTAGTCAATGATCGACCGGGTCGACTCGGTAAAGCGCTCGCCCGGCATGATCAACGGAATGCCCGGCGGATAAGGCACCAGCATCACGGCTGCAATGCGTCCTGGCAAGGCATCAATGGAGACGGCCTCCACTTCGCCCCTTACCAACTGGTCATAGGCGTCGGCCGGTTTCATCGCGATGTCCGGCAACACCGTGTACATGCGCTTGAGGTGTTTGGCGGTGGCGTTGTTGCGGTAGCAGCTGTGCAATTGGTCGCACAAGTCGCGCAAACCCAAGCCTTGATAACGCGCCGGGCCCTGGGCAAACACCGATGGCAAACAACTGGCGAGGCTGACATTCGCGTCGTAACTGCGCTTGAACTCGAGCAACTCGGTGAGCAAGGTACTCCATTTGCCCTTGGTAATGCCCATGGAAAACAACACGAGGAACGAATACAGCCCGGTCTTTTCCACCACCAGCCCACGCTCCCAGAGGAATTTGCTGACCACCGCGGCGGGAATCCCGCAATCGCTCAAGGCGCCGCCGGCGGTGAGGCCGGGCATGACCAGGGTCACTTTGATCGGGTCCAGCAGCACGTAGTCTTCGGCCACGTCACCAAAGCCGTGCCAGTCATCCTGCGGCTGCAACAGCCAATCCGCGGTGGCGACGCGGTCGATGCCCGCCACCGACGGCGGCTGCCAGATGGAGAACCACCAATCTTCGGCGGCAATATGCTGGCGCAGGTTGGCCAGGGCGCGGCGAAAACTCAGGGCCTCGTCGAACATTTCCTGCAACAGCGAGCGCCCGGCCGGGCCTTCCATCATCGCCGAGGCGACGTCCAGGGAGGCGATGATGCTGTACTGCGGCGACGTGGAGATGTGCATCATGAAGGCTTCATTGAAACGGTCGCGGTCCAGTTGGCGCGCGCCGCCGTCCTGCACATGAATCATCGAGGCCTGGCTGAACGCCGCCAGCAGCTTGTGGGTGGAGTGGGTGGTGAACACCAGCGGGCTGTCCGGGGTACGCGAGGTGCCCATGCCGTAGCGCCCGGCAAAGAACTCGTGGAACGCCGCGTAGGCGTACCAGGCTTCATCGAAGTGCAGCACCTCGACACTGTTGCCCAATTGCTGCTTGATCAGCTCGGCGTTGTAGCACAGCCCGTCGTAGGTGGAGTTGGTGACCACGGCCAGCTTCACCTTGGGGGGCCGGCCGCGGGTCAAGGGGCTGGCGTCGATCTTGGCGCGGATCGATTCCGGGCTGAACTCGCTCAGGGGAATCGGACCGATGATGCCCAGTTCGTTGCGCTCCGGGCACAGGTACAGCGGGATGGCACCGGTCATGATGATGGAATGCAACACCGACTTGTGGCAGTTGCGGTCCACCAGCACCAGGTCATCGCGCCCGACCATGGAGTGCCAGACGATCTTGTTGGCGGTGGACGTGCCGTTGATCACGAAAAAGGTATGGTCGGCGCCGAAGTTGCGCGCAGCGCGGGCTTCGGCTTCGGCCAGGGGCCCGGTGTGATCGAGCAGCGAGCCCAGTTCGGGCACCGAGACCGACAAGTCAGAGCGCAGGGTGTTTTCCCCGAAGAACTGATGAAACGCCTGCCCCACCGGACTTTTGCGATAGGCCACGCCACCGCCGTGTCCGGGGGTGTGCCAGGAATAGTTGGAGTCTGCCGTATGTTGCACGAGGGCCTTGAAGAATGGCGGCAGCAGGCCATCCAGATAAGTGCGGGCAGCACGGGCCACTTGGCGGGCGAGAAACGGCACGGTGTCTTCGAACAGGTAGAGAATGCCACGCAGTTGGTTGAGTTCACTCATGGCATCGGCCGGGGCGTTTTCCAGGGTGACCTGCTCGCCCAGGGCAAAGATCGGCAGGTTCGGCGCCCGCAGGCGAGCCAGGCGGATCAGCTCGACCATATTTTGCAGCAGGTGGGTATTCTCACCGGCGCCTTCGGCCGCGATCAGCATGCACGCCAGGCCGTGATGGGTCGACGCCACCAGCCGGCCTTCGGCGTAGTCCACGGCGGAAAAGATACTGAAGCCCTCTTGTTCCAACTCCCGGGCGATGCCCCGAACCCGGTCGCCGGCAACGGTGTCGGCCTTGATGTCGCGGTGCACGATAAGCACGGGGAACTTCAGGTCTTTGTACATGAGGGCTTGTAGTCCTGAGGGCTATGCACTCAAGGGTAGAAGCTCGGGGACGATGACGCGAATGAAGATTCTGAAAGCAATGGAGCTCAACCCTGGGAGGGGCTTGCTCCCGATGACGGTATGCCAGCTCATATTTGATTGGCTGATACACCGCTATCGGGGGCAAGCCCCTCCCACATTTTGATCATACCTACGCAGGGCTATTGTTGTGTTAGCTGGGTCCACAACGCCGGCGCACCCGCCGACTTGGCAATCGCCTCCAACCGAGCCGCATGCTCGGCCAGATCCTGCTCGCTGGCGCGAATGATGGTGGTGGGCTTGCGATCGACCGGCAGGCGGCGGATTTCCGAAGGGCGGTTGCCCGAGCCTTCCGCCGAGCCACTGCCGTCGGAGGCATTGCCGGCCAGGGACAGGCTGGTCTGCCCGCCGGTCATGGTCAGGTAAACGTCGGCGAGAATCTCGGAGTCGAGCAAGGCGCCGTGGAGTTCACGGCCGGAGTTGTCGACGCCATAACGCTTGCACAAGGCATCGAGGCTGTTGCGCTGGCCCGGGTGACGCTCACGGGCCATCATCAAGGTGTCGAGGATCGAGCAGTGCTGGGAAATGTCCGCGCGATCCATCTGCCCCATCAGGGCAAACTCGTTATTGATGAAGCCGACGTCGAACGCCGCGTTATGGATGATCAACTGGGCGCCGTTGATGAATTCGAAGAACTCATCGGCCACTTCGGCGAAACGCGGCTTGCCCTTGAGGAACTCGTCGGTGATGCCGTGGACGCCGATGGCGCCTTCGTCACTGTCGCGGTCCGGTTGCAGGTAGACGTGGAAGTGACGACCGGTGAGGCGCCGACCCATGAGTTCGACACAGCCGATTTCAATGATCCGGTGGCCGTCGGTCACCGGCATGCCGGTGGTTTCGGTATCGAGTACAACAGATCGGATCGCCATCAGGGTTCAGCTCTCAACGGTGTGGTGTGCAGTGTGGTGTGAGTCAAGGAGCGCGATGTTAACACGTCAGCCAGCATCAGCTCTGCTTGTAGCCCCGCACTTCGTCCACACCTCTATTGGCAAGCTGGTCGGCGCGCTCGTTACCCGGATGGCCGATGTGCCCACGCACCCACTTCCAGGTGATGTCATGGCGGTTGCATTGCTCATCGAGCAGTTGCCACAGGTCGGCATTCTTGACCGGTTCCTTGGCCGCGGTCTTCCAGCCGCGCTTCTTCCAGTTGACCATCCACTCGTTGATGCCTTTCATCACGTATTGCGAGTCGGTGACCAGCAGCACGTTGCAGCGGCGCTTGAGTTCTTCCAGGCCGCGAATGGCGCCCATCAGTTCCATGCGGTTGTTGGTGGTGTTGGCTTCGCCGCCCCACAACTCCTTCTCTACGCCCTTGCACACCAGCAAGGCGCCCCAGCCGCCGGGGCCGGGGTTGCCCTTGCAGGCGCCATCGGTGAAGAGTTCTACGCTATCGGTCATCGGTTACATCCATCAAGACGGGCAGGTCTGAAATCAAAAAAGTTCTACGGTTCGCTTTGCTTGCGGTTGACCTTGGCCATCGGCATCGGCACCAGTTTGCCCATGGGCTGGCGCAGCACCTGGCGCACCGGCCGCAGCCCGACCACGATCTTGCGCGCTACCAATAAATAGAAGCCGCCACCCGACAGTTGCCAGGCCCCTGCGCGGCGTTCCCAACCGGCCAGGCGGCCTTGCCACTTGGCCGAGGCAAGCGGCGGACGATAGCACCCGAAGCGGCGTTTCTCCAGCGCGAAGCCCAGCAGGTTCAGCCAGTCCCCGACCCGTGATGGCGAGATGCAGCGCGCCTGGCGCAGGCCATCATGGGCGAACACATGGCGCAGGCCCCAGCTGCTCCAAGGGTTGATGCCGATAATCAGCAAATGGCCACCAGGGCGCACGCTGCTCGCCGCTTCGCGCAGCAGACCGTGGGGCGACAGGCAGAAATCCAGGCCATGCTGCAACACCACCACATCGGCGGCGTGCTCGCTCAATGGCCAGGCCTGTTCTTCGCAGACAATCTCCACCCCCGGCAACGGCGCGCCCAGGCGCACATTGCGTTGCACCTGGGGCGCCGCGGGCGGGGTCTGGGCCGACGGACCGTAATGCACCAGGTAGCCGCCAAAGAAACGACCCAACTCGTCTTCGAGCATGCGCCGCTCTTCATCCAGCAGAAATTGCCCGATGGGCCCGGACAGCCATTCACGGGCTGCGCCGATCAGGGCCAGCCACTCAGGATCGGCCTGGGCGAACGCTTTATCAGTCATTGCATTCTCCAACTCGCCTAGACGTTCTAAGATGCACCAATGTGTTCAGCTTGGCGAATCGAAGAATGATACAGATCAGTGCCCTGCCCGCCTTCACCGATAACTACATCTGGTTGCTGCAGGACCCGCAGACCCAACGTTGTGCCGTGGTCGATCCCGGCGATGCCGCGCCGGTACTGGCCTGGCTCGAGCAAAACCCGACGTGGACCCTCAGCGACATCCTGATTACCCACCATCACCACGACCATGTCGGCGGTGTCGAGCAACTCAAGCGGGTGACCGACGCCAAGGTGTATGGTCCGGCCAACGAGACGATCCCGGCGCGGGACATCGCGCTGCAGGATAACGACCGCATCAGCGTGCTGGGCTGGGACTTCGACGTCTATGCCGTGCCCGGCCACACCCTGGGCCATATCGCCTTCTACCACCAGGGCGTGCTGTTCTGTGGCGACACCCTGTTCGCCGCCGGTTGTGGCCGCCTGTTCGAAGGCACGCCGGAACAGATGCACACCTCCCTCGAGCGCCTGGCCGCCCTGCCCGCCGACACCCTGGTGTACTGCACCCACGAATACACACAAAGTAACCTCAAGTTTGCCCAGGCGGTGGAACCGCAGAATGCCGACATCTCCGAACGGGTGGAAAACGTCCGTCAACTGCGGGCCCGCGGCGAGATGACGCTGCCTTCCAACCTGGCCCTGGAAAAGCGCACCAACCCCTTCCTGCGTACCTCTGAAACATCCGTTAAACAAAAAGCGGACGAACGGAATGGCCGCGACAACCGCTCTGGGGCCGAGGTATTTGCTAGCTTGAGAGCGTGGAAAGATAAGTTCTAAAGGGACGCAATCTGATACGTAATTTCTGAATGGTTGACCGGAACCAAAGTGCTTTCTAGAATCGCCCGACATTTTTGCCCGGAACTTACTTCCAGCCAATGTCGTCATCTATTCGTAAATCCAACCATTCAGACGCATTGACCCGCCTGGCTCAAGCTGTGGCGGTGGCTGTGTCCGCCACGCTGGCGGGCTGCCAATCGACAAATTTCGCCGCACAATCCACCGTGCAACCCAAGCCCAACCTTGCCGCCAAGATCAAACAGAAACCCGTCATCTGGCTTTCAGAGAAGCCTGCTCCAGAAGTACCCCAGGACGTGTGGGAACGCATGCGCCGGGGCTTTCAATTGCAGGACAACGTGGGCGTCAACCCGCGTATCGAGCAACAGCGCCTGTGGTTCGCCAGCAACCCGTCCTTCCTGGAGAACGCCGGTGAACGCGGCAGCCTCTACATTCATTACATCGTCGAGCGCCTTGAAGAACGCAACATGCCCCTGGAGCTGGCGCTGCTGCCAGTGATCGAAAGTGCCTACAACCCGATGGCCTATTCGCGCAGCGATGCCGTCGGCCTGTGGCAGTTCATTCCCTCCACCGGCCGCTACTTCAACCTGCGCCAGACCCGCGCCTACGACGGCCGCCGCGACATCACCGCCTCCACCACCGCCGCCCTGGACTACCTGACCCGTCTGCACGACATGTTCAACGGCGACTGGCTGCTGGCCCTGGCCGCCTATAACGCCGGCGAAGGCACGGTGAGCCGGGCCATCGAGCGCAACGAGAAGCTCGGCCTGCCCACCGACTACTGGAACCTGCCCCTGCCCCAGGAAACCAAGGACTATGTGCCCAAGTTCCTGGCGCTGTCCCAGGTGGTGCTGGCCCCCGAGGCCTATGGCGTCAACCTGAACCCGATTGCCAACACACCGTACTTCGAAGTGGTCGAGGTCAAGCAAAGCATGGACCTGTCGCGGGTTGCCGCGCTGGCCGAGATCGACGAAGACGAACTGTTCCAGCTCAACCCGGCGCTCAAGCAACGCACCACCCTGGATGGCCCGCAGCACCTGCTGGTGCCGAGCTCCAAGGCACAATTGCTCACCAGCACCCTTTCGACGATGAAGCCGGAAGAATTGCTGGCGATGCGCCCGAAAAAACAGGTGTTCGACGAAGTCGAGACCGCCCGGGTGGCCGGCCGCACCCGCAGCTACAAGGTGCGCAGTGGCGACAACCTCACGCTGATCGCCAAGGCGAACAAGGTCGATGTGCATGACCTGCAGCGCTGGAACAAACTCAACGGCCAGGCCCTCAAGGTCGGCCAGACCCTGGTGATGCAGGACACCCGCAAGCTGGTGGCCAAGGCCGACAGCAAGAAGCCGGTGCAGTACAAGGTCAAGAAAGGCGACTCGCTGTACATCGTCGCCAAGCGCTTCAACGTCGAGATGCAACATCTCAAGCGTTGGAACCCCCGTACTGGCCAGGCGCTGAAGCCGGGGCAGATGCTGGTGGTTTCCGGGCCGCGCTAAGGTTTCAAGAACCCCGGAGAACCAATGTGGGAGGGAGCTTGCTCCCACATTGGTTCTACATCATCCCGACTGGCTTTTTCCATCCGGAACAAGCTGTTACTGTACCGATCATAAAGCCCAAGCCGCCTGGATCGGATCCCTGACTTGAAGCGTCCCCTCCTTCTACTAATAAGTCTGGCCTTGAGCTTTGGTGCGAACGCGACAATAACCGAGAGCCACGGTTACACGCAGTTCGGCACGCTCAAGTACCCGGCCAAATTCACCCACTTCGATTGGGTAAACCCTGCAGCGCCGAAAGGCGGGACCTTGCGGGTCATGGCATTTGGCACCTTCGATACCCTCAACCCCTACACGTTCAAGGGTTCAAGCCCGGTTTCCACCCCCAACTTCCTGCAATACGGCGTCAATGAGCTGAATGAGCCGTTGATGGTCGGCACCGGCCAGTACGCGCCGTCCGGCGACGAGCCCACCTCCAGCTACGGGCTAATTGCCCAGTCGGTGGAATACAGCGAGGACCGCAGCTGGGTCGTGTTCAACCTGCGTCCACAGGCGCGCTTCCACGATGGCAAGCCGATCACGGCCTATGACGTGGCATTTTCCTATCGCACCCTGCTGACCGAAGGCCACCCCCAGTACCGCACCAACCTGCAGGAAGTGGCACGGGTGGACATCCTCAACCCTCACCGCATCCGCTTTGTGTTCAAGCGTGCCGGCAACCCGTTGCTGATCCTGCGCCTGGGCGAGTTGCCGGTATTGCCCCAGCACTATTGGAAAAACCGCGACTTCAAGGCGACTACCTTCGAGCCGCCCCTGGGCAGCGGGCCGTACCGCATCAGCAAGGTCACCCCTGGACGCCAGTTGGTGTTCGAACGGGTCAAGGATTACTGGGGCAAGGACTTGCCGGTCAACCAGGGTTTCTATAACTACGACAAGGTCGAAGTGGAGTTCTACCGTGACAGCGATGTGGCCTTCGAAGCGTTCAAGGCCGGCGAGTTCGACATTTATATCGAGCACCAGGCCAAGAACTGGGCCAATGGCTACAACTTCCCGGCGGTGAACCGTGGCGAAGTGATCAAGGCGCAGATCGCCCACCAGATCCCGACCCAAAGCCAGGGCCTGTTCATGAACACCCGGCGCCCGACCTTCAGCCAGACCAAGGTGCGCGAAGCCCTGGGGTTGATGTTCGACTTCGAGTGGACCAACCGCACCCTGTTCAGCAGCGCCTACAAACGCACGCTCAGTTATTACCCCAACAGCGAATTCGCCGCTACCGGGGTTCCAACCGGCCATGAATGGCTGATGCTCTCCCCCTACCGCGACCAGCTGCCGCCCAACCTGTTTACCCAAGCCTTCAGCCTGCCCCAGACCGACGGGCGTGGCATCCCCCGCGAAACCCTGCGCCGCGCCCTGGCGCTGCTGGGCGAAGCCGGCTGGAAGCTGTCGGGCCAACGCCTGCTCAACAAGGACGGGCAACCGCTGCGCTTCGAGATCCTGCTGGTCAACCCGAACCTGGAGCGCATCCTGCAGCCCTATGTCGAGAACCTGATCAGCATCGGCATCGACGCACGCCTGCGCACCGTCGACCGCGCCCAGTACAAGCAACGCCTGGATCAATTCGATTTCGACATGATCCTGATCACCCTCAACCAGACCTTGAGCCCCGGCCTCGAACAGTGGCAGTACTTCCACTCCAGCCAGGCTGCAATCAAGGGCAGCAAAAACTATGCGGGCATCGCCAACCCCGTTGTCGATCACCTGCTGGAACAACTGCTGGCGGCGCAGACCCGCGAAGAACAACTGGCCGCCGGCCGCGCCCTGGACCGGGTGCTGCTGTGGCAGCACTACAGCATTCCCAACTGGTACCTCAACTATCATCGCCTGGCGTACCGCAACCGGTTCGCCTTTGTCACCACGCCGCCCTACAGCCTGGGCCTGAGCGCGTGGTGGCTGAAAGCTTCGGAGAAAGCCCAATGATGTATTTGCGCAACGTACTGCTCGGCAGCCTGTTGCTGTGCACCACGGCCCACGCCGCCCCGCAACACGCACTGACGCTGTACAACGAGCCGCCGAAATACCCCGCCGACTTCAAGCACTTCGACTACGTCAACCCGGATGCGCCCAAGGGCGGCACCTTCCGCGAGTCGAGCATGGGCGGCTTCGACAGCCTCAACCCGTTTATCAGCAAGGGCGTGCCGGCCGACAACATCAGCCTGATCTACGACACCCTGGCCATGCAGAGCCTGGACGAACCCATCACCGAATACGGCCTGGTCGCCGGCAAGATCGAAAAAGCCCCGGATAACAGCTGGGTGCGTTTCTACCTGCGCCCCGAAGCGCGCTTCCACGACGGCCACCCGATCCGCGCCGAAGACGTGGTGTTCACCTTCCAGGAACTGATCAAGGAAGGCTCGCCGATCTACCGCACCTACTACGCCGATGTGGATGAAGTGGTCGCCGAAGACCCGCTGCGGGTGCTGTTCAAGTTCAAGCGCACCAACAACCGCGAATTGCCGCTGATCCTCGGGCAACTGCCGGTACTGCCCAAGCATTGGTGGGCCACGCGGGACTTTGCCAAGGGCAACCTCGAGGTGCCCCTGGGCAGCGGGCCGTACAAGGTGGCCGAGGTCAAGGCCGGGCGCATGATCCGCTACGAGCGGGTCAAGGACTACTGGGCCAAGGACCTGCCGATCACCAAGGGTTTCTACAATTTCGACAACCGCATCACCGACTATTACCGCGACAGCACCGTGTCCCTGGAGGCGTTGAAGGCCGGACAGTTCGACTACTGGCTGGAATTCAGCGCCAAGAACTGGGCCAACGCCTACAACATTCCGGCCGTGACCGAGGGCCGGCTGATCAAGGAAGAAATCCCCAACGGCAATCCCACCGGCATGCAGGGTTTTGTGTTCAATACGCGCAAGCCGATGTTCCAGGATGTGCGTGTGCGTAAGGCCATCAGCCTGTTGCTGGACTTCGAGTGGAGCAACAAACAGCTGTTCAACGGCGCCTACACCCGCACCCGCAGTTACTTCGAAAACTCCGAAATGGCCGCCACCGGCCTGCCCGGCCCGGATGAGCTGAAGATCCTCGAGCCCCTGCGCGACAAGATCCCCGCCGAAGTCTTCACCCAGGCCTTCGAGCCGGCCAAAACCGACGGCAGCGGCATGATCCGTACCCAGCAACGCGAGGCCTACCAACTGCTGCAGGAGGCCGGCTGGCGCATCGTCGACGACAAGATGGTCGACACCACGGGCAAACCGGTGACCATCGAGTTCCTGCTGGCCCAGACCGAGTTCGAGCGCATCCTGCTGCCGTTCAAGCGCAACCTGGCGGACCTGGGCATCGACCTGGTGATCCGCCGGGTGGACGTTTCGCAGTTCGTCAACCGTGTGCGTTCCCGGGACTTCGACATGATGGTGGGCAGCTTCCCGCAATCCACCTCGCCGGGTAACGAACAACGGGAATTCTGGAAGTCTTCCAGTGCCGACAAACCCGGCAGCCGCAATTACATGGGCCTCAAGGATCCGGCGGTCGACCAGTTGGTGGAAGAACTGATCGACGCCGACTCGCGCAACAGCCTGATCGCCCATGCCAAGGCCCTGGATCGTGTGCTGCAGTTCGGTTACTACGTGATCCCCAATTGGCACATCAAGACCTTCCGCGTGGCGTACTGGGACCACCTCGGCCATCCGAAAACCCCGCCACGCTATGACGTGGGCACCGCCACCTGGTGGGCAAAACCCAACGTAAAACCTGCCGTCACCTCAGACGCGAACACAAACACGAGCGCCGATGCGGCGAGCGGAGGCGATTAAATGCTGGCCTATATTGTTCGCCGCCTGTTGCTGATCATCCCGACGCTGTTCGGGATCCTGCTGATCAACTTCATCATCATCCAGGCCGCCCCCGGGGGGCCGGTGGAACAGATGATCGCCAAGCTCGAAGGCTTTGAAGGCGCCACCAGCCGCATTGCCGGCGGCGGCGCCGAGGTCTCGGTGGCCGGTTCCAGCAGCTACCGTGGCGCCCAGGGCCTGGACCCGGCGCTGATCAAGGAAATCGAAAAGATGTACGGCTTCGACAAGTCGGCGCCGGAACGCTTGTGGATCATGGTCAAGAACTACGCCCGGCTGGATTTCGGCGACAGCTTCTTCCGTGACGCCAAGGTGATCGACCTGATCAAGGAAAAGATGCCGGTGTCCATCTCCCTGGGGTTATGGAGCACGCTGATCATGTACCTGGTGTCGATCCCGCTGGGGATCGCCAAAGCCACGCGACATGGCAGCCACTTCGATGTGTGGACCAGCTCGGCAATCATCGTCGGCTATGCGATCCCGGCGTTCCTGTTTGCGATCCTGCTGATCGTGGTGTTTGCCGGCGGCAGTTACTTCGACTGGTTCCCCTTGCGTGGGCTCACGTCCAACAACTTCGATGAGTTGAGCTGGGGCGGCAAGGTGCTCGACTATTTCTGGCACCTGGCGCTGCCGATCACCGCGCTGGTGATCGGCAACTTCGCGACCATGACCCTGCTGACCAAGAACAGCTTTCTCGACGAGATCAACAAGCAATACGTGATCACCGCCAAGGCCAAGGGCCTGACCAACCACCGCGTGCTTTACGGCCATGTGTTCCGTAACGCGATGCTGCTGGTGATCGCCGGCTTCCCGTCGGCGTTCATCGGGATTTTCTTCACCGGCTCGTTGCTGGTGGAAGTGATCTTCTCCCTCGACGGCCTGGGCCTGATGAGCTTTGAAGCGGCGATCAACCGCGACTACCCGGTGGTGTTCGGCACGCTGTTTATCTTCACCCTGTTGGGGCTGGTGGTGAAACTGATCGGCGACCTCACCTACACCCTGGTCGATCCACGTATCGACTTCGCCAGCCGGGAGCATTGAGATGAACCTGTCCCCCCTCAATCGCCGCCGGTTCGAGCGGTTCAAGGCCAACAAGCGTGGCTGGTGGTCGCTGTGGCTGTTCCTGATCCTGTTCGGGCTGAGCCTGGGCGCGGAGCTGATCGCCAACGACAAGCCACTGGCGGTGCACTACGACGGCGACTGGTATTTCCCGGCGCTCAAGCGCTACCCGGAAACCACCTTCGGCGGCGAATTCCCCCTGGAAGCCAACTACAAGAGCCCGTATATCCAGGAACTGCTCAAGGCCAAGGACGCCTGGACCCTGTGGGCACCGATCCCGTTCAGCTACCAGAGCATCAACTACGACCTGAAGGTACCGGCCCCCGCGCCGCCTTCGCGCGTCAACCTGCTGGGTACCGATGACCAGGGCCGCGATGTGCTCGCGCGGGTGATCTATGGCTTCCGTGTGTCGGTGCTGTTTGCCCTGACGTTGACGGTGCTCAGTTCGATCATCGGCGTGATCGCCGGCGCCTTGCAGGGCTTCTATGGCGGCTGGGTCGACCTGGCCGGGCAGCGTTTCCTGGAAATCTGGTCGGGCTTGCCGGTGCTGTACCTGCTGATCATCCTCGCCAGCTTCGTGCAGCCGAACTTCTGGTGGCTGCTGGGGATCATGCTGCTGTTTTCCTGGATGAGCCTGGTCGACGTGGTGCGCGCCGAGTTCCTGCGCGGGCGTAACCTCGAATACGTGCGCGCGGCGCGGGCACTGGGGATGCAGAACGGCGCGATCATGTTCCGCCATATCCTGCCCAATGCCATGGTCTCGACCATGACCTTCATGCCGTTCATCCTCACCGGCGCCATCGGCACCCTGACCGCCCTGGACTTCCTCGGCTTTGGCCTGCCGGCCGGTTCGCCGTCCCTGGGCGAACTGGTGGCCCAGGGCAAATCCAACCTGCAGGCACCGTGGCTGGGCATGAGCGCGTTTGCCGTGCTGGCGATCATGCTGAGTTTGCTGGTGTTTATCGGCGAGTCCGCTCGCGATGCCTTCGACCCGAGGAAATGAGATGAATCAGGACAATCTGATCGAAATCCGCGACCTCTCCGTCGAGTTCGTCACGGGCGAGCATCACCACCGTGTGGTCAACAACGTCAGCTTCGATATCAAGCGCGGCGAAACCCTGGCCCTGGTCGGCGAAAGCGGCTCCGGCAAATCGGTGACCGCCCACTCGATCCTGCGCCTGCTGCCCTACCCGCTGGCCCGGCATCCGTCCGGCACCATCACCTATTCCGGCCAGGACCTGCTGACCCTCAAGGAAAAGACCCTGCGGCATATTCGCGGCAACCGCATCGCGATGATCTTCCAGGAGCCGATGACCTCGTTGAACCCGCTGCACTGCATCGAGAAGCAGATCAATGAAGTGCTCGGGCTGCACAAGGGCCTGACCGGCAAGGTCGCGACCCGGCGCACCCTGGAGCTGCTGGAACTGGTGGGCATCCCCGAGCCGCACAAACGGCTCAAGGCCCTGCCCCACGAATTGTCCGGCGGCCAGCGCCAGCGGGTGATGATCGCGATGGCCCTGGCCAATGAGCCGGAGTTGTTGATCGCGGATGAGCCGACCACCGCCCTCGACGTCACCGTGCAGCTGAAGATCCTGGAACTGCTCAAGGAGTTGCAGGCGCGTTTGGGCATGGCCTTGCTGTTGATCAGCCACGACCTGAACCTGGTGCGACGCATTGCTCACCGCGTGTGCGTGATGCAGCAGGGCTGCATCGTCGAGCAGGCCGAGTGCGAGACGCTGTTCCAGTCGCCCCGGCACCCTTACACCCAGGAACTGCTGGCGGCGGAACCCAGCGGTGGCCCGGCCAGCAACGAAGTCGGCCCGCCGTTGCTGGAAGTCGATGACCTGAAAGTCTGGTTCCCGATCAAGAAGGGCTTCTTGCGCAACACCGTCGATTACGTCAAGGCGGTGGACGGGATCAACTTCAGCCTGCCCCAGGGCCAGACCCTGGGCATCGTCGGCGAAAGCGGCTCGGGCAAATCCACCCTGGGCCTGGCGATTTTGCGCTTGATTGCCAGCAAGGGCGGGATTCGTTTCGAAGGCCAGCAACTGGACACGCTGACCCAGCAACAGGTGCGCCCGTTGCGCCGGGAAATGCAGGTGGTGTTCCAGGACCCGTTCGGCAGCCTGAGCCCACGCATGTGCGTCAGCGAGATCGTCGGCGAAGGCCTGCGCATTCACAGGATGGGCACGCCGGCCGAGCAGGAAGCGGCGATTATCGCGGCGCTCAAGGAGGTGGGCCTGGACCCTGAGTCCCGTCATCGCTACCCCCATGAGTTCTCCGGCGGCCAACGCCAACGCATCGCCATCGCCCGCGCACTGGTGCTCAAGCCGCGCCTGATCCTGCTGGACGAACCGACCTCGGCGCTGGATCGCACCGTGCAACGGCAAGTGGTGGAACTGCTGCGCAGCCTGCAGGCCAAGTACAACCTGACCTACCTGTTTATCAGCCATGACCTGGCGGTGGTGAAGGCGCTCAGTCACCAGTTGATGGTGGTCAAGCAGGGGCAGGTGGTGGAGCAAGGCGATGCGCGAGCGATTTTCGCTGATCCGCAGCATGCGTATACGCGTCAACTGCTGGAAGCGGCCTTTCTGGTGCCCTGCCCGGAGCGCCTCTGAGCGATGAGCACGCCCACCTCCTGCGTGGGCGTGCCTCGCCATTGGATCACCGTGGCCGCCTACTCGACCTACAGCAACTCGGGATGACGCAGGCTATCAAGCGCAGGTAAAAACCCTCGACCATGAAGTTCCGCTCAAGAGCGTTTTCTTGGGCAACCTTGAAACGGAACTTCATTCATGTACGAATTTGCCCCGCTGATTGCCGCTGCGGCGACCGAGCCACTGCCTGCCAGCCCCGTCTTGTTTGCCACCCAGGATGATCTGAAGCTGATCAACAGCCTGGTTGCACTGCTGTCGCCCGCCTTACCGCACAATTGGACTCTGCTGGGGCCTCCCGCGTTGATCACGGTCGACCGCAACTCCAGGCTTGGCCAATGGATGGTGCTGTTCGGCAAGGCTATCAACCAGAGCGTGTTCCTGGCATGGGCCGACGCGCAGCACCTGGAGTATCGAAGCATCAAGGTCATGGGAGGCTCCCTGCACGCCAATGTCATTCACGAGGACCAAATGACACCCAGGGCCTTTCATCTTCATGACGACCCAGGCTGGCTGGAAGTGTCCGTGCCGATCCTGGGCATCTCCGAGATCATTGATCCCAACCAGCTGGGCGTGCCTTATATCGACTTGCCAAACGGCCACAGTACGTTTGAATTGCCACTCGAGTTGACGCTGGCGTTCTACGGCTACACGTTGCCCAAAAACCAGATCCAGGCACGGATGATTGTCGATGAGCTGCAGGCCTACCATGCCTTTCCAACGATGGGTGACAATGGCCGCACTCAGTCGGCGACACGTCATGAAGTGCACGCCCAGCACCTGGATTTGCTGCAACTGGCCGATAACCTCGAGCAATGCATGGCCGGCGCGGCAGCCACGGATGAACCCCATGACAGCTACCTCGCTTACCGCCAGCGCCTCACGCTGAGGTCTGACTCTTTCGTAGCCCACACCTTGAAAGAGGCGGCGCAATTACTGCAGAGCGTGATCAATTCGATCGAGTTCACGCAAACATTCCCGACTGCGTTGGGCCCCGATGAATACTTTATTTATTCCGGCGAGGATCACTCCCTGCGGGCCTCATCCGCAGAGCTCCAGGGGATCAGCATCAGCCTGCGTACACACCTGGGCGGTGCGCCAGTGGCGGGTCGGCTGATTCGCCTGGCGCAATATGCGTCGTTGCTGGGAGAACAGGTGGCCTCCAATAACAGCCTGAGCCTGGCAGAACTCATGCACTTCTACGCCATCGAGGTCCCCCTCCAGGCCAGCGAGGTGCACGCCCTGATCGCGCGCCTGCGCCAGTCATCCGTGCCTGGGCAGCCGTACTGCAGTGAAGCGGCCCAGGATGCGCAATGGCTCAAGCGCAAACAAAACAGCCTGAGCGCCCTGAATAACTTCAATCGCCTGCAGACAGAGTTGGAACGCGTCAGCGCTGGCAAACAACCCGATGAAAAGGTTGAGCTCGACGATACGGTCGAGCTGGACACTGACTCGATGTTCTACCAGTTGCTGGAGGAGAGCGCCGAAAAACTGCTGATGATGATCAAGCACAGATCATTTGTCGCCATTTGCGTGAAACGCGGTATCGACGACGAAAAGGCGCTGGTACTGCTGACTGAAGAGGGGTACGTGGGCGCGGACGACAGGGACGGCAGGCGCAGAAACCTCACGGATGATGTCGTCGCCAGTCCAGCGCTCAAGCGCTATCTCACGCTCTTGCAGGAGCTGGCCAAACGCTTGGGCGGCGAGCTGCGCAGCGATATGAAGGCCACCCTCAAGCAGTTGATGAAATTCCTGCACATGCCCGAAGTGAAGACAGCGGAGCAGGCCCGGCAGGCGGCGCACTACCTGAAGGCCGTCAGGGCCGCGACACCACGGCTGGGCAACTACTGGCAGGGCCTGGGCCAGCCGCAGCCGTCTTTGCTGACGTTATCCAGCGCACAACGCCGCCAGGTATTTGAAGCGCAGCAGGCCTTTGCACAGGAGCAGGGAGCGCCACTGTTCACATGGCTCGGCGAGCCTTTTTGGGCCGACAAGAGCGCACCCATGATTCGCGCCGAAGCCGACATACTGCTGAACCAGATTGTGCAGGGCCACCGCAGCCAGCTATTGGCTGACCGCCTGAGCCCCCTGGTCAAGTGGTCCGCGGCGGCACTGCATGGCACAACGCCTCAACACCGCCGGCAGACACTGCTGCTCAGCGCACTGATTCTGAGCCTGGACGAACAGGCCGGCACACAACGCAACCTGGTCGGCGGGCTGGCCATCGACACCGATTACTTCTGGGGTGACAACTGCGCACTGGTGCGCAGCAATCTTGAAGCCCTCCTGCGCCTGACCCTGCTGGAAGGCGCCCCACTGGCCGCGCATCTGTTACTCAGTGGCAGCGCCCCGCAATTACTGGTGCGCAACATCTCCGAAACACTGCCCTACCTGTGTAACCAGAACTGGGTCGTGTTCAAGCAGTTCGTCGATTTCATCGAACTAAGAACCCCAGGCGCCAGCCGGCACATGACACTTGAGAACATCATGACCCTGGTCCATAACCCTGCTACGACGCTTAACCGGGAGTTCTGGGCGCTGCCCCCTACGGTCGATCCCGTCCTCGACTGGGCGCGTGCCAATGGCGTGGTGGATGCGACGGACACGGACCTGCCCTTTAAACGCGAGCTCGCCGTGCGCACCTATGAGAAACAAAAGCGCACACTCAACGATGCCTTCGGATCGCTGCACACACCCTATCCGGATCAGAAGGAGGCGGCATTGAGGTACCTGCGTGAGGTCTATCCAGGTAACGCTAACCTGGACAAAACAGTGTTCATTTCAGTGCCCTTCCTCCCGCCAGGTACTCGCTACCCGCAAGTCAGCAGCCTGAATATTTCCTTTTCGCTGGCTGAACTGTATCTGGCCGGAGAGTTGAAGCACATGGAGCGCTGGAGGGCGATTCTGCCGCAGGTACGTGTCAACAGGTTTTCGCCACCCTTGAGCGCGCTCAAGGACCACAACGCGGATGAAAACTTCAACGCCGCGCTCAAATCCATGCGCGAAAGCTATACCGTGTACATCGCTTACCTGCTGTCCTGCCTGTCGTTGTCCAAACGTGTCAGCCTGGAGCAGGGAGACATCGAACTGTTGCTGTTACGCAAACCGTCGCCGAGTGCCCCGAACACGATGATCACCGCACATTTTGGCTGCCTGTTGCATGTTCGCTATCAGCGGGATCGCTACCTGCTGCAACTGCTACCCAAGCAGATGCTGATCACGCGGCTGGTCAACCCACCTCCGGGATTGCTGAGTGACCCGGCCGCCCCAGGCCCGCTAGAGTTGCAGATCGATTGGGACGCCTATCTCACGGGTTCCGAGCCCCTGGCGGACGCCCGCTCGCAGGTCACGCTCCACCCCCTGGATACAACCGCCATCACCGATACCCAGGGCGACCCTGCTGCCATACCAAAGTCCTGGCAATCGGCACGACTGGAAGCGATTGCCAGGACGGTCGTTGACCAATGCCTGCTCAGCAGCCACCAGGACCTGAGTGAGTCCACGCAGAACCTCAACCATGTAGAAAAGGTTCTGTTGATCAACACAAGGCGAAGCGAGCGCTTGCACAACCTGAAACCCTATTAGGCCAGCGGCTACACAAAGGCCAGGGTCTGTGCAACGATTGGTTACCGATCTTGCCTGCCCTGGAGTCGTGCCCATGACGATGACCGCCCTCTGCCCCGCCGCACCGCGCTTCTGGCGCGACGAGCGCCTGCCGTTCATCGAAGCGCGCACCATTGCCGACGGGCGCAAGGTCACTTACACCCGGCACGCCCATGAGCATTTCTCCATCGGCGCGATCACCACCGGGCGCAGCTATTACCATTACGGCGCCGATACATTCCAGATCAGCGCCGGCACCGTGGTGTTGATGAACCCCGGCGATGTGCATGCCTGCAACCCTATCCACGACCAGCCCTGGTCCTATCATATGCTGTACCTCGACACGCCCTGGCTGACCGAGCTGCAGTACCAATTGGGCTTCAGCACCGACCAGGGTTATCGCCCGTTCAATACGCCGCATACCCGTGACCCGCTGTTGTACAGCGGCTTGCTGGCGTTGTACCGGATGCTGGTGAACGAGCAGGCCGAATTGCTGCAAAAGCAGAGCGCACTGGTGAGTTACTTCAGCGAAGTCCAGCAGCGCCTGAACCCTTCACCCACACCGATGCGCGAGGTCAACCACAAGCTGGAGCGGGCCGCCGAGTACATCCGTGCGCACTGCACCGAGGCGTTGAAACTCGAAGACATCTGCCTGGCGGCCGAACTGTCGCCGTCGTACCTGATCCGCGCCTTCAAGCAGTACTACGGGCTGACGCCTCACGCGTTCCTGGTCAACCAGCGCATCCAGTTTGCCCGCACTCAGCTGCGCAAGGGCGAGTTGATCGCCGACGTGGCGCTCGCCGCGGGCTTTGCCGACCAGGCGCACTTCCAGCGCACCTTCAAGCAGCATTTCGCCGCCACCCCCGGGCAATACCGCGAGGTGCTCAAGCCATCAGCAAATAACCCACACTGGCCACCAGCAACGCGGCCATCGAGCGGTTGAACAGGCGCACGCCGTGGGGATTGTCCAGGTAACGGCGTAGAAAGGTCCCGGCATAGGCCCAGCACGCCACCGACAGGTAGCAGATCACCAGGTAGAGACTGGCAAACAGCCAGACTTGCCGCCCATCGCCGTCGGCCACAAACAGGCCCATGCCCGCCACACAGGCCAGCCAGGCCTTGGGGTTGAGCCACTGCATGATCGCGCCGTAGAGCATGGATGGCGCCGTCGCGCTGCCCTCCGCGTCGAGCTGGCCGTCGTCCACCGCCAGTTTCCAGGCCATGTACAGCAGGAAAGCCACCCCGCCCCACTGGATCAACTGGGTCAGGATGGGCCAGCGCACCAGCACCTCGTGCAGCCCCAGGCCGATCAGCACCAACAGCAAGGTAAAGCCAACAGCAGCGCCGAACACATGCTTCTGGCTGGCGACAAAACCGAAGCGCGCGCCTGAACTCAGGGCGACCACGTTGACCGGTCCCGGCGTGATGGACGTGGCCAGGGCGAAGGCGGCCATGGAAATGATCAAGCTCATTGCGGTTCCCTTTTTATGATGAGGCGTAAACAGGGTTCCACGGTATAAGGCCCGCGCGCAGCGGTATTGAACAAAATGCCCCTGCGGCGGTAATGGTTTCACGGGTTGATCAACGAGAAATGTGCGCCCACCCCGGCGCGCACGCCTTCGCCCACGGCCAGCGCCACGGAGCCGGCGGCGAGAGAGGTGTCACCACAGGCAAACACGCCGGGCACCGAGGTCTGGCGAGTGTCGTTGGTGTGCAGATAAGGCCCGGTCGGGCCGTCGGTCAATTCACAGCCCAGTTGTTCGGCCAATGGGCTGATGCGTGTGCGGGACAGGGTGAAGATCCCGTCGAGGGTGATCACCCTGCCGTCGTCCAGCTCCAGGTCGGCACGCTCGCCGCTGATGCGCCGCACGCCAGCGGTTTCCACGCTGACACCCCGTCGGTCCAACTGTGCCTGCTGCTCGACATCCGGGGTGAACACGCCGTTGGTGAACAAGGTGGTGCTGCCCCAGTCCGGAAGCATCAGCGCGTGGTGCATTGCCAGGGGTGAGGTTGCCAGGACGCCGATGCGACCTTGGTCCAGTTCATAGCCATGGCAATACGGGCAATGGAACACCCGCGTCCCCCAACGCTCCTTGAGGCCGTCGATGGCGGGCAGTTCATCGACTACGCCGGTCGCGAGGATCAGGCGTTTGGCTTGGAATTCGCCGTTGCAGTGCGCGCGCACACTGAAACCACCGGGCTGTGCGATAGCCTGGAGCACGCTGTCCTGCACCCAGCTGACCGTTGGATACTCCATCAACTGGCTACGCCCTTCGGCCGCAATGACCTCCGGCGCCTGGCCGTCCTGGCCGAGAAACCCGTGGGACGTGGCGGCAAAGCGGTTGCGCCGTAGCCCCGCATCAATCACCAGCACCTGTCGGCGCGCCCTTGCCAATTGCAGGCCCGCAGACAGGCCGGCATAGCTGCCGCCCACGATAATCACGTCATACATCATGAAAGTGACTCCATGTTGTGTGCACGCGGTTGTCCGCGCGCTTTCACGACACACCATAAGTTACATAAAAATACGCCGTCAAGAGTCTCGCAACTTTTTGGGTTACGAACGATACTTTCGCCCGACCCCACTCGAGGCTGATTGATGAGAAACGACACCCGCCTGTCGCGCATGCTCCATGTGCTGATCCACATGGGCCGCCATGAAGAGCGCGCCACCTCGGAGACCATCGCGCAGATGCTCGGCACCAACCCGGTCGTGGTTCGACGCACCCTGGGGCTGCTCAAGGAGAAAGGGTATGTGCGCTCGGAAAAGGGCCATCAGGGCGGCTGGAGCCTGGGCAAGCCACTGAGTGAAATCACCCTGTTGGACATTCACAACGCCCTGGGCACGCCCTCGATATTTGCCATCGGCCTGTCCACCGATCATCCCGAGTGCCTGGTGGAACAGGCCGTGAACGCAGCGCTCACGGATGCCTTCGAACAGGCCCAGGCGCTGCTGCTCAAGCGCCTGGGCAAGGTCACCCTGGCGCAGTTGGCCGAAGACTTCGACGAGCGCTACCGCGTGGCAATGCTGCCTTAGCGCTGCGTGGGGATGCGGATTTCGCCATCACGGCATTGGGTTTTCACACTGCGCGGGCAACCGGCGAAGGCCAGGTCCTTGGTCAGGCACACACGCACCTCCGACAGCACCTTGCCTTTGCAGATCACCGCCAGCCCATGGTTGCCCATGCGCGGGTTGCTTTCGCGAAACAGCGCCTCGATCTCGCGGGCCGATAACGACGGTGGCGTGTTGAACGGTTGCAGTTGCGCAGGGATGGCAACCACGCCCAGCGCCGCATCGGTTTTCTCCAGGTACGCCAAGGGTTCCAGCCCGCTGCAGGTGCCGTGCTTGGCCCATTCGTGGGTGAGCAGCGAGCGCGTCGGGAACAGCGCCGCGCCCTTGTCCATCTCTTCGCGACTCAAGCGCGATTGCGGCGCGCAGGTCGCCGGCCACCCTCCCCGCGCGTATTGCGGCCACAAGCCGTGCAGCACAAAGCCGTAGCCCTTGCCCGAACACTGCTCGTTGTCCGGGTGCGTCAGGCAGAAGGTCGGCGACCATGACAGCGACAATACATAAAAATCAAATTCCCCAGGCGTCCCTTGGCTACGCGGGGCCGCCATCGCCGTTGTGGCAAGTGCCATCCACAGGACCATCCAGTATTTCATTCCGCTATTCCTTGGAAAATCATCCCGGCAGATTGGGGTTACGTTGCAGGACCTTGTCCAGGATCCGGTCGGTCTTCAACGCCTCGATGGCCAGCGAAGGATGCTCGGCTTCGCCGCGAATATGCGCGTTCATGGCCACTACGTGGTGCCATTGGATATGCGGGTGGCATGGCACTTCCAGCACCTCGTTGGTCTCGCCCTCCAGGTGCAGCGGCTGGTCTTCGAAGACCGAGAACTGGATGCGCCCATGGCTGCCGATCAACTCGACCCGGTCCTCACGGCGGTCGGCGACGAAGTTCCAGCAGCCCATGCCCAGCGCGCCCGAGCTGAAGGTCCAGCAGGCCGTCACGGCGTCCTCGGCGGCATAGCTTCCGGCCTGTCGTGCAGTAAAGCCCGCTACCTCGACAATATCCCCGGCCAGGTACTGGAACAGGTCGAAACCGTGACTGGCCAGGTCGGCAAAGTAGCCGCCACCGGCAATGACCGGGTCGGTGCGCCAGTTGGCGGCACTGGCATCTTCGACGGCCGACGGCTTGCACAGGGTCCAGGTCAGCTGGCGTAACGTGCCGATGCGCCCGTCCTGCAGCCACGCGCGCACTTGCTGGAAGCGTGGCAGCGAGCGCCGGTAGTAGGAAACAAACAGGTGCAGCCCGGCGCGCTCGAAAGTGCGCTGCATCAGCGCGCTCTGTTCGGCGTTCAGCGCCATCGGCTTCTCGACGCAGCAATGCTTGCCGGCCGCCGCCACCATCAGGCTGTATTCCAGGTGGCTGTCGGGCGGCGTGGCGATGTACACCGCGTCCACTTCGGGGTCGTTGATCAGTGCCTGGGCGTCGGTGTAGTAACGGGCAATCCCATGGCGCGATGCATAATCGCGCACAGCCTCCTCGCGCCGCCCCATCACGGCCACCAGCGCCGAACCTGGCACTTTGTAGAAAGCGGGTCCACTCTTCAATTCAGTGACACTGCCACACCCGATCATGCCCCAACGTACGCTGCTCATCTGTATTCCTCGTCCGTTTTCATCAATCGGGCAGTATCCACATCCCCACCGCGGCGCGCCATAACCACTTAGCATGACAATTGCATTACACTTTTATGACACTCATCCCGCTGCGGGGGCACAGACGATGAAAATACGCGCAACGGTCATTTGCGAACACGAGGGGCATATCCTCTTCGTGCGCAAGGCCAGGTCAAAATGGGCCTTGCCGGGCGGCAAGGTGGAACGGGACGAGCGCCCGGTCGGTGCGGCCGAACGGGAGCTGGAAGAAGAAACCGGATTGAACGTGGACGGGCTGCTGTACTTGCAGGAGCTGAAGGCCCGCGACACCGTGCACCATGTATTTGAAGCCTCGGTGGTGAATATCGCGGATGCGCGGCCGCTGAACGAGATCGTCGACTGCCAGTGGCACGCCTATGGCGCCGTGGACCAACTGGACACCACCGACGCCACGCGGCACATCGTCAAAGCCTTTCTCCGGCGTCTGTAATACAGCGCCCAACCTGCTATCCAGCCCCCTTCGTTAGACCAGGCCATTTGCTCTCTGCCGTTCGACAAAGGATCTGTCGAGCGGCAGCCGCTGTGTATGTCAAAGGCACCCACATCGCCTGGTGTAGGGCGGCAGGTGGAGGTATCAGTGGCGAGGGCGCTTCCCCTCACCGCTGGGGGCAAGACTCAAAAACTGATCTGGGACGGGCCATTTCCTGCTGCCGACTCTTCTCCCGGGCGTTTCACCCGCGTTTGCTCTGCCATGTCCTCCGGCTGTGCGCCGCCGAAATCGGTGATCGCATCCAAAGAGTTGGGTTGAGCAGCAGCCTGCGCGGGACGTACGTTAGAGCTTTCGATCATCGTTCTTTACCTTGTTGCTCTACCCAACGGAATGTCGGGTTTCTCTGAGCTCTACCTTCGTGGCACTTTGAGATTTCCAGTTCCATCAGCCTGCTCACGACCGAGGTTCTTTGCCTGCCAACTTTGCTTGGGCCTTTGCCTGCCCGCGCCTGTACAAGGCCTCCACCAGCTGCTGCCGTTCATCCTGGGGCAAGGTATTGGCGAACTGCGCCAGGGTATCGTCCACCAAGGCCCGCAGCGCCATATCGGCCTCCCGTGCCTTGGCCAGTTCCGCTAGCAACGCCTCACGATCCAGGCGCGGCGCTTCCAATTGCTTGATCACCCCCAGCCGCGCCTCACGCCCGGCCATGATCAGCGGCTGGCTGTCGTCGCGATTGCGGCGCAGCAGTTGGCGCAGTTCCCTGCGCCGCTCCGGCGGCAACTTGACCATCGCCTGGCGCAGGCCATGCTGGTTGACCACCGCTTCGGCGGGCCGGGCGTTGGTCATCCAATGGTAGAGACCGCCGCCCACCCCACCGATCAAAAATACGTTGAGCAGGATCGAGACAAACAACCACGGCTTCAGGGATCTGGTGGTCATTGTTCGGTTTCCTCGGCATTGACGCTGAAGACGACTTCCGCGTCGCCTTGATCAAAGACGCTGGGCAGCACGTCGGAGGACAACATCGGCAGCGGCACGCTCATGGACGCCACCAGCATCCCGGTGACGATGCCGGCAATCCCCGCACCGACAAGGCCGGCAGGCGATAACCAGTTGGCATAGCGTGACCAGAATGAGCGTGGGGCGGATTGGCGTATCTGCCGGACCAACGCCGGGCCGGGGAACGCCGGTTGATGGCTGTCCAACTGGCTGTCGAGCCAACGCGCCTGCTGCAAGGCTACACGGGCATGGACGTTGCCGTGGTCGAGCAACGCCTGGGCCGGGGCCCGTTCTGCCGCGGGCCAGCGACGCAGGTCTGCGCCGTAGACGTCGGCCAGGAACACAAAGCGTTCGGGTGTCATGATTTTCCCCTTCCTGGGCGGGCAAGCCCGGGTGTATCGGCAAGTTGGCTGCGCAACTGGCGTCGGGCCCGCGACAGCAGGCTCTCCAGTGCCTCGACGCTGATATTCATCAGGGCCGCGGCGTCGATGTTCGACAGCTCCTGGTAGTACTGCAACACGATGGCTTCGCGCTGGCGTTCGGGCAAGGCCGCCAACGCGGCGGCCATGCGTGTACTGCGGTCCCGGGTCTCCAGCTGCTCTTCAGGCGATGGCGAGCTGTCTGCCACCTCCACCGCCGTCTCATCGCTCAGCGGGCGCTCCTTGCGCCGTCGCAAGCGGTCGTGGCACAGGTTCAGCGCGACCCGATGCAACCAGGTGTCGAAACGCGCCTCGCCACTGCGCCAGTGGGCGGCCTGGCGCCAGATGCGCAGGAAGCTTTCCTGGGCCACGTCCTTGGCCTCGTCGGCGTCCCCCAGGATCCGACTGGCGAGCGCCAGCAAACGCGGGAGCTTGCGCGTCACCATTTCGTTGACGGCGGCAGGTTCGTTATTGCCGATACGCGCCAGCAGCTCAACGTCCGGATCAGTGTCTTTCAATCGGGCAATTCTCAGGGCCAAGGGTCAGGGTTCAGCGGATCCAATGCCCTTCGCGCCAGTACCAGTTGGGGCCATGGGCTTCCCAATGACCAGGCTCCCAGCGCCCATGACGCATCACTGGCTGCCAGTGGCCCGGCACCCAGCCGTAACCGCGCCCTTCCCAGCGCCAGTGGCCAGGGTCCCAGGCATAGCCGGGGCGCTCGGCCGGGATCATTTCCACACGCTGAGGCGGCGGCGCCTGCTGAATGATGATGTCGGTCTGGGCAAACGTCGGGGTGCTGACAAACGCGGCGAAAGCCAGCGGAACAAGCACGGTTAAACGCAATGTGGCCAGGGCTCTCATGGCAACTCCTCCATGCAACCCGCGAAAGTGCAGGTTGCTGATGGGTTGAACGGCGCGTGCGCAAAAATCCGTCGCGGGCTGCGCAGATTTTTCAGCAGGGGGCGAGACCAGTATTGCTCAGGGGCTGGCGGGGCTTGATGAAATGTCTGAAAGGATTGCGACGGATTTTCGCCGGTCGCCGCGTTGAAGGATTAACCCCGGCCAATCCAAGAGGAAACACCATGTACCGTCGAATTACCCTGCTGGTTGCCGCTGCGCTGATCGTCAGCCTCAGCGGCTGCGTGATCGTGCCGGAACACCGTCATTGCTGCTGGCGTTACTACGGCGCAGTGGACGCGCCCAGCCATGCTGTCATTGGCTAGCTGGCCACCACCATGCTCGTCACACGACCTCTCGTCTGCTGCCTCGGCAAGCGCTTGACTCCCACCGTCGATCACACGACGCTCTGGGCACTTAGCCATCATTCGAGCCGTCCACCATGAGCATTGCCCCTCCGAGCCAGCCCGACAGCGACGTATACCGCACGCTGCTGGAGTCGACCAAGGCCATCCCGTGGCGTATCGACTGGCAGAGCATGACCTTCAGCTATATCGGCCCGCAGATCGAAACGCTGTTGGGCTGGACCCCGCAAAGCTGGGTCAGCGTCGACGACTGGGTCTCGCGCATGCACCCCGATGACCGCGAATACGTGGTGAATTTCTGCGTGTCGCAATCCCGTGCCGGGGTAGACCATGAAGCGGATTACCGGGCCCTGACGGTGAACGGCGACTATGTATGGATCCGCGACGTGGTGCATGTGGTGCGCAAGGACGGTGAAGTCGAGGCGCTGATCGGCTTTATGTTCGATATCAGCGAACGCAAGAAGACCGAAGAACACCTGGTGCGCCTGCAAAAGCAACTCGAGGAATATTCCTACCAGGATGGCCTGACCGGCATCGCCAACCGGCGCATGTTCGACACCGTGCTCGAGCGCGAATGGGCCAGCGCCCAGCGCAGCCAGTTGCCTCTGTCGTTGATCATCCTGGATATCGATTTTTTCAAGCAGTACAACGACCACTATGGCCACATCAAGGGCGACGAATGCCTGCGCCAGGTCGCACACACCCTGTCACTGGCCGCCAACCGGCCCCGGGACTTCATCGCCCGTATCGGCGGTGAGGAGTTTGTGTGGTTGCTGCCGGAAACCGACGCGGCATCGGCGAAACAGGTGGCACAGCGCTGCCTGCACCTGATCTGCCAGCAACAGATCGAACATGGCTGTTCAGCGGTGTCGAACCTGCTGACCCTGAGCCTGGGCGTAGGTACGCGCATCGTCAAACCCGACAGCCCGATGCTGGGTTTTGTCGAAGATGTCGACAAGTTGCTCTACCAGGCCAAACGCAATGGACGGATGCGTGCGGAGTTTGCAGAAGGTGAAGTTTGACGCCGGGGGTTAAATTCCAGGCAAAAAAAATCCCAAGTAGCTGATGGAAACTTGGGATTTAAAAATGCATAAACCGTGGGAGGTGAACGCCCGGCTATAATAACCAGTGTAAAAAGCTGTAACAAGAAAATTTTATATCCTTTCGTCGGATTAAAAGCATTGTAAGTCCTTCAATAACCACATGTTTTTTAAGGTGGCGAAGCATATAAGTGCCACTTTTTGGTGCAACTACTGCCGATATTTCCACTTATAAAAAAGGGTTATTAGTTAAGGCGGCGTGACACTCTTCGACCCGCTCTGCCCCAATTGCTTGCAGGTATCGCGAAGTTCGAGACCCGCGGAGGTGGCCACACTGGCGACCCGCTCAACCTGCCGGCAAAGTGCCAAACGTTCGGCCGCTTCTTCGCGCTCGCGATCCGCCCTGGCATTGAGCTGCATGAAATAGCCCCCGAGCAACCCCGCCACGCACAGCACGCCAAGGGCAAAGTAGCGCAAGCCGTGGGACGATGGCGGGACTGCTGGATTCATCGGCTTACCCTGCCCTGCTCTTCTGATAGCGAACGTCGTCAGCCTCGACCCGCCCCACCACCGACCAGCCCAGGCGCCGGTAGAACCCGTTGGCGCGGATTTCGTCGCGCCCGTCGGTGATCAGAAACAGCGTGTCGTGGTGTTCGAACAATGCAGCCTCTGCCACTGCCATCAACTGCCGGCCCAGGCCCAGGTTTTCATGGGAGGGCAATACGAACATCGCAAATACCTCGCCCTCGGCCAGATCGACCATGGCAAAGGCAGCACGCACGCCGTCCACTTCGGCGACCCAGGCGCAGGGTGCTTCACGGATGCTGTCGGCCAGCACCTGGGGGGTAATGCCCAGGTCCGCCATCTGCGCGACACTCAAATGGTTTTGCACCACCGAAGTGCGGATGGCAAACAACGCGTCGATATCGTCCAGGGTCGCAAGGCGAATAACCGTATGCATACAAGCCTCCTCTCTCAGGAGCGCAATTGTATGCAAATGGAAACATGCGTTTGTCGTGGATTTGTAAGCCGGGCACCCGCGAGTAGGGCTTTACTTGCGTGCCACTTTGTAGCGCACGCAATCCTGATAGAAACTCTGGCGAATCGCTTCGGGCTTGAGCCGTGAACGACTGTCATAGGTCTGTTCGGTGATGCCCATGGCCATCATGCGCATCCAGGATTTACTGAACTTGATGGTCTGGATCTTCTGCCGTGCGGCGTACAGCGACACCCCCGACAGCTTGAGCTCCTGGGCCCTGGCGGCCGTGCCGGCGCCCCAGCTGCACATGTACTTGTCACCCTCGCGCAGCTCCCGTGCCTGCACGGCAGCCGCGCCGCCGGCCAGGGAGCAGGCGATCAGCATGATTCCAACAGTGCGCATTTGCTTCCTCACCTAACCACCTGAAAATAAAAGCGATTCTGGCGAGAATTTTGTTACAAAGGGGCCATTAAATTGCCTTATCGGCGTGCCATCACCATTGGTAGGTCGCACTCGCCTGCACGGTGCGCTGCGAGCCATACCAGCACCACGAGTAGGAATAGCACGACGCGACGTACTCTTTATTCGCCAGGTTGGTGGCATTCAGGGCCAGGCGCAGGTTGTCCTTGAGGTTGGCGATGTTCGGAATGTCGTAGTGCACCGCCGCATCGAACAGGGTGTAGCCCGGCACCTTCAGGGTGTTGGCGGTATCGCCCCAGGACGAACCGACATACCGCGCACCCGCGCCGGCACCGAAGCCCTTGAGGTTGCCATCATGGAAGGTGTAGTCAGCCCACGCCGACGCCGTGTGGCGCGGTACCGCATAGGTGGTGGTGCCCTCGGCGTTGATGGCCGGGCCTACGCCGATATCGCTGACGGGGGCGTAACGCACGGTGTTATTGGACTTGCTGATGCGGTTATCCAGGTAGGCATAGGCCGCCGTGATGTCCAGGTTGTCGTTGAGGCTGGCCTTGCCTTCCAGTTCAAAACCACGGGATTGCACTTCGCCGTCCTGGCTCTGGCAGCGACCGCTGCCGCACAGGTGGGTGGGGTCCGGGTCGGTGGTGAGGACGTTGGTCTGGCGCAGGTCGAAGATCGCCGCGGTGATAAAGCTGTTGCTGCCGGGCGGCTGGTACTTGATGCCGATTTCATACTGCTTGCCTTCGGTCGGCTTGAACACCGAACCGCCATAACCGGTGCCCGATTGCGGGTTGAACGACTCCGCATAGCTGGCATAGGGCGCCAGGCCGTTATCGAAGAGATAGACCAGGCCAATACGCCCGGTAAAGGCCTTGCTGTCCAGGGAGGACTGGCTCTTGGCCCCGGTGCGCAGGGTCTTGGTGGTGCTGTCGGTGCTGGCCCAGTCATAACGTCCGCCCAGCAACAGCACCCATTTATCCCACTTCATCTGCTCTTGCAGATAGACGCCGGTCTGTTCGCTGCGCGACGTACCGTCGGTGGTGTACGCCGGTACCGGCACGGCCGCGCCATAGACCGGGTTGAAAATATCCAGGGTCGGCCCGGCGGTATACGTCCCTGAGCCCAACAGGGTATCGGTGCTGGTGTTCTGGTAGTCGAGCCCCATCAGCAGGGTGTGTTGCAGTGGACCCGTGTCGAATTTGGCCTGCACCTGGTTATCGAGGGTGTAGGCATCCATGTCGACGTCACTGGCAATGGTGGAGCGTCGAATGGTGCGGTAATCCGCCATCAGGTAGTTGCTGTAGAGGCTGCGATAACGTCCTTCGCTGCGCAGGTAACGCGCGTTCTGGCGCACCGTCCACACATCGTTGAGGTGATGCTCGAAGGCCCAGCCGATGGAGTAGTACTCGCGATCGCTTTTCTCGAAGTTCTTTTCGCCGTCGTAGAAGTCCACGTCGATACTGCGCCCGGTCGGGCTGTGCAGTACCGAGCCCCAGGCCGGCACCGAACCGTAGGACGCGCCCTTGGGGTCCTTCTGGAAATGCCCGAGCAAGGTCAGCGAGGTGTCTTCGTCCGGTCGCCAGGTGAACGCGCTGGACAACGATTGGCGACGGGTTTCGGTGTGGTCGACCTGGCCATCGGCATCGTCGAACAGCCCCGCCACGCGGTAGGAATACACGCCTTGATCGTCAATCGGCCCGCTCAAATCGAAGGTGGTGCGCTTTTTGCCGAAGGTGCCGTATTCGACGCCCACTTCATGGAACGGCGTATCCAGCGGGCGCTTGCTGACCATATTGATCACCCCGCTCGGCGTGCCCTGCCCGTACAGCACCGACGCCGGGCCGCGCAGCACTTCGACACGCTCCAGGTCGAAGGCATCCTTTTGCGGCAAGGCATCACGGCTCGACGGCATGCGCAGGCCGTCGAGGTAAGTGGCCGGGGCAAACCCACGGATGGTCAATTGGTCGAGACGCGACGCCGTGGCACCGCGGGTTTCCGGGATGACCGCGGCGCTGTAGCGCAGGATCTGGTTGAGGCTCTCGGCGTTCTGCGCACGCATCTGGTCTTTGGTGACGATGGAGATCGACTGCGGGGTTTCGATCAGCGCGGTATCGGTCTTGGTGCCCGACAAACTGCGCGTAGCCACATAACCGGACACCGGCCCGGTAGGGCTTTCGGCCTGGTACGCGCCGCTGATGGTGGTGGCCTGCAGCTCCATGGCACCGCCGTTATCCGGGATGGCTTCCAGGCGGTAGCGGCCGGCAGAGAGCTTCAGCGCCTGCAGGCCGCTGCCGGCGAGCAACTGGGCCAGCGCCACGTCGGTGGCGTACTGCCCGCTCAAGCCGTTGCTGCGTTTGCCGCGTGTCAGGCTCGCATCAAACGCCAATACCAGGCCCGCCTGCTCGGCCAGGCTATTGAGCGCCTGGCTCAAGTCACCGGCCGGAATCTGAAAGCCACGTACAGTGCTGCGGCTTTCTTCGGCGAAGGCGGATTGGAGATTCAGCAACGGCACGGCGGCGAAAGCCAACGCCACTGACAGGGCCAGTGGGTGCAAGGGGCGAGCAAGGCGCGACATGGGAAATCCTGGGTAATAGAGGTTCTATTAACCATGACGGCCAGGTCGGCAAATCGGGCAAGGATGAGAGCAGTTTTTATTTGAGCGACGTAGATCGGTGTGTTGTGTCTCCCTCATTAACCCCACGCCACCACCAACAATCCCACCCCCAACGCCAGGCACAACGGCGAATAGAACCACGTATCCCACCGCGCAAACCGTGACCCGCCGACCTTCTTGAAAAACCCCACCAACTCCGAATCCCCAATCGCCCTGGCAAACATCAGCAGGGCAATCGCGCTGATTCCCCATTGCAGCGCCGCATGGGAGACCGCCGAAAAGTACAGCCCGGCCCGCAGGCACACCAGCAGCGCAATGCCGACCAAGCCCATCGCCACCAGAAAGGTACCCAGCGCCGAGGGCTTGAATGCAGGGCGAGGGCCGCTGGCGAATTCGCCGGGCAGTTGGGGGATGGCGGCGAGGCTGCCGAGTTTGCCGCCGGCAGCCCAGTACAGGTGCACCATGCTGATGCACGTAAAAACACCGACGATCCAGCGTGCGATGACAAAGCTCATGGCGGGCGCTTCCAGAAAAGGTGCGAAACAGGATAGTCGCCCTGGGATTTTTTGCAGGCATTTCGTCGGCGGCTGATGGTAAAGTGCCGCCCCATGAAACTCGCCCGCGCCGACCGCTCGCTTATTGCCTGGATGCTCTATTGCTGCGTCCTGTTCAATGTGTTCGCCTGCAGTATCGGTCACGGGCAGATGGTGGGGATGCAGCTCAATGGCACCGGCGGGCAGTTCTGTACGGTCGACCCGCGTACCCAGGCGCCCACGCCGTCCAACTCCACCGATGAGAGCCTGCCGACGCTGGCCAAGGCGTTCGGTTGCCCGCTGTGCTCCACCGGCGGCATGGGCCCGGCGCTCAGTTCCAGCCTGAATGTGGCGGTGTTGCCACAACCCCATGCACCACCGCCGGCCGTGGTGTTGGCTGCTGACATCCCTGCCCGCTTCACCTGGCCCACGGCTAACCCGCGCGCGCCGCCCGCCTTCGCCTGATCCCTTTGCTTTCCCATCTGCACTGACCGCCGGTTCCACACGGAATGACGGACGGCCGTGCGTTGTTTTCAAGCCAAGTTTTTCAGGATTCAACCATGAAACATCTACCCCTGTTGGCGGGCCTGTTCGGCTGCCTGCCTGTCTGCGCCTGGGCCCTCGAATTGGCTCCGACCACCATTGATGGCGAATCAACTGCCGAACCCGGCCTTACCCTGGATCAATCCAGCGGCGTCGCTTCGCGGCTGGGACTGAGCGTGCGGGAAACCCCAGCGTCGGTTGCCATTGCCAACCGCAATGACATCGAACGCCATGGCGCCAAGACGTTTCGCGATGCCGCCAACACCCTGCCCGGCGTCAACGCCAGCGCGCCGCCGGGTTTTGGCGGGTTTGTCTCTTACCGTGGGTTTACCAGCAGCCAGATCACCCAGATGTTCAACGGTATCAATGTCGCCACCGGCCTGGCCCGGCCAGTGGACGCCTGGATCTATGACCGGGTGGAGTTGGTGGGTGGCCCCTCCTCCTTGATCAACGGTGCCGGCTCCGTCGGCGGCTCGCTCAACTATGTGACGAAGCTGGCCACCCATGAGGAGCAGGCCGCCGAAGGTCAGCTCACCTATGGCAGCTACGACACCACCGGCATGGCATTCGGCGTCAATCACGCGCTGACCGAGCCCGGCGCCGACGTGCAGCATTACGCGCGCCTGGATGTGAGCCGCAACACCAACCACAGCTACATCGACCGCGACCAGCGTGAGGCCTGGAGCCTGGCGTTTTCCCTGCTCAGCGACCTCACCCCCGACCTGTCCCATACCCTGGCCCTGGAATACCAGGATGAACAGGAAGACAGCCCTTACTGGGGCACGCCGGTGCTCAACCCCAAGGCCGGCGAGCTGAAGATCGACAAACACAACCGTTTCAATAACTACAACGTCGCCGACGGCCGTTACGAGCAGCGCACGATTTGGGCGCGCTCGATCATCGACTACCGGGTCAACGACAGCACGACGCTGAAAAATACGCTCTACCACCTCGACAGCCAGCGCGATTACCGCAACCTCGAAACCTACCAATACAACGCCGGCAACAGCGCGGTAAACCGCTCGACCGCCTACCAGGTGCGCCACCAGGGCGAACAGCACGGCAACCAGTTCGAGCTGCGCCATGACGACCGCCTCTTCGGCCTGTCGACCACCTGGTCCGGTGGTTTTGAGTACAAGGTCAACAGCACCACCAACACGCCGCTGAATGTGCCGGGTAACAGCACCGTGGACCCGAACGGCTTCGCCCCCGGGTACTTCTACGACATCCCGCGTACCCGGGAGAACTTCGGCAAGGACAAGACCAATGAGGTCACCACCAAGGCGTTGTTCGTGGAGAACCGCCTGGGCCTTACCGAAAAACTCTCGCTGCTGAGCGGCCTGCGTTACGACGCCATCGACCTGGATGTGACTAACCACCGCGGGGTCACGGCCACCAACCCACGGCACTTCAAGCGCCGTTGGGAACCGGTGACCGGTCGCGTCGGCCTGACCTACCAGTTCACCCCATCGGCCAATGTCTACGTGCAATACAGCACCGCCGCCGAGCAACCGAGTACGACCACCCAGGTGTTCGATGTGTCGACCGGCAAACAATGGGAGGTGGGCAGCAAGTTCGACTACCTGGACGGCCGTGGCTCGGCCACCGTTGCTGTCTATAAGATCGAACGCAAGGATTTTGCCGTAACCGACCCGCAGGACCCGACCACGAGCATCCCGGTCGGCGCGCAGTCATCGAAGGGCATCGAGCTGGCCAGTTCATTGCGCATCACGCCCAGGCTGCTGGCGGAAGGCAACATCGCCTGGGTGGATGCCGAATACGATGAGTTCAACGAGAAGATCGCCAGTGGCGCGGTGGTCTCGCGCAAGGGCAATACACCGACCAACGTGCCCGGGCGCGTCGGCAACCTGTGGTTGACCTATGACTTTGCCGAGGACTGGCAAGGCGGCGTGGATGCACGCTATGTCGCCGAGGTGTATGCGGACAATGCCAACACCCAGACGGTGCCGGCCTACACGCTGTTCGGGACGTTCCTGCGCTATCAGGTGGATTCACATACCTCGGTGACCGGCCGGGTGCGCAACCTGACCAATGAGGTGTATGCCGAGTTTGCCCATGTGTCCCCGGCGTATTATCTGGGAGCGCCACGGACATTCGAGCTGGCGGTGCAAACCAGATTCTGACGCGACCGTGCAAACAACATGTGGGAGGGAACAAGCCCTCTCCCACATTATTTTTGATCTCCGCTCGGCAATAAGCGCCGTGTTTACTTCAAGCTGGCTTCGACCTTCTGCGCCACATCCTCGGTCAACCACGCCTTCCACACCTCCGGGTGCTCCTTGAGGAACGCCTGGGCCACCTCCCGGGGCGCGGTGTGGTTCTCGCTCATGGTCGCCAGGGCTTGGTTCAGCGGCCCAATCGGCAACTCGACCTTCTCGAAAAACCCGGCAATCTGCGGATGTTCCTTCTGGAACGGCGTGGACACGCCAATACTCAGCTTGGATGCCAACGACCGAGTAGGCTTCGGATCGGGGTTATCCGCATCCGTCAGGGTCTTCCAGGCCTCGGCATCGAACGGTGGCTCCTCCAGCTGGATCAGCTTGTAGCGCCCCATCAACGGCGTCGGTGACCAGTAGTAGAACAACACCGGTTTGCCGCGACGGATGGACGAGGCAATTTCGGCATCCAGTGCAGCTCCCGAACCGCTGCGAAAGTTCACGTAGCTGTCATCCAGGCCATAGGCCTTGAGCTTCTGTTTGTTGACCACTTCCGAGGTCCAGCCGATGGGACTGTTGAGGAAGCGCCCCTTGCCGGGAGACTCCGGGTCCTTGAACACGTCCTTGTAGCGCGCAAGGTCCTTCACGCTCTTGAGGTCCGGTGCCAAGGGCTTGATACCTTTGGACGGATCACCCTTGACCACGTATTCAGGCACCCACCAACCTTCGGTGGCCCCCTTGACCGTATCCCCCAGGCCCACGACCTTGCCCTCGGCCTCGGCCTTGACCCACACCGGGCTGCGGCCGGCCCACTCTTCACCGATGACCTGGATGTCGTTCTTGGCCAGGGCGGTTTCCAGGGTGATGGTGGTACCGGGCAAGGTGTCGGTGGGCAAGTCGTAGCCCTTCTCGACGATGACCCGCAGTATTTCGGTGATCAGGCTGCCGCTTTCCCAGTTCAGGTCGGCAAAGTGCACCGGCGCTGGCGCGGCCGAAACGGGCAGCGAAGCCACTGCTAGACCCAGGGTCGTCAGCGATGCAGCCAACAGCGTTCTCAATCCTTTCATGCCCTTGCACCTCGCGATGTCGCAGCAAACAACGAACGGCTTTGCTGTCTATGCGCGAAGCCTCTGAATAGTTAAGTCAACTCAACTGTAGTAGAGGTTCCGGGAGATAGGAGATGTTCGCAGTATTTACCGATTATTCACTGGCCTTGAACGTCACCAGCTCACCCTTGCGCCATTTGGCGGCCTTGCCGGTCACGGCCTTGAGGGTCTTGGTCAGGCCTTCCTGCAGTTGTTCATGGGCCGCAAACACCAGCATCACACTGTGGCCTTCCTTGAAGACGATGCCCTGGCCCTCGGGCGAGGACACAAAGGCATAGTCGCCCAAACCATACACCGTCAACTTGATGTCGCGGAACTTGAGTTCGAACTTGCCACCTTCGCGACTGGGCAATACCGCAGCACGGAAATGGTCGCCCACCTTGAGTTCCAGACGGGGTTTGTCATCCACAACCATTGCCGCTTCGGTATCGATTTCGGCGATGTAGATGCCTTCCGGCGTCTGCTCGGTGATGTAAACAAAACGGGATTGAAACTGCTTGACCAACTTTGCGCGCAAATCACCCAGCACGAACAACGCGTGCATATCCAGATTACTGACTGCCAAGGAAACGCCCCCACATCGAAATAAAGCACTGACCGCCAGAGCGGGCAGCACAAAGAAACGGCCATCTCGGCACGATCACACAACACATTCATGGAAAAACTGAAGAAGACCCCGTTGCTGCGCCCAAAGCCCCGGACAGGCATGCACGATGGGCCTTGCGCAGGGACATCAGGCATCGCAGGAGATCACAGGTTCAATAACCAGAGAATACCGGTCGACCCGCTTCAGAGAATAACACTATTAAAAACGCAGTTTCCGACAGCTCATACAAACAAAAACACCTCGGCGTGGAACCAGATGCCGACTGCCGACGACAATACTAAAACAGCAACACGGGTCAAAACCACCTGTAACGCCGCTGGTGGGTCAACAAGATCGATCGACAGGAGCTGACCATGCAACGACGCCAATACGACGCTATGTCTCCCCGCACTCGTTCATCATGTCAGGACGAACAACAATACTACTGCTTACGCAGTCCCAACGGGTACTCCGATTCCGTTCTTTACCAGGTTGTACCCGCCGGAAGAAACTTCTTCCATATCCGCGAAGTCACCAGTGGCAGGATCAAAGGCTTTCGCAGCGACCACATCGAGGCCTGTGAACTGGCCAAGCGGCTGGAGGCCTCCCTGCACGGCGGAATCGTTTCGTCACCCGGATGACTTTACTGCGCCGCCGCCCTTCAACAACTGCCATACTGGCCTGTCCATTGGAATTTGCTCCCGCACGGGCCAGGTTTCATCAGTGCTGTTGGTTACCTCGAAGGGAAGGCGATACGTGACGGAATTTGATATTGGCGAATTTTTCATCCATGGCGACGCAAGGGAAGTAGACGGTGAGTTTCAAGCAGTGATCGTGATGCGCGCCAAGCCGCCGTTGACCACCGTCACCACGCACCAGGTCGAAAAAGACCGTTGGTTCAAGACCCTCGACACTGCCGCCAGCGCCGGAAAAGAATCCGCCCAGGCACTCAAGGCTGCAGTGGATTCAGGGGCACTGACCTCCTGACAATCCGATCGAACTCTACCGCGCCACAAGCCTCCCATGCATAACGATCCCGAAACCCGCACGGAGACTGACATGGACGCGCCAATACCGACACTCGAAACCTTATTCGAACAATTGGGCCTGGACTCAACCCCCGAAGCTATCGACGCCTTCATTGTCGAGCATCCGCTGAGTGACGACGTCAAGTTGATCGACGCGCCGTTCTGGACGCCGCAGCAGGCACAGTTCCTCAAGGAAGAACTGCGTGAAGACGCCGATTGGGCCATGGCGGTGGATGAGCTGAACCAGCGCCTGCATCAACCGCAGTAACCCACTCAATCCCGGCTGCCTGGGCGCAATAGCGCTTGCCAGGCAGCTGGTATTTCCCCGCCTCACAGACAACAACAATCCCTAGCGCGCAGCCTTCGCCCCCTCCGGCTTATACCCCAGGCGCAAGCCACCCCAATGCCGCCCCCGGACCATGATCGGCACCGACAAGTCGTGCATCAACTCGCCGGTGTCGCGGGTGTAGGTCTGCAATAACACCGCTTGCTGGTGGCTGCCGCAGCGGATCCCGGTGCGGTCTTCGAACTTGCGCTTGGTGCGGTTCTGCACCGCGTCGACCTGGGCATCGCCGGTCAGTGCCTGGGAGAACGCCTTGTTGTGCGTCGGCACATAGCCCTGGGGCGTGCAGGCGATGGCAAATACCAAGCCTTCATGGCGTGGCAGCAGTGCTTCCTGGATGGCCGGCAGTACCTGGTCGGTGTAGCCATCGAACCGGCTGTGGTACTTGCTCGGGCTGGTGTTGGGGATCAAGGTGTAGCTGCGGTCGAACAAGTCATCCAGGCTGATGCGGTTCTGCTGTACATCGGCTTCGAATTGCGCGGCAATCCGGCTCGCGCCTTCGCGCGCCAGGTCGTAGATGCGTTGGTGATAGTCATCCAGCCCGACTTCCGCCAGGCGCTCACTGATCGTTTCCGCCTGCCCTTCCATCTGCACAGCGGCATCGGCCAACTGGCGGGTCTGCTGGTCGCTCACGATAAGATCGCTGCGCATTTGCTCCACGGCGTGGAACAGGCTGTCGAGTTGGGCGCGGTTGGTGTCGGTGCCCTGGGCGATTTCATTGACCTGGCCTTCCACACCCGCCGCCAGGCCGGCAATGTTCTCCAGGTGCTCGCCGGCGTGCTCCACCTGCTCGACACCGGTGTGCAAGTCTGCCGAGAGCTGGCGAATCTGCTCAACCACCTGGGCAGTGCGTTGCTGGATATCCGCCACCATCACCCCGACTTCATCGGTGGCCGTGGCTGTGCGGCCCGCCAGCCCACGCACTTCATCCGCCACCACGGCGAACCCGCGACCGTGCTCACCGGCCCGCGCCGCTTCAATTGCGGCGTTGAGCGCCAACAGGTTGGTCTGGCTGGCAATGGACTGAATCACCAGGGTCACCCGCTGGATTTCTTCACTGCGTTGGCTCAGGGCTTCAATCAACTCCCGACTGGCATTGGCGCGCTGGCTGAGCTGGTGCATACGAATGATCGACTGGGCCAGCACTTCACGGCCTTCAGTGCTGCGCTGATGGGCCTGGCTGGCCGCCTGCAGGGCCTCGCGACTGAGTTGAGAGGTGACCTTTTCGGTGCTGATCATCACTTCGGCACTGCTGACGATCTGCTTGGCCGCGCCCAATTGCGATTGCACTCGAGCCGCCAATTGCTTGACCGAATAAGCGACGCCGGCAGCGGACAGTGCGTTGTGGCTGGTGGTATAGGACAGATCGCGGGTCAGCTCGCCAATGGCATCGGCAGTGGCGGGCGGTGCCGTGCGGGAGGTGCGGTTCATAAGGCCTGGCAGCCAGATCACCAGCAAGGCAATGGGCAGGCAGAGGTATATCGGCAGGCTGGCAAACGCCAGGCCCAGCAGTACCAGCACCAGGGCGGCGCTCTGCAGGAGCGGCATCAACCAGCCGGGCAACCCGCGCACCACCGGTTGCGGTGGCACTGCTGTGCCCATCAGAGCTCCGTCTCCAGCCATTGTCGTTACCCCACTGTTTGTCATTTTTGTCCCTGCATTAAACGCCACTATCCAGCCATTATCCATGGGCCTTTAGTGGGGTAGCCTGCAGCAGATCAATAGACGGGGCGTAACGGGTCTTTCTCCGGGGAACCGCCCAGGCGATCCCCCAGCTTCAGCGCATCAGGCTTGGCGCTGGTGCTTGTCGATCTGCTCGTGGCGCTCTTGCGCCTCGATGCAGTACTTGGTGGTCGGGCTGATCAGCAGGCGCTTGAGGCCGATAGGCTCGCCGCTGTCATCGCACCAGCCGAAGGAGTCTTCCTTGATGCGTTCCAGTGCACGTTCAAGCTGCGGCAGCATGCGCTGGTCGCGGTCGATGGCATTGACCAGCCAGGTGCGCTCTTCTTCAACGGAAGCGGCGTCGGCAGGGTCGGCCGGGGTGTCCAGGCTTTCAATGGCGATGCGGTTCTGCTCAATGCGCTCGTGGTGTTCCACCTTCATGTCCTGCAGCAACTTCTCGAAAAAAGCGTGCTGTTCGGCATTCATGTAGTCATCCGCCGGCATGGCCAGCAACTTTTCCTTTGTCATTGATTTCTCTATAAAAAATACGTGCATTAAGGCGAATAAGGGAGCGTTCCGGTCGACCTCTGCAGGTCTCGGAAAGGCGCCATCCATTCCAAGCGCCACCCGGCACTCAATTTACGAGGGGCGGCAGTCTAAGGCCGACTTGAGGGCACAGCAACTGAAATGACAGGCATTTTTACCGATATAACCCCCAAAGGCACCAGGACGGGCTTGGCGAATGGTCATCGGAGTGCGTTTATAGCAGGAAAGTTCGTAGAGCAGCTATAAGCCGCAAGCTGCAAGCGACAAGCTGTAGAGCTCATCGGACTTGCAGCTTGCAGCTTGAAGCTCAGCGCTTGAGCTTGCGCTTGTTGCGGTACTGGTCGATCACCACCGCCACCACGATGATCAGGCCCTTGATGATGTCCTGGATATACGCATCCACCCCGACAAAGGTAAACCCGCTGGCCATCACCCCGAGGATCAGCGCGCCGATCACGGTACCGGTGATACGCCCTACCCCGCCCGCCAGGCTGGTGCCGCCGATTACCGCGGCGGCAATCGCATCCAGCTCATAGGACATGCCCATGCCGGCCTGGCCGGTGGCGGCGCGTGCTGAAGCCACCACACCCGCCAGGCCTGCCAGGAGACCGGCAATGCTGTAGACGATGATCAGGTGCCGCTTGACGTTGATCCCCGAGGTCCGCGCCGCCTGCATATTGCCGCCGATGGCGTAGGTGTACTTGCCGTACTTGGTGTAGCGCAGGGCGATATGGAAGATCACCGCCACCACCAGGAAAATGATCACCGGCATCGCGCCATGACCGATGGCCGTGTACGAATCCGAGAGCATGCTCACCGGCTGGCCTTCGGTGTAGTAACGCGCCAGGCCACGAGCCGAAACCATCATGCCCAGGGTCGCGATAAACGGCGGAATACCCGTGACGGCGATGATGCTGCCGTTGATCGCCCCCGCCAGCAGCCCCACACCCAACCCCATCGCCACCGGAATCCACACCGGCAAGTCCGTCAGCGAAGGGAACACCGCCCGGGAAAAATCGGAGGTTTGCGCCAAACTGGCGGCGATCATCGCCGACAGCGCCAGCACCGAGCCCGACGAGAGGTCGATCCCCGTGGTGATGATCACCTGGGTCACCCCGATCGCCAGCAAGCCGATGATGGACACTTGCAGGATCATCAGCACCAGGCGCTGGGAGTTCATCAGGAAGCTCTGGTCCCGCACGATCCAGCCAAACAGCTCAAACACCAGGCCGATGCCGATCAGCACCAGGAAGATGCTCAGCTCGGTGGGCAAGCGCCGACGGTGCTTGACCGGGGCCGTGGCAGGCTTGTTGTCTGTTATTGCGTTCATAGCCAATCACCTTCTTATTCTATGGCGCGGGCCAACCGCAGGCCCGCGCGGCTGTTCGTCAGTGGACTGCGGTCATACCGGAAGCCAGCTGCATGACTTTTTCCTGGGTCGCATCCGCACGGTCCAGGGTGCCCATCAGTTCGCCTTCGTGCATCACCATCACCCGGTCGCTCATGCCCAGCACTTCAGGCAGCTCGGAGGAAATCATGATCACCGCCATGCCTTCGCTGGCGAGGAAGGAGATCAAGCGATAGATCTCGGCCTTGGCCCCCACGTCGATGCCCCGGGTCGGTTCATCGAGGATCAGCAAGCGTGGGTTGGTCATCAACCAGCGCGCCAGCAAGGCTTTCTGCTGGTTGCCGCCGGACAGGGTGTCGATGCACTGCTCCAGGGACGGCGTCTTCACCCGCAGTTTCTTGCACATGTCCTCGCACAGGGCGCGCAGGGCTTTCTGCTGGATAAAACCGTTGCCCGAATAGTGCGGCAGCACGGCCATTTCCATGTTTTCCAGCACCGACAGGCAGGGGAACAGACCACTGAGCTTGCGGTCCTCGGTCAACAGCGCAAAGCCTTTTTCGATGGCCATGTGCGGGTCGCTGATGCGCACCGCCTCGCCATCCAGGGTGATCTGCCCACCGCTGCTGGGGGTGATGCCGAAAATGGTTTCCGCCACATTGGTACGCCCCGAGCCCATCAGCCCGGCGATGCCGAGGATCTCACCGGCATGCAGGTCGAACGACACGCCCTGGAACACCCCGTCCAGGCGCAGGTCGCGCACCGACAGCAGCAGTTCGCCGATGGGCGTCTCGCGCACCGGGAACAACTGGCTCAGCTCGCGACCCACCATCATCGAGATCAGGCTGTCGCTGTTCATGCTGTCGGCGCGTTGCAGGCCGATGTACTGGCCGTCGCGGAACACCGCCACTTCATCGGCAATGGCGAACACTTCGTTCATTTTGTGCGTGATGTAGACGATGCCTTTGCCCTGGGCCTTGAGGTCGGCAATGATCGAAAACAGGTGGGCCACTTCCTTTTCGGTAATGGCCGATGTCGGCTCATCCATGATCAGGATGTCGGAGTCGTAGGACACAGCCTTGGCAATCTCGACCATCTGCCGCTCGGCGATGCTCAGGTTGCCCACGTGTTCCTCGGGGTCCAGGTTTATGCGCAGGCGCGCCAGCAACTCGGCGGTGCAGCGGTGCATTTCGCGGTGGTTGACCATGTGCAGGCTGTTGAGCTGCTCGCGGCCGATCCAGATATTCTCGGCGATGCTCATGTGCGGCATCAGGTTGAGTTCCTGGTGGATCATCGCGATCCCGGCTTTCTGCGCAGCCAGCGGCGTGTCAAACACGATGGGCTTGCCGCGCAGGCGGATTTCACCGGCGTCGGGCTGGTAGATGCCGGCGATGATCTTCATCAAGGTCGACTTGCCCGCACCGTTCTCGCCCATCAGCGCCAGCACCGTGCCGGGGCGCACACGCAGTTGTACGTCGGCCAGGGCCACGACGCCGGGAAAGCCTTTGCTGATGTTGACGATCTCCAACAGGTAGGGTTCGTCCAGCGGCAACGGCTGGATCCCGGGAGGCTGCGAGACAGTGGCTTGAGCGAGCATAAGACGGTACTCCATCAGCAGGGCGGGCACGACCGCCCTGCCGGTTCATTGTTGTTATGTCAGGGCTACTTGAACGTGGCGACGTTTTCCGGGGTGATCAGCTGGAACGGGATGATCACGTTCTGCTCGACCGGTTCCTTCCTGGCCATTTTGCGCGCCGCTTCCACCGAACCCACTGCCTGGCCCTTGGCGTCCTGGAACGCGGAGGCGGCCATGTCACCCTTGGTGATCGCATTCAAGCCATCCGGCGTACCGTCGACACCCGCGATCAGCACACTGCCCTTTTCCTTGCCGGCCGATTTCAGCGCCATGGACGCGCCGATGGCCATCTCATCGTTGTTGGCCAGTACCGCATTGAACTCGCGGCCCTGGGTCAGCCAATCGTTGACCAGGGTCATGCCCTTGTCCCGCAGCCAGATGCCGGTCTGTTCCTGTTCGATCTTGATGTCCGGGTACTTGGCCAGCACTTCCTTCACACCCTTGGTGCGGTTGGTGGTGGAATTGTTCGCCAGATCGCCCAGCAGGATCACGATCTTGCCCTTGCCGCCGAGCTTTTCAGCGATGTACTGCATTTGCAGCTTGCCGGCCTCGACATCATCGGAGGTCACGGCCACCACGTCCTTGGGCAAGTCCTTCTGGTCGGGACGGCGGTTGACGAACACCAGCGGGATGCCGGCCTTGGTCGCGGCATTGATGATGTTCTTGGTAGAGGCCGTGTCGACCGGGTTGACGATAATGGCGTCGACTTTCTGGCTGATGAAGTTCTCCACCTGGCTCAGCTGCTTGACCACATCGGCGCGGGCGTCTTCGAACTGCAGCTGCACGCCGTCACCCTTGGGATAGGACTTGGCCTGCTTGTCCATGTCTTCGCGCAGGTAAGTGAGGAAGGTGTCATCGAACGCGGACATGCTCACGCCGACCTTGATGTCGGCGGCGCTGGCAACACCGCTGGCCAGCAGCATGGATAAAGCCAGCGCGGTAAAACGGATCGGGGTCTTCATGAACGGTCTGTCTCCACTTTCTTGTTGGTTTTTTGGACGTTGCGTTTATCAGAGCTCGGCAGGCACTCGTACGACCGGTGCGCCTGGAATGCAGCAGACCAGCGCGCCCTGGTTTTCGACGCACAGCACATTAAGGAAGGAGAAGTAGAACGGCCGGGCGCGGGGCAGGCCGCGGGGCGTGTGGGCAGGGCGTAAAACTCGCAGTACAGCGTTGAAGATTTTCATCTGACGGTACCTGGTTGTTTTTGATCTTGTTTTTGTTGAGTCGTGCGAATCGAGTCCGAACGTACTTTATGCAACCTGGAAAAGACTTTATTGGAAAATAATTTCCATATCAACCTGTTTTAGAATTTTATTCTATTTTTGTTGAAACCACCTGCTGGCGCTCGGCGCTGAGGCGTGCGGCGTCCAATATACGCGTGGTTTCCAGCGCGTCATAAGCGTCCACGGGCAACGGGCCCTGCCCGTTTACTGCCGCTTGCAACTGGCGATAGAACTGGGTCCAGCAGCCCTTCTCCGACGGCACTCGCTCACGTTCCGGCCCCTGTTCGAACCAGCCCCAGCGGCGATGTTCTTCTGCGCCCCAGTGTTCGCCTTCGGTTTTCGGCGACTTGCCGGCCATCAGCGCCTCTTCCTGGCCATCCAGCCCGTCCACGGTGTAGCAACCCAAGGTGCCACTGACGCGAAAACGCGGGGCTTGGCTGTTCTGCAGGGCGTTGCCCCACAAATGGGAAACCACCCCGTTGGCGTGGGTCAGGGAGACGAAGAAGCCGTGATCGACAGTGGGGTATTCAGGGGTGAACTGTAACTGCGCAAAGACCCGCTCCACCGGACCGAACAGTTGCAGCGCCTGGTCCACCAGGTGGCTGCCCAGGTCCCGCAACCAGCCGCCGCCGCTGGCATTGCCCACGGCCTGCGGGCTGTAGCGCTCGACGCGGGATTCAAAGCGGGTGATCTCGCCCAGGGCACCGGCGTCGATCAATTTGCGCAGGGTCAGGTAGTCCGAGTCCCAGCGTCGGTTCTGGTAGACACTGAGCAACACCTCATGACGCTCGGCGGCAGTGATCAGCGCCTGGGCCTGTTCGGCGTTGGCGGCAAAGGGTTTGTCGCTGACCACCGCCACACCGTGTTCGATGGCTTCCAACACCAGCGCCGGGCGGCCCTTGAGGGTGGTGGAGATGACCAGGGCATCGACACCGGCTTCGACGATCTGGCCGATGCTGTCAAAGGCCTGGACGCCGGGGTGGTCGGTTGCCAGTTGCTGGCGACGTTCGGGTGAGCGAGTGACGACACCGACAAACGTTGCGCCGGGCAAAGTCGCAATCAGCGGCGCATGAAAGAAGCGCCCTCCGTGGCCATAGCCGACAAGTCCGATTCTCATGATCAACTCCTGAATTGAATTGGAAACCAATCAACTGTGGGAGGGGGCTTGCCCCCGATAGCGGTGGGTCAGATAACAACTGGTTGACTGACACACTGCCATCGGGGGCAAGCCCCCTCCCACATTTTTAACAGAGTTCCTTCAGTGATTTAGCCGTAGAAGTTCGGACGATCCGGCAGGCTGACCTTCACAATCTGCTCACTGCTCTGGGCCTCGATACACGCATCCGCCGCCACCGCCGCCGCAAAGCCATCCCACGCCGACGGCCCACCCACCTGACCGGCGCGCACGCTATCGATGAAGGCCTGCAACTCCACGTCATAGGCCCCGATAAAACGGTCCTTCCAATCCATCAGGATTGCATTCGACAGCTTGGCCCCACTGCGCAGCTGCACCTGGGACGGCTCCGGCAATTTGGCGATGCCGGTCTCCCCCACCACTTCGCACTGGATGTCGTAGCCGTACTGGCAGTTCACAAACACTTCCACGTCGATACGGGTGCCCTTGGCGGTTTCCAGCAGCACGATCTGCGGGTCGCGCAGATGGGCCAGGGCCTTGCTGGTCTTGCGCGGGAACACCACCTGCACCGACACGTAGTCGTCGTTGAGCAGCCAGCGCAGAACGTCCAGCTCGTGGATCAGGGTGTCGGTAATCGCCATGTCGGTCTTGTAGTTCTCGCCCACCGTCGGGTTGCGGTGCGCGCAGTGCAGCATCAACGGCTCGCCGATCTGGCCGCTGTCGATCACCGCCTTGAGGGCGCGATAACCTTCGTCATAGGGACGCATAAAGCCCACTTGCACCAGGCGCTTGCCGTAGGCCACTTCGGCGTCGACGATCTTGCGGCAGCCTTCAGCCGTCACCGCCAGGGGCTTCTCGCAGAACACCGGTTTGCCCGCGGCGATGGCGGCGAGCACGAACTCCTCGTGGCTCGGGCCCCAGGACGTGACCAGGATCGCCTCGACCTGCGGCGAGTTGATCAGCCCATGGCCATCCGCGTACACCTCGGCGTCCAGCTTCAACTCCGCGACCACCTTGGCGGCCTGCTCAAGGTTGATGTCGGTCACCGCCACCACCTGGCTGTTGAGCAGGGTCTGGCTGCAACGACGAATATGATCGCGGCCGATGGCGCCGGTACCGATTACACCAAGCTTCAAAGACATACAAACGCTCCTCTTGTTATTAGTACTGCCGGGCCTTGGCCAGGTGTTCATTGAGTTTTTTCGCCGCCGCGTTGGTGCGCTCGCTGGTGGACACCTGCGCCACCCCCACCCGCCACCACGACAGGTAGCCGTGGACCATGGTCTTGGGCAGCACCTTGATGTCGATCAGGGTCGAGACGCTTTGCGTGCGCGCATCGGCCAGGGCCGCTTCCAGCTGCTCCACCGTGCTGACCTTGTAGGTCTTGCAGCCATAGGCCGCCGCACTCATGGCGAAATCCACCGGCACCAGGCCGCCGTCGAGCTTGCCGCTCTCGGGGTTGCGGTAGCGGAACTCGGTGCCGAAGCTGTCCATGCCGTTGCCGATCTGCAGGTTGTTGATGCAACCGAAGGCCATGTTGTCGAGCAGCACCACGTTGATCTTGCGGCGTTCCTGGATCGAGGTGGCCAGCTCCGAGTGCAGCATCATGTAGGAGCCATCGCCGACCAGGGCATAGACCTCCTTGGTCGGTTCGGCGAGCTTCACGCCGAGGGCGGCGTTGATCTCATAGCCCATGCACGAATAACCGTACTCGACGTGGTAGGTGTTGACGCCCTTGCTGCGCCAGGCACGCTGCAGGTCGCCGGGCAGGCTGCCGGCTGCGGCGACGATGATCGCGTCGTCGGCCAGGGTCTGGTTGAGGACGCCGAGCACCCGGCTCTGGGTCAGGCACGAGCCGGTCAGTTCGATGAATTCACGCAGCACGGCGCGGTCCAGGTGGTCGTCGACTTCCGGCACGAAATCATCGCCGTGGTACTCGACCTGATGCACACGGTCCACTTCGGCGTCCAGCTGCGCCTTGGCGCCGGCGATCTGCTCGCCCCAGCCGGAACGGTAATCACCGAGGGCATCGGCCAGCGCTTCGAGGGCGACCTTGGCGTCGGCCAGTACCTGCACGCCGTCGAGTTTCAAGGCGTCGCAGGGGCTGATATTGAGGTTGAGGAACTTCACCTCGGCATGCTTGAACAGCGATTTCGACGAGGTGGTGAAGTCGGTGTAACGGGTGCCGATGCCGATGATCAGGTCGGCCTCGGGCGCCAGCAGGTTGGCGGCCAGGCAGCCGGTTTCACCGATACCGCCCACATTCAGCGGATGGCTGGAGACCACCGCGCTCTTGCCCGCCTGGGTTTCGGCGAAAGGAATATCAAAGCGCTCGGCAAAGGCTTGCAGCGCGGCATTCGCACCGGCGTACTTCACGCCACCACCGCAGATGATCAACGGCTTGCGCTTGCCCCGGAACGCGGCCAACCCATCGTCGATCATCGCGGCGGTGGCCGGGCGGCGGTCGATACGATGCACCCGTTTTTGCAGGAAATAGTCGGGGTAGTCCCAGGCCTCGGCCTGCACGTCCTGGGGCAGCGCCAGGGTCACCGCGCCGGTTTCGGCGGGATCGGTGAGCACGCGCATGGCATGAATCGCCGCCGTCATCAGTTGCTCGGGGCGGTTGATGCGGTCCCAGTATTTGCTCACCGAACGGAAGGCATCGTTGGTGCTGATGCTCAAGTCGTGGAACTGCTCGATCTGTTGCAGCACCGGGTCGGGCTGGCGGCTGGCGTAGACATCGCCGGGCAGCAACAGCAACGGGATACGGTTGGCGGTGGCGGTCGCCGCAGCGGTGAGCATATTCGCCGCACCCGGGCCGACGGAGGCGGTGCAGGCGTAGATCTTGCGGCGCAGGTGCTGCTTGGCAAAACCGATGGCGGCATGGGCCATGCCCTGCTCGTTACGGCCCTGATGCACCACCAGGTCGCCGCTGTCCTGCTCCAGGGCCTGGCCCAGGCCCAGCACGTTGCCGTGGCCGAAAATAGTGAACACGCCGGCGACGAACTTGCTCTGCACGCCATCGACTTCGATGTACTGGTTGTCCAAAAACTTCACCAGGGCCTGGGCCATGGTCAGTCGGGTGGTGGTCATGTCGCGCCCCTTATCGTTTCTGCAGGTGGGCGATGCTTGCCCCCAAGGCCTGCTGGATATCCGCCAGCTCGTGCACGCTTGTCGCAAACGGCTCGAACGACAGGTAGCCGCTGTAACCGCTGCTGAGCAAGGTGTCGATCTGCGCGGTATTGCCGAGGATATCGCCCTCGCCCACCAGCACGCGGTGGCCGTCGCGGATCGAATTGAGCGGCGCCTGGGCGTCTTCCACGCCGGAGATATGCACCAGCCCGGTCAGTTCCGGGAAGAACTCATGCTCGCTGGCCAGGTGGTGGTGGAAGGTGTCGTGCACCAGGCGGAATACATCCAGGCCGCCGATGGACTGGATCGCATCCACCGCCACGCGCTTGCGGCGCATGGCACATTCTTCAAAGCCCAGTGGCTCGATAAACCCGAGGATCCCGTACTCGCGCAGGATCGGCGCCAGTTGGCTCAACGCGGTGCGCAAACCGGCGGCGCGCTGGGCTTCGTTGCGGGTGTCGCCGGGTTCGTTGAACGGGCACATCACCAAGCCTTGCGCACCACATTCGCGGGCATAGGTGGCGAGCGCTATCGCCTGGGCGCGGCGCTCGTCATTCCACACGTCAAAGGGGTACAGCGCGTTGATCGACAGCACCGTGATGCCCTGGGCCGCGCACAATTCGCGCACGCGGCTGGCCGGGGTGCCGTATTCGATCTGGCGATCCTTGAGGTCGTTGCGAATCTCGATGGCATCGCATTTCAAGGCCACGGCCAGCTGGATGAAATCCGGCAGGGACAGGTTGGGCGCGACCATACGGTTGAGGGCAAAGCGTAGAGGCGACTTCATTGTTGTTCTCCGTCCAAACCGTTTAAAGGTCCAGCAGCCAACTGTGCTGCGGGTCGTTGTGGAAATGCCAGGCGCGCTTGGGGCCGGCCATCACGTTCAGGTAGTAAGACTCGTAGCCATACGGCACGCTGACCGGGTGATAGCCCTTGGGCACCACTACCAGATCGCTGTTTTCCACGGCCATGGCCTGGTCGATGCTGCGGTCGTCGGTGTACACCCGCTGGAACACAAAGCCCTGGGGCGGGTTGATCTGGTGATAGTAGGTCTCTTCGAGAAAGCTCTGGTGCGGCAGGTCGTCGGTGTCGTGCTTGTGCGGCGGGTAGCTCGACGAATGCCCGGACGGCGTGCGCACTTCCACCACCAGCAGCGAATGGGCCGGGTCGGTATCCGGCAGGATGTCGCACACGTAACGGGTGTTGGCGCCTTTGCCGCGGACGCTGCGCTTGCACTGTTCCGGGCGGATCAGGCGTGGCTCGAAGCCCGGCGCACCCGGTGCGGCGCACACGGCAATCTGCACGTCGCTCAACGCGGTGACCTGGGCATCGGTACCCGGCGGCAGATAGGCGGCGAACGGCGATTTGTCCTCGAACACCGACTGGCGATCACCGAGGTTCTGCCAGTTGAAGCCCTCGCCTTCGATAGTCACCCGGCCGCTGAGCAGCACCAGGCACAGCTCTTTATCGCCGGCAGTCACCGGCAATGTTTCGCCGAGGCTCAGACGGTAGGCGGCAAAGCCTACGTACTCCAGGCGGCCCTCTTCCAGGGCGACCATGGTCTGCCCGCGTTTACTGCTTTTTACCAGCAAGCTCATGGTTGGGTCCTCTCGTCGAGAAGCGCACGCAATGTGTCATAGCCCTTTTTCGCATAGACGTAGCTGGGCGCCACGGCCGGGTCCTGCTCGGCTTCCACCACCAGCCATCCCGCGTATTTCGCGGCCATCAGCACATCGAGCAACTCGGCAAAATCTATATCGCCGTCACCGGGCACGGTGAAAGTGCCGTTGACGATGCAATCGGGGAAGCTCCACATCTGGTTACGCGCCAGTTGCACCACGGCTTTGCGCACGTCCTTGAAATGCACATGGCAGACGCGGTCGATATGCGTGCGCAGCACCTCTATGGGTTCGCCGCCGCCCATGTAGCAGTGGCCCGAATCGAACAGCAGGCCGACTTCCGGCCCGGTACGCCGCATCAACTGATCGATGTCTTCAGGCGATTCGACGTACGCGCCCATATGGTGGTGGTAGGCCAGGCGCACGCCCTGGGACAGGGTGAAACGCGCCAGCTCGGTGAGCTTGTCGGCGTAGTCCTGCCAGGCCTGTTCACTGTGGAACCGCGGACGTTCGATCAGGCGAATGCGCGAGCCCTGGATCGAATCGGCCACCTCGCCGTACACCAGCACCTTGGCGCCGTTTTGTTTCAGCAGTTCGACGTGGCCGGCGATGGCCTCGATTTCTTCGGCCACCGAACGACGGGCCAGGCGACTGGAGTACCAGCCGGAGACCAGCGCCAGGTCATAGGGGCGCAGGACGTCGCCGACGCCCTTGGCGTCCTTGGGGAATTTGCCGTTGAGCTCGAAACCTTCGTAGCCGATTTCCTTGCCTTCGCTCAGGGCGGTGCTCAGCGGGGTTTCACCGCCGAGGGCCGGAAGGTCGTCGTTGCTCCAGGAGATCGGGTTGATGCCAATTCGGATTGCGGGCATGGCTGCACCTTTATTATTTTCAGGTATCACTGAGATCTGCTTTCTGCTTTATGTGGGAGGGGGCTTGCCCCCTCACATTTAGAGCTGGGTTTAGCCTCGGGCACTGCGCCAGGCGTTGATGAGTTGTTCGAAGGTCGCCTGTACCTGCTGAATCAACGTCTCATCATCAATCTCCCCCGCCATCCATAAACGGCTCGGTTCCTGGAAGATCGTGCGGCCCACGGCAAACCCACGGCAGGTACTGCTCTGGCTGGCTTGCTGGAAGCCGGCGGCCAGGCATTCGGCCGAGGCGTTCAGGCCCAGCAACACCACGCCACGGCAGTACGGGTCGCGTTCCTGGATCAGTTCGTCGAGCTTTGTCCAGTCCTCGGCCGACTGTGCCTCGATTTTCCACCACGCCGGGTAGATACCCAGGTTGTACAGGCGCTTGAGGCTGCGATAGAGCACGTCCGGGTAAGTGGACGGATGATCCTTGGGCGGGATGACTTCCAGCAGCAGCTCATGGCCGCTGGTCACCGACGCCTCGTACACTGCCTTGAGCTGCGCTTCCTGTTCCAGGCGCAGCATGGGCTCGTCGTCGGGGTGGTATTGCACCAGGCACTTGATGATCTGTTCCTGGGGCCAGGCAATCAGGTTGCTGCCGATCGAGCGGCCATGTTCGAACGCCAGCGGCCGCGAGTTCTGCACCTCCACCGGACGCGCGATCCACCAGCCGCGACCGCTGGCGGCATTGAGCGCGTCCTGGCCGAAGCGCTGGTCGGCCAACAGGCCCACATCGGCCTCGACGCCCTGCTCGGCGAGCTTTTTCTCCACGCGTTCGATGGCCTGGATAAACAGCTGCTTGATCTCGCTGATGCGGGTCAGGTCCTGGCCGCCGCGTTGCGCCAGGTCCACCAATTGCCAGCGGTGATCGAAGGCAAAGATGAACAGTTGCTTCCAGGCCTTGCGCGGCACGGTGACGCGGTGCAGGCGTTGCAGGGTTGCGTCCTGGTCAGGCCGGGTGATCGGCACGGGGCTGTTGAACAGGTAATCCAGTTCGGCCGGGGTCGGCATGGCCGGCGCACAGGCGTGGCGCGAGACCACGAGACCGCCGCAGGCATTGGCCAATTGGCTGCAACGCTCATCGCTGGCGTCATTGATCCAGCCGCTGAGGAAGCCCGACATAAAAGCATCGCCGGCTCCCAGCACGTTAAGCACTTCAACCCGCACGCCAGGGTAGATGGCGCCCTCTTCCAGGCGCGCCGGGATCGCGCCGTGGATCACCGTGCAGCCTTGCGGGCCGAGCTTGACCACCAGGGTCGCCGGGGTCAGGTCACGCACGGTGCGCAGGGCGGTGAGCAGATCTTCGCTGCCACCGGCAATCAAAAACTCTTCTTCGGTGCCGACGATCAGGTCGAAACGCGGCAGGATTTTCTGCACATGCTGGCTGACATTCTGGTCGGCGACAAACCGGGTTTCGCCGTCGGCCTTGCCCGCCAGGCCCCACAACACGGGGCGGTAGTCGATATCCAGCACGCGCTTGACGTTGTGCTTGGCCGCATAGTCCAGGGCCTGGAGGCTGGCCTTGTACACGCCGTCGGTGGAGAAATGCGTGCCGGTGATCAGCAAGGCTTTGCTCGAGGCAATAAAGGCTTCGTTGACGTCTTCGGCGCGCAGGGCCATGTCGGCGCAGTTTTCGCGGTAGAACACCAGCGGGAAGGTTTCGCGGTCCTTGAGGCCCAGCAGCACCATGGCGGTGAGGCGTTCCGGGTCGACCTTGATGCCGCTGACATCGCAGCCTTCGCGGGCCAGGGACTCCACCAGGAAGCGGCCCATATGGTCGTCCCCCACCCGGCTCAACATCGCCGACTTGAGCCCCAGCCGGGCAGTGCCGAACGCGATATTGGCGGAGGAACCGCCGAGGTATTTGGCGAAGCTGGACACGTCCTCAAGCCGTGCACCTACTTGCTGTGCGTAGAGGTCGACGCCCAGGCGCCCGAGGCAAATCAGATCCAATTGACGCCCACTGGCAAAACGAGTCTGGCCCATGCTGGCTCCTGTTATTTTTATCAGCCTGCGTTGTACCGCCGTGGCGACGGCAAACGCTCTTGGTGGGAGCAGACTAGAACGTCCGACGGCAGCAATCAATATTTATTCCAGAATTATTTTTAGTGGAATATTTTTTCCAATACGTCAGCATAGGGGCAGACCAGCCGCCGTGCATCGTTTCAGCAGGCCACGCGGGCCGTGATGCCGGGGTATTTTTTTGCGCCTACCCTGTAGACTTGCGCCACCCACCAGCGCATCAGAAGAACACGCCAGAAGGATTGCCCATGTCCCGCACCGATCCCGAGACCACCCTGGAAGACACCATCGCCAGCCCTCCGATCAATGCCGAACGCCTGTTGCAGCTGATCACCGACGAGTACGAAAGCCTGCCGCGCCAGCTCAAGCGCATCGCCAGCTACATGAGCCAGCAGAGCGACCGGATCATGGTCGACCGCATCAGCGACATCGCCCGCGAATGCGAAGTGCACCCTTCGGCGATCGTGCGGTTTTCCCAGCGTTTCGGCTTCAGTGGGTTCAGTGAGATGCAGGCGCTGTTTCGCGAGGCCTACACCCACAAGACCACACCGGTGCAGAACTACCAGCAGCGCATCCGCAGCATGATCGCCAACAAGTCGCAGAAAGCCAGCGGCGGCGACCTGGCCCGCGAGTGCGTCAACGCGACCCTGTCGGGTATCGAGCGCCTGGGGCTGGAGCTGGATGATGTGGCGTTTGAAAAAGCCGTCGACCTGGTGGTCAACGCCGATAACATCTACGTGGTCGGTGTGCGCCGTTCGTTCGCGGTGGCCGATTACCTGGTCTACAACCTGCAGCACACCAACAAGCGTATTCACCTGATCTCCGGCCTGGGCGGCAGCTATCGCGAGCAGATGCGCAGCGTGCGTGCCAATGACCTGGTGATCGCCATCAGCTTCACGCCCTACGGCAAAGAGACCCAGCACTGCCTGCGGATCGCCCAGCACCATCAGGCCAAGACCCTGATCATCACCGACAGCAACCTGTCGCCCCTGGCCAAGCGGGCCAACGCGGTGCTGTTGGTGAATGAAGGCTCGTCGTTTGCCTTCCGCTCGTTGAGCGCCACCTTGTGCCTGTGCCAGGCGTTGTTTATTGCCGTGGCGTATCGGTTGGAGTTGAAGGTGGATGAGATTCACGAGCAGGTCGGGTTTGATGACTGACCGGCAGTAATTGGGCTAGCGCACGCCCGTGAAAGCGGATCTGCGCCAGGGTCAACGCGGTATAGCCGATGATGACCGCCGGCGGCAGGATCGCCTCGACGCAGAACGTGCCCAGGGGCTGTAACGCCAGCCCGACGGCAGCAGCACGGGAACAGAACTCGCCCTCCTCGACACCGCTCGGCAACCACAACACAAAATGCAATCCGGCCTGCTGCCCACTGATCGTACAGTGCGACCCAAGGCAGTCGAGCAACACATCGCGCCGCGCCTGATAGGCCTGGCGCGAAGCCCGCAAGTGGCGCACGAAAGCGCCGCTGCCGAGAAACTCCAGCAACCCCAACTGATCACTGGCGCCCACCGACTGCCCGGTGAGTTGCAGGGTGCGCAGCAAGGCCGGGCGCAGTGCCTTGGGCACCACCATGAAGCCGACGCGCAAACCGGGGAACAGGTTTTTGTTGAAGCTGCCGCAGTAGATCACGCGGTCATGGGCGTCCAGGGATTTGAGCGCCGCCAGCGGTGCGCTGTGGTAGTTGTATTCGCTGTCGTAGTCGTCTTCCACCACCCAGGCTTCGGCGCGGGCAGCCCAGTCCAGCAGCGCCAGGCGTCGCGACACCGACAGGGTCATGCCCAGCGGTGCCTGGTGGGCCGGGGTGACGTAGGCCAGGCGCGCCGTGTCGGGGAGTTGCGCGGTATCCAGCCCTTCGGCCGTGACCGCAATCGCCCGGACCTGCGCCCCCGCCAGCCCGAACAAACGGCGCGCCGGTGGATAGCCTGGGTCTTCGACGCAGGCCGTGTCACCGGGCTTGAGCAGCGTACGCGCGATCAGGTCAAGGGCGTGGCGAATGCCGCTGGTGACGATCACTTCATCCGCCTCGCAGTGCATGCCGCGATAGCTGCGCAAGTAGTCGGCGATGTGCGCACGCAGTTCCGGCAGCCCGGCGGGATGGCCCGCTTCCAGCACCCCCGGCCCTGCCGATAGCAGTCCCCGGGAAATACAGCGTGCCCAGGCCTTCAGATCAAACAGGCTGGCGTCCGGGCGCCGCGCGACAAAAGGCACATGGCTCTGCACGCCGGCGTCCGGGCGATCGACGACCACTTCGCGACGCGGCATGGCGCGGGGCGCGGGTGCCGCAATGAATTGCTCGGGGATCACCGCACACACCCGCGTACCGGAGCCGGCCACGCGCTGCACATAGCCCTCGCTGTGCAGGCGGTCGAATGCCGCCTCCAGGGTGCCACGGGATAATTGCCAGCGTTCGGCGAGGCTACGGGTGGACGGCAAGCGACTGCCCGCCGGCAGCTGTCGGTTCAGGATCGCTGCACGCAGGGCCTCGTAGGCACCCTGCTGCTTTCCCATGTCCAAGCTGTCGGGGCGCGGCAGGTCCAGGGCGGAAGGGGTTTTTCCTCGGCTCATAGTGGTCCAATCATTTTTGCCACAAGCGGCCCTGAGGATTAAACCACAAAGCCGCTAGAGTCCGGGCTCTACTCCTTGCACAGAAGCCTCCCATGACGCAACGCGCCCTCTCCCCGTGGTTCTGGCTGATACTGCTGACCGTGCTGATCGGCCTGCCACGTATCACTCTGGACATGCACCTGCCTGCCCTGCCCGCCATGGCCGACTACTTCCAGACCAGCGACAGCCAGTTGCAACTGACCCTCACGCTGTACACCTTCGGTTCGGCGATCTCCCTGCTGATCAGCGGCCCGTTGACCGACCGTTTCGGCCGCCGTCCCGTATTGCTGGCGGGACTGTTTCTGTACGTGCTGGCTACCGTGGCCTGCGCCCTCGCCGACAGCATCGCCGTGCTGATCATCGCGCGCCTGTTCCAGGCCCTCGGCGGGTGCTGCACCACGGTGATCGGCCGGGTGATCGTGCGCGATTATTTCGACCGCGATGAACAGGCACGCCTGCTCGGCCTGATTTCCATGGCCATGGCCGTGTCCCCGATGGCCGCACCAGTGCTGGGCAGCCTGATGTTGCCCTTCATCGACTGGCGCGGCCTGTTTGTACTGCTCGGCGTGATCGGTGCAGTGCTCTACCTGGTGGTGTACCGCCGCCTGCCCGAAACCCGCCCGGCCGATGTCGCCGCCGCGCCGCCGGGCAACCTGCTGCGGCTCTACGGCCAGTTACTGCGCGACCGCTATTTCCTGCGCTATTCCCTGGCGATCGGCTGCGTGTACAGCACCTATTTCCCGTTTATCAGTGAGTCGTCGGCGCTGCTGCAGCGGGGCTTTCACTTGTCGGCCACGGCCTATGCACTGGTGTTCGCGGCCACCATCAGCGGCTACATGCTCGGCGCGAACCTGTTCCGCAGGCTGGTGCGGCGCTTCGAGCCGGACCGTTTGATCCATGCCGCTATCGGTTTGAACGTGCTGGGCAGTGTGGTACTTGCAGCTGCCACCACCGCCATGCCGGGGCAATGGCTGGCGATCGTGCTGCCGATGGTGGTGATCATGGTGTCGGTGGGGATGGTGATTCCGGCGTGCCAACTGTCGGTGTTGCAGCCGTACGGTGCGATTGCGGGAACCGCATCGGGGTTGTTCTTCTTTACCCAGATGTTCCTCACTGCCGTGAGCAGTTGGGCCACCGGGCTGCTGTCCGACGGTACATCGCAGCCGCTGGTGATCATGACCGCCGTTGCCAGCGCACTGTTGGTAGCAACCTGGCTGACACTCCACAAACCCAAATGTGGGAGGGAACTTGTCCCCTCCCACATCAGGCCGAGCTGAGCTCGGGATCAGTGCATGAAAATTGCGATCAGGATGATCACCGGGATCGGCACGCCGAGGAACCACAGAAGTAATGAGCGCATGGTGTTCTCCTTGAATTAACGAACGTAGGTTTCGGTTTCGACGTACACCACGGCATCGCGGCGACGGCCACCAAAGGTTGCAGCGAAACTGGCAAAGAAAGCCCCGATCAACAGGGCGACAAAGGTCCACAGCGAGGTATAGGCGGCGACTTTGGCGGCCGTTTCAGCGGCTTGCTTGGCCTTGAGCTTGGCGTCTTCCACCGCTTTACGGGCGTCGCCGTAGACTTTGTCGATACGCGCTTCGGCATCGGCCTGGCTGAGGTTGGTGCGCTGGCTGATCAGCTGGGCCAGGTAGGCACGGTCTTCAGCGGCGAGTTGGCCGTCATTGCTCAGGGTGCGGGTGAAGATACGTGCAACCACGCCATGGGCAGCGTCATCACTGACGGCAACCGGGCGATCGTCACGAAACAGGCTGTCGACGTAGTAGTCAAAATCGCCACCGTTGACGCCTTTGGCTGCGCTGCCTGCGGCCTGGGTGATACCGCTGGCCGCACCGGCTGCCACGCTGGCACCGGCTTTCACGCCGCCGGTGACGACACTGCTGACCGAACCGACCACCAGCACGGCAGTGATCAGCGTGGCGACGGCCCAGGCCAGGAAACCATGGGCGGTGTCGCGAAAGTACACCTCATCGCCATGCATATTGGCCCACTTCACCCGCAACCGGCCGGCGATATAACCACCCAATCCGGACGCGACGATCTGGGTAAAGGCCAGCCAGACAATCGTGGAAATGCCAAGCCCCTTGGCGCTGATGCCGCTGTCGGCCCACGGCGACACCGCCGAGAAACCCAGGCCGAAGCCCAGCAATACCAGAATCAGGGATAACGCAGCCGCCGCAGCGGCCCCGGCAAAGATAGCCCCCCAGGAAACCCCGGAGCGCGCGCTCGACTCTTGCAGCGTGGATGACGATGTGATCATTGTTATGGTGCTCCCGGCAGGAAAAATAGTGTTACAAGTCTCAAAAGGGACAGTGCAGGCAGCATGCCAGTCGCGCTTAAAATTAAATCCGTTGAATTTCAACAGGTTAAGTAAATTGAACTTGCCTGAACCATGCAACTTGCAAGAAATGGCTGGTGCAGGCGGGCGTAATGCATTCCCTGGGGGAGGAGATTGCTCCCCGGCCGGTACCCGCCATGAAAGTTGTGTCAGTTTTGCCAACATGAAGTTTTATTTAGGAAGCGTTCAGCCATTTCTTGGCAAAATGCCCCCACTTCTAGTGTGAATCGCTCACCAGGTAATCCTATGACCCGCATTTTGACCATCGAGGATGACGCCGTAACGGCCCGCGAGATCGTCGCCGAGCTGAGTAGCCATGGACTGGACGTAGATTGGGTGGACAACGGCCGCGAAGGCCTGGTCCGCGCCGTGAGTGGTGATTACGATCTGATCACCCTCGACCGCATGCTGCCGGAACTCGACGGCCTGGCCATCGTCACCACCCTGCGCACCATCGGCGTATCGACGCCGATCCTGATGATCAGTGCCCTCTCCGACGTCGACGAGCGCGTGCGCGGCCTGCGCGCCGGCGGTGATGACTACCTGACCAAGCCCTTCGCCTCGGACGAAATGGCCGCCCGCGTCGAAGTGCTGCTGCGCCGCAAAAGCACGGTCAAGGAATTCGAGACGGCCCTGCGCGTGGCCGACCTGGAACTGAACCTGATCAGCCGCGAAGCCAGCCGTGCCGACCAGCCCCTGAGCCTGCTGCCCACCGAATACAAACTGCTGGAATTCCTGATGCGCAACACCGGGCAGATCCTGTCGCGGATGATGATCTTCGAGGAAGTCTGGGGTTATCACTTCGACCCGGGCACCAACCTGATCGACGTGCACATCGGCCGCCTGCGCAAGAAAATCGATCCACCGGGCCTCCCGCCGCTCATCCGCACGGTACGAGGTTCCGGTTATGTCATTGCTGAACCCCTCTAAGGGCTGGCGTTCATCCAGCAGCCGCTTGCTGGCGCTCTACAGTTCGTTGTTCGTGGCCTGGAGCTGCATCCTCATGGGGGTGCTGTATTACGAGGTCTCGGGTTACCTGAGTGACCTGTCGCGCCATTCGCTGATGCAACGCCAGCACCTGTTCCAGCGCTTCGACGGCGAAGAACTGGTGGAAGCGTTGACCACCAGCATGACCTTCGACATGAAGGGCGTGGACGCCTACGGCCTGTTCGATGAGCAGTTCCGCCCCTTGAGCGGGCCGATCCGCGCGATTCCCTCCGACCTGCCGCTGGACGGCAAGATCCACACCCTGGCCAATTGCGTCGACTCCGACGACCCCAAACTGCCCAAGGACAGCTGCGACGCCGTCGCCAGCCATACCGACGACGGCCGCTGGCTGGTACTGGTGCGCGCCAATGGCTCGCTGTTCGGTGTGACGCGGATCATCTGGCATGCCCTGCTGTGGGCGCTGTCCCTGACCATTATCCCCGGCGCCGCCGGCTGGCATCTGTTGCGCCGCCGCCCGCTGCGCCGGATCCGCGGGATCCAGGCCAGCGCTGAAGCCATCGTCGCCGGCGACCTCACCCACCGCTTGCCGCTGTCCAACCGGCGTGACGAACTGGACATGCTCGCGGCCATCGTCAACGCCATGCTCGACCGCATCGAGAAACTGATGAACGAGGTCAAGGGCGTGTGCGACAACATCGCCCACGACCTGCGCACCCCATTGACCCGCCTGCGTGCGCAGCTTTACCGCATCCGCCAGGAGGCCGAGCAGGACTCCCGCTACGCGGTGAAACTGGACGATGCCATCGCCGAGACCGACACCCTGATGGCGCGCTTTCGCGGGCTGTTGCGTATCTCCGAACTGGAAGACCACCAGCGCCGTTCCGGCTTCCTGGTGATGGACCCGCTGCCGCTGCTGCGCGAGTTGCATGACTTCTACCTGCCCCTGGCCGAGGAAGGCGAATTGCAGTTGCGACTCGAAGTCCCCGAGTCCCTGCCATGGATCACCGGCGACCGCGCCCTGTTGTTCGAAGCCCTGGCGAACCTGCTGAGCAACTCCATCAAGTTCTCCCCACCGGGCGGCGCAGTGATCCTGCGGGGGCTCAACGATGCCGGCAGCACGCGCATCGAAGTGCACGACTCCGGGCCCGGCATACCGGCGGCGGAACGCGATGCGGTGTTCCAGCGTTTTTATCGGGTGGATGAAGGCGACCAGCAAGGCGGGTTTGGGTTGGGCCTGTCGATTGTGGCGGCGATCATCAACCTGCATGGGTTCAAGCTGGAAGTGGGCACCAGCGAGCAAGGCGGCGCGCGCCTGGTGCTGGAGTGTCGCCAGCAGCTGATGCCCGAAGCCTGAGTTCACCTCGGTCAATCTGGGAGGGGCTTGCCCCCTCCCACATGAGTCCTGCATTGCCGGGTAGATCGTCTCAGAAGTTGGCGCGCAACGCCTCGACCCCGCCTTTGTACACCCCGGCAAACAGCTCTTCCACCGCCGCCTCCGTGGTACCCGCCGCCGGGGTAAACACACCGGACCACGTCACCTTCGCTGACGACTCCGTCAGCGCCTCAACCTGCAACGTCGCCAGGTAAGCACTCACCGGAAACGGCGACTCTTCAATGGTGTAGCTGTAAGTACGCCCGACGTTATCGAAGGTCTGCAAACGCTCGACGATCACACCGCCGTCGGCGGTCGTCAGATGGCGCACGCGGCCACCTTCACCGGGCTCGCTCTTGGCGATAAACGGCAGCCAATCAGGCAGGCTGTTGAAGCCGCCGACCAATTGCCAGACCTGATCGGCCGACACAGGGATTTCAATCACGCAAGAAGCTGTTGCCACGATAAATACTCCACACAATAAAAAGAATTCAGATCGCCATGCTGTCGACGACACCGCCATCGACCCGCAACGCGGCACCGGTGGTGGCCGAAGACAAGGGTGAAGCAATGTACGCCACCAGGTTCGCCACTTCCTCCACATTCGCCGCACGCTGGATGATCGATGTGGGCCGCGCATTGCGCACAAACACATCGGCCTCGTCCCGCGCACTGCGGCCGGACTGGGCGGTGGCGTCCTTGAGCATCTGCTCCAGGCCGTCGGTAAACGTCGGGCCTGGCAGCACAGCATTCACCGTCACCCCCGTGCCCGCGAGGCGCTTGGCCAGGCCATGGGACACCGCCAGGTTGGCGCTTTTGGTCACGCCGTAGTTGATCATGTCCGCCGGTGTCGCCACGCCGGACTCCGATGACAGGAAAATCACTCGGCCCCAACCCTGCCCGACCATGCCCGGCACGTAATGCCGCGCCAGGCGCACGCCGGAGATCACATTGACCTCATAGAAGCGCGTCCACTCGCTGTCCGGGGCGTCGAAGAAATCCACAGCGTTGAAGATGCCCAGGTTGTTGACCAGGATGTCGGCGTGAGGTTCGGCGGCGAACAGCTTTTCGGCGCCTTCGGCCGTGCCAAGATCCGCCACCAACCCGCGCAGGTCCGCGCCCGGCACCGCCTGGCGAATGCTCGCCAGCGCATCGTCGACCTTGCCGGCTTCACGCCCGATCACCACCACGGTAGCGCCGGACTGCGCGAGGGCCTGGCTGATGCCCAGGCCGATGCCGGCGGTGCTGCCGGTGACGATGGCTACTTTTCCACTTACATCAATTTTCATCATGAACTCCTGGATTCAACGTGGCAGTGGTGCACGGTCCGAAATCAAGCGGGCATCGCGCAGGGCCTGCCAGAAGGCAGTAGGGATTTTTTCTGACAATGCCGCGACGTCTTCGGCAATCCGCCCCGGGCGACTGGCTCCCGGAATTACAGCAGCCACGGCGGGATGTGCCAGGGAAAATTGCAGCGCCGCCGCTTTCACGCTCACGCCGAATGCCTGGGCAATCGTCTTGATCTGCTCGACCTGGCTGATGATCGCCGGGCTGGCTTGCTGGTATTCGAAGTGCGCGCCACCGGCCAGGACGCCCGAACTGTAAGGGCCACCGACGACGATCTCGACGTTCTGCGCCAGGGCGGCGTCCATCAGGCGTTGCAGGGCACGCTCGTGGTCCAGCAGGGTGTAGCGGCCGGCCAGCAGGAAGCCATCGGGTTGCGCCTCGCTCAGGTCCAGGGTCAGCTCACACGGCTCGACGCGGTTCACGCCCAGGCCCCAGGCCTTGATCACGCCCTCTTCACGCAGGCGGGTGAGCACTTTGAACGCGCCGGTACGAGCCTGGTTGAAGTATTCCAGCCACTGGTCGCCGTAGAAGTCCTGGGCAATGTCGTGAATCCACACGATGTCCAGGCGATCGGTTTGCAGGCGGTTCAGGCTGTCTTCAATCGAGCGCAGGGTGGCCTCGGCGCTGTAGTCGTTGAGCATTTTGTTCGGGCGACCGTGTTCGAACACGCCGCTTTTTTCGCCAAGGTCGCGGGCGCTGTCTTCAACTTCGTCGAGGATCAGCCGGCCGACCTTGGTGCTCAACACGTAATCATCACGGTTGTATTTCGACAGGGCCTGGCCCAGGCGAATTTCCGCGAGACCCGAGCCGTAGAACGGCGCGGTGTCGAAGTAACGCACGCCGTGGTTCCAGGCAGCCGCTACGGTGGCCTGGGCTTCCTCCTCGGGAATGGCGCGAAACATATTGCCCAGCGGTGCGGTGCCAAAGCCGAGTTGGCCTGGGAGTTTGTCTTTCAAGCTCATGATGGATCCTCAATCGGGTTCTGGGTCGCTGTGACCGTTGAGCAGATCCTAGATTGCACGGATCAGACCGTCCAAGACATACTGCGACGAACTTGAGTCCTTGAAGGTCTTACATGATCGATCTACGCCAACTGCGCTACTTCGAAGTGGTCGCCGAAGAAGAACACGTCGGCCGCGCCGCCGAGCGCCTGCACATCTCCCAGTCGCCCCTGAGCCGGCAGATCGCCCAGCTCGAAGAACGCCTGGGCCTGACCCTGTTCGAGCGCAGCCAGCAACGCATCCGCCTGACCCGTGATGGCCAGACCTTTCTCGCCGAAACCAAGGCGCTTTTGACCCATGCCAATCGCCTGGAGTCATTGGGCAAACGCCTGGGACGAGGCGAAGAAGGCGGCCTATGCATCGGCTACATCGAAAACGCCATGCATGCCGGTGTGTTGCCCAACGCCCTGCGCGTGCTGCGCGACGACCGGCCCACCGTGCATATCAAGCTGTATAACTTGCCCTCCCTGGAACAACTGGAAGGCCTGCGCCAACGCAGCCTGGACATCGCCCTGGTGGGCGAGCCCCCGGCAACCGACGACCCGGACTTGACCGCCCTGCAAGTGCTGGACGACCCGATGCTGCTGGCCTTGCCCGAGCATCATCCCCTCGCCCCAAAAAAACACTTGCTGCCCGAACACCTGGCCGAGCAGCAATGGATCGGCGTGCAACGTAAACCCGGCGCCAACCCCGCCGATGACTTTGTCGCCGCCTGCATCCGCGCCGGTTTCACCCCGCAGATCCCCATGGAAGCCAGTGAGCCGTTTACCGCATTGGGGCTGGTGGCGTCCGGGTTGGGCGTGGCCATGGTGCAAAAGGGCTTGAGCCGCAACGCACCGCCCGGTGTGGTGTTGCGGGAGTTGCCGTGGTTGACCTACACCACACCGCTGTGGGCGGCGTGGCATCGGGTCAACTTGCGGCCGTTGGTAGAAACCTTCCGCAAGGTACTCACCGAACCCAAGGGCTGATGGAGCTCAAAAATGTGGGAGCGTGGTGTATCAAGTAGATCTTAGTCGGCTAAACCAACTCCCGCAGGCGATACCACAACATCCCCAACGCCAACAGCGGCGACCGCAGCGCCTTGCCGCCCGGAAAGGTCATGTGTGGCACCTGTCTGAAAATATCCAGCCCCTTGCTGTGACCCGCATGAATACCTTCAGCCAGCAGCCGCGCACACCAGTGCGTCACGTTCAGCCCATGCCCGGAATACCCCTGGGCATAGAACACATTCGGGTACTGCTTCAACCGCCCAACCTGGGGAAACCGATTGGCAGTGATGCCAATCCTGCCGCCCCACTGGAACTCAATCGCAGTATTGGCCAATTGCGGAAACACCTTGAGCATTTTCGGCTGCATATAGGCCGCGATGTCTGCCGGATCGCGTCCGGAGTAATGGCAGGCGCCGCCGAACAACAGGCGTCGGTCAGCGGACAGCCGGTAATAATCCAGGCCGACTTTCTGGTCGCACAGCGCCAGGTTTTGCGGGATCAACTGGTTGGCCATATCTTCCGATAAAGGCTCGGTGGCGATGATGTAGCTGCCGGCCGGAAGTACCTTGCCGCTCAAACGCGGTTCCAGTTCTTCCAGATGGGCATTGCACGCCAGCACCAGGTTGGCGGCGCGCACCGTGCCACCTGCGCAACGCACTTGCACGGTGTCGCCATGGATCAATTCCAGCACTTCGGTGTGCTCGAAAATCCGCACCCCGAGGCACTCGGCAAACTGCGCTTCACCTAACACCAGATTCAGTGGGTGCAAGTGGCCGGAGCCCATGTCGACCAGGCCACCGGCATACACCGTCGAACCCACGATCTGTCGCATATCCTGCGGGCCAACCAGGCGCGTTTCGTGGGCATACCCCATGGCCGCCAGATGCTCCTGCTCGCCGTTGAACGCCGCGAACTGCGCTGGCGTATTCGCCAACTCGCAAAAGCCCCAGCGCAAGTCGCAGTCGATCCCATGCTCGCGAATGCGCTCGCCCACCAGGGCCACCGACTCGATCCCGGCCCGTTCCAGGTAACGCACGCCCTCCTCGCCCACGTACTTGGCGAACCCCGACACATCGTGGCCGATCCCGCGAATCAACTGCCCGCCATTGCGCCCGCTGGCGCCCCAGCCAATACGCCGGGCCTCCAGCAGGATCACCGAGAGCCCGCGTTGGGCCAGTTCGATAGCGGTATTGACGCCGGTAAAACCACCGCCGATCACACAGACATCGGCGCTCAGGTCGGCGCCCAGTGACGGGCGCTCCGGCATGGCATTCGCGGACGCGAGGTAATAGGAACGCGCGTGGTCACTGGCTTGGATCATTTGTTGGTCTTCACTTTGCTCCAGGCGCGCGTCATCAGGCGCATGGTCGCCGGGGTCGGCGTGGTGGAAATATAGAGTTTGTCGAGCACGGCCTGGGACGGGTACACCTCGGGGTTGTTCACCAGTTCAGGGTCCATGAAGGCCTTGGCGGCCGGGTTGGCATTGGCATAGCCGACCGAGGCGCTGACCTTGGCGATCACTTCAGGGTCGAGCAGGTAGTTAATGAAGGCATGGGCCTCTTTCGGGTGACTCGCATCGGCCGGGATCGCCAGCAGGTCGAACCACAGGTTGGAGCCTTCCTTGGGAATCGAGTAGGCGATATTCACGCCGTTCTTGGCTTCCTTGGCGCGGTTGGCCGCCTGGAACACATCGCCGGAATAGCCGAACGCCACGCAGATATCGCCGTTGGCCAGGTCCGAAATGTACTTGGAGGAATGGAAGTAGGTGATGTACGGCCGCAGCGTCAGCAGCTTGGCCTCGGCCTGCTGATAGTCCTCGGCATTCTCGCTGCGCGGGTCCTTGCCCATGTAGTTGAGGATCGCCGGGAACAGCTCATCCGCCGAGTCAAGGAAAGCCACGCCGCACTGGTTGAGCTTCTTGAGATTCTCCGGTTCGAACAGCACCGCCCATGAATCGATATGGTCGATGCCCAACACCTGCTTGACCTTGTCGACGTTGTAGCCGATGCCGTTGGTACCCCACAGGTACGGCACCGAGTGCGCATTGCCCGGGTCGTTTTTCTCCAGCAGCTTGAGCAGCTTGGGGTCGAGGTTCTTGAAGTTGGGTAACTGCGAACGGTCGAGCTTGAGGAACGCGCCGGCCTTTACCTGGCGCGCCAGGAAGTGGTTGGACGGCACCACCACGTCATAGCCGGTGCGACCGGCGAGCAACTTGCCCTCCAAGGTTTCGTTGGAATCGAACACGTCGTAGATCACCTTGATCCCGGTTTTGGCCTGGAAATCCGCCAGGGTGGTCTCGCCGATATAGTCGGTCCAGTTGTAGACGCTCACCGTCGGCGCGGCTTGGCCGGCACCGCTGAACGCGGCCACCAGGGCCAGCGCAAGAAGCTTGTTCACAAGACGCATATCGACACCCCTTTTGTGTTTTTTAGACGCTCAACAGCAGGAACTCACGCTCCCAGGAACTGATCACCCGCTTGAAATTCTCGTGCTCGGCGCGCTTGACCGCGACGTAGCCGCGCACGAACTTGTCGCCCAGGTACTGCTTGACCGTGTCGCAGTCCTCCATCCGCGCCAGGGCGTCTTCGAGGGTGAACGGCAGGCGCAGGTTACGGCGCTCATAGGCGCGGCCTTCTACCGGGGCGCTGGGTTCGATCTGTTCGATCATCCCCAGGTAGCCACACAGCAGGCTGGCGGCAATGGCCAGGTAGGGATTGGCATCGGCGCCCGGCAGGCGGTTTTCCACGCGCATCGCATCCGGGCTCGAGGTGGGCACGCGCAGGCCGACGGTACGGTTTTCTTCGCCCCACTCCACATTGACCGGCGCCGAGGTGTCCGGCAGGAAGCGGCGGAACGAATTCACGTTGGGCGCGAACATCGGCAACAGCTTGGGGATGTACTTCTGCAGGCCGCCGATATGGTGCAGGAACAGCGGGCTCATGGTGCCGTCGGCGTCGACGAACACCGGTTTGCCCGTGGCGATCTCCACCACGCTCTGGTGCAGGTGCATGGCGCTGCCGGGCTCGTCGGCCACCGGCTTGGCCATGAAGGTGGCGGCCACGTTGTGCTTGAGCGCAGCTTCGCGCAGGGTGCGCTTGAACACGGTGATCTGGTCGGCCAGGTCGAGGGCATCGCCGTGGCGGAAGTTGATTTCCATCTGCGCCGGGCCGTCTTCATGGATCAGCGTATCGAGGTCCAGGCCCTGGGCTTCGCACCAGTCGTAGACGTCTTCGAACAGCGGGTCGAACTCGTTGGCCGCATCGATGGAGAACGACTGGCGCCCGGTTTCGGCACGGCCGGACCGGCCGATCGGGGTTTTCAGCGGCAGGTCCGGGTCTTCGCAGCGCTGGGTCAGGTAGAACTCCATTTCCGGCGCGACAATCGGCTGCCAGCCCTGGTCGGTGTAGAGCTGCAGGACTTTCTTCAGCACATTGCGCGGCGACAGTTCGATGGGGTTGCCGTGCTTATCGAAGGTGTCGTGGATCACAATCGCGGTGGGCTCGATGGCCCACGGCACCACGTAGGTCGCGTTGGATACCGGGCGGCAAATCATGTCGATATCGGCCGGGTCCAGCAGGTCGTAGTAGATCTCGTCGTCGACAAAGTCCCCGGTTACCGTTTGCAGCAACACACTCTCCGGCAGGCGCATGCCTCGCTCATGCAGGAACTTGTTGGTGGGCGCAATCTTGCCGCGTGCGATGCCAGTCAAGTCACTGATCACGCATTCGACTTCGGTAATCTTGTGTTCTTTCAGCCAGGCGGACAGCTGATCGAAGGGGGCGTTCATAAGGACCTCATCATGGGGTGGGTGCTGCTCCGCCTTGTACTCGCGGCGCATTGAGGTCTATCTTGGGCCAGCCTTCACAGGCCATCTATCCACTTTGCACGCAGCACAACGCACCAATAGAGTGCGCACGGATCACTCCATGACCCAGGCAACCGCTTTGCGCGTACAGGCCTTCACCACCGCTGATGTGTCCACCCAATGCCGTGCGACACCCGGCTGGGTGCAGCAGTACCAGCAGATGTCGCCGGGGCATTTTGCCGGGTGCGTCCGCTACCTCGACCTGCACGGTGTGCAGGTGTACGAAGAGAGCATGAACACCCGTGTGGAGCAGCACTTCAACGCACCGCCGGGCGCGCTGGCGTTCTGTTTCGATGGCAGCGACAACGCGCTGTATCTGCTCAATGGCGAAAGCCGCAACACCTGGATCACCCCGGAAAACTACCGCGAAGTGGCGGTGGTGTTCGGCCCCCAGTTCGTGCAGCACCATGGCCTGGACGTGGCCACACTGGAAGGCCTGTTCATGGCGCCGCTGGCCTGCCAGCAGAACGCACTGTTCAGCCGTTGGCTCAGTGGCACCCTGACGCGCTTGTCCACGGACATCGACCCGGTGTCCCTGACCCGGCAGTTGCTCGACGACTGCCTGTTCATCCTCGACAACGCCTGCGTGTGCCTGGACCGCAGCTCATTGCAAAAGCGCAGTGAAGAACGCCGCTTGATGGCGCGCATAGGCGAGTGGGCGGCGGATGCGCCGGACGAAACCGTCAACCTGTTGGAACTGGCGCGGATTGCCGGCGTACCGCTGCGCCAGTTGCAACAAGGGTTCAAGACCTACACCGGGATGAGCCCGGCGCAGTGGTTGCGCCTGCGCCGGTTGAACGGGGCACGGCGGGAATTGTTGAGCGGTGGCGGAACGACCGTGGCCGAGGTGGCGATGAATTGGTCGTTCTGGCATTTGGGGCGGTTCTCTAACAGCTATCGAGCGTTGTTCAAAGAGCTGCCGAGCGAAACCCTCAAGCACTCACTCTGAAATGCATTCAAAACTGTGGGAGGGGGCTTGCTCCCGATGGCGATGGCTCAGTCAACATCTCTGTATCTGAACTACCGCAATCGGGGGCAAGCCCCCTCCCACATAAACTGCATTTCAAGGTTGGGATTTCAGGAAGGTTGAGATTAGTTGGTTAACCCGCTCCGCCGCCTCCAACTGCACCATATGCCCCTGCCCCGGCAGAATCTCCACCTGGGCCTCCAACCCCTGGGCATGGTCGGCCGGGATGATTGCATCGTCACTGCCCCAGATCACCAGGCTCGGTTGCCGCCCCACCACGTTGCGCAAATCCAGGCGCTGGCGCCCACCCTCAAACAACTGGGCATTGAGCTGACGAAGCGCCTGATCCACCCCTTCCAACCGCTTGAACTTGAGCATGTCCTCCAGCATCTGCCGCGTCACCAGCGCCGGGTCGCTGAACAGTTGCACCAGTTGCGGCTTGAGCGCGTTGCGGTTATTGGCTTCGGTGAAACCTTGCAGGTAATCGCCGTTGATATCCGCCCCCAGCCCGGCGCTGGCGATCAGGGTCAGCGAGGCAACGCGCGCCGGAGCCTGACGGGCGACCGTCAGGCTGACCAACCCGCCCATGGAATGCCCGGCCAGGTGCACGCGGTCGAGCTTGAGGTGATCGAGCAAGGCCAGCACGGCCTGGCTCAGCTCCTCGGCGTCACCGGTTTGCAGAGGCTTGCCCGACTCGCCATGCCCCGGCAGGTCCAGGGCGATCACCCGGCGCTCGGCGGCCAGGGCCGGTTGGTTGAACAGCCAGTTGTTCAAGTCGCCGCCAAAGCCATGCACCAGCACCAGCGGCGTGCCGCCCTCGCCCAGGTCGAGATAGCGCAGCAAACGCCCGCCCACCTCGACCTTCTGCGCACTCGGCCCGGTGGCTTCGGCTTCGGCGCTGCTTGAGACGAACCCGGCGTTGAAGCTTTCGATCACCGCATCGATCTCCGCCTCGCTGGCCTCACCTTCCACCACGACCCCCAGCAGCGCGCCCACCGGCAAGGTCTCGTCGCTCAGCGCCAGTACGCGGCGCAACACACCGCTGAACGGCGCCTCGACGCTGCTGGAGATCTTGTCGGTCTCGACGTCCAGGACTTCTTCGCCCTTCTCCACCCGGTCGCCGGGCTGCTTGAGCCAGACGTCGATGCGGCCTTCGGTCATCGACAGCCCCCACTTGGGCATGGTCAAGGTATGGATCATGCGGCATTCCTCTTATCGGCGATCTTCAGCACCGCAGCCTCGATCTTCGCGGCGTTGGGGATGTACAGGTCTTCCAGCGCATCGGAAAACGGCACCGGCGTGTGCGGCGCGGTGACCATCTCGATCGGCGCACGCAGGAACGAGAAGCCCTGCTGGGCCACCAGCGCACTGATGTCGGTGGCGATGGAACAGCGCGGGTTGGACTCATCGATCACCACCAGGCGCCCGGTTTTCTCCACGCTCTCGAGGATGCTGTCTTCGTCCAGCGGGCTGGTGGTGCGCAGGTCCAGCACTTCGCAGTCGATGCCCTGGCGTGCCAGGTTGGCGGCGGCTTCCAGGGCGATATGCACCATGCGGCCGTAGGTCACCAGGGTCACGTCGCGGCCTTCGCGCACAAAGTTGGCTTCGCCGAAGGGCACGGTGTAGAGCTCTTCCGGCACCTCACCTTGGAGGCTGTAGAGCATCTTGTGTTCAAGGAAGATCACCGGGTCGTTGTCGCGGATCGCCTGGATCAGCATGCCCTTGGCGTCATAGGGCGTGGCCGGGCACACCACCTTGAGCCCGGGAATGTGCGTCCACATCGAGGTGAGCATCTGCGAATGCTGGGCGGCGGCGCGCAGGCCGGCACCGTACATGGCGCGCACTACCAGGGGCGTGGTGGTCTTGCCGCCGAACATGTAGCGAAACTTGGCGGCCTGGTTGAGCAACTGGTCGAGGCAGCAGCCGATAAAGTCGACGAACATCAATTCGCACACCGGGCGCATGCCACGGGTGGCGGCGCCGACGGCCATGCCGACGTAGCCGACCTCGGACAACGGCGCATCGAGTACCCGGTCCGGAAACTCCGGGTACAGGCCCTTGGTCACGCCCAGCACACCGCCCCAGGCGTCCTGCTCGCCGGGGGAACCGGTGCCGCCGGAGACATCCTGGCCGATAATGAACACGCTCTGGTCCCGGCGCATTTCCTGGGCCAGGGCTTCGTTGATTGCCTGCTGATAGCTGATTTTGCGAGCCATGAAATTCTCTCCGAGTCTTGTAGTTATTAGCGGTAGGCGACGTAGACATCACTGAGCAGGTCGGCGGCCTGGGGCTTGGGATCGGACTTGGCCAGGCGCACGGCGTCGTCGATCAACTGCGCGACCTCACCGTCGATACGTTCGAACTGCGCGGCATCGAGCCAGCCTTCGGCATTGCAGCGCTGGCGGAACAGTGCGAGGCAGTCGTGGGATTCGCGCAGGTTCTTCACCTCGTCCGGGCCACGATAGGTTTGTGCATCGCCTTCGAAGTGGCCGTAGAAGCGACTCAGCTTGACTTCCACCAAGGTCGGCCCGTCGCCTTTGCGTGCACGCTCCACCGCCACGCCCAGCGCCGCGTGTACGGCAAAGAAATCATTGCCATCGACAATCACCCCCGGCATGCCGAAGCCCACCGCCCGCTCGGCAATGTCCTTGCACGCCACCGACCAGCCGGAACCGGTGGCCTCGGCATAGCCGTTGTTCTCGGCCACGAACAGGCACGGCAGTTTCATGATCGACGCCAGGTTCATCGCCTCGAACACCGCGCCCTCGTTGGAGCCGCCGTCGCCGAAAAATGCGACCGCCACGCCCTGGCTGCCCTTGAGCTTGGAGGCCAGCGCAGCGCCCGCCGCCAACGGCGCACCGGCCCCGACAATGCCGTTGGCGCCGAGCATGCCCTTCTCCTGGTCGGCGATGTGCATGGAGCCGCCCTTGCCGCCGCACACACCGGTTTTCTTGCCGTAGATCTCGGCCATCATGCCGAACACATCCACGCCTTTGGCGATGCAATGGCCATGGCCACGGTGGTTGGAGGCGATGCAATCTTCATCGTTGAGGTGGGCCATGACTCCCGCTGCGCTGGCTTCCTGGCCGGCATACAGGTGCACGAAACCGGGGATCTCGCCGGTGGCGAATTCCACATGCAGGCGTTCTTCGAAATCACGGATGGTGCGCATCACGGTGTAGGCATGCAGCAATTGATCGGTGGACAGGTGGGTGGACATCTTGTTGTTCTCCAGGTTGTCTCGACACACAAAAGGCTGGCTGCGGCCAGCTGCAAGTGGTTCAGCACAGGCTGTGCCAAGGCCCACAAATACCTGGCAAAGCCTTGATCCAGAGCAGTGCCGTGCGGTTGTGCCGGGACGGTATGCCTGTGCAGAATGAGACGGTGCATTGCACTGTGCAGGCAGCGTCTCGGCCGAAATGAGACGCTGCGTCTCACGCGGGGCTGTTGGTCAGGTCGCCCTTGTCCCCTCGCGCCCACGGGCGCTTAATGGCGGGCATAACAACAAAGATCGAGAACCGGAGGCCTTATGCTCGCCGCGAACTCCAGGGAACACGTCGACTGCGTCAGTCGCGTGGTCCGCAACGCCGATCGCCTGCCCCAGGCGCCGGTGCCGTCGCTGATTTTCGATTCATGGCGGCGCTCCATGGAACAACACCACCTCGACCCCGGCTCGCTGCAGGGGCCACGCATCCTTACCGAACCCTTGCTCAAGGAATGCCGCGAACGCGCCGAGCTGTTCATGCGCATCGCCGGCGAGGAAGTCGGGCAACTGCACCACCGGGTGCGCCACGCCGACTACTGCGTGATGCTCACCGACGCCCAGGGCCAGACCATCGACCACCGCGTCGACACCACCATTCGCAGCGACTGCCGCAAAGCCGGCCTGTACCTCGGCACCTGCTGGTCGGAAGCCGAGGAAGGCACCTGCGGCGTGGCCACGGTGCTGACCAGCAAGGCCGCAGTGACCGTGCACAAGCGCGACCACTTCCGCGCCGCCTTCATCAGTTTGACCTGCTCCGCCGCGCCGATCTTCGACCCCCAGGGCAACCTGCTGGGGGTGATGGATGCCTCGGCGCTCAAATCCCCGGATGACCGCCGCAGCCAGCACCTGGTGCGGCAGATGGTGGCCCAGAGTGCCCAGGCCATCGAAAACGCCTTCTTCATGCACAGCGCCCGCGAGCACTGGGTGCTCCAGGCCCACAGCACACCGGGCTACGTGGACAGCCAGCCCGACCTGCTGCTGGCCTGGGACCAGGACGGGCGCCTGCACGCCCTGAACAGCAAGGCGCGCCAGGCACTGCGCCGGCGTTTCGGCCAGGTGCCGGCGCATATCGGCGAGGTGTTCGACCTGGACGCGTTGCGCTCGGCCACGGATCAATCGACCCAACACCTGCAATGGCTGGGCGAGCCTGGCATGCTGCACGTGCGGGTCAACGCGCCGCGCCGCAAACCGGCGAGGCCCGTTGTGCACACCCAGGTCGACCCACGGGTGGAAGAACACCTGCGCCTGGCCGTGCGCGTCAAGGACCGCAACCTGCCGGTGCTGGTGCAGGGTGAAACCGGCGCCGGCAAGGAAGTTTTCGCCCGCCAGCTGCACGAACGCAGCGCCCGGCGTGCGGGGCCCTTTGTGGCGGTGAACTGCGCGGCGATCCCCGAGAACCTGATTGAAAGCGAGCTGTTCGGCTACGTGGCCGGCGCCTTTACCGGTGCCTCCAGCAAAGGCATGCCGGGGCTGTTGGTGCAGGCCGATGGCGGCACCCTGTTCCTCGATGAAATCGGCGATATGCCACTGGCGTTGCAGACGCGCCTGTTGCGGGTGATGGCCGAGGGTGAAGTCGCGCCCCTGGGCGGGGCCAAGACCCGCACGGTGGACATTCAGGTGATCTGCGCCAGCCACCGCGACCTGGCCGTGCTGGTCAGCGACGGGCGCTTTCGCGAAGACCTGTACTTCCGCCTCGGCTGCGCACGCTTCTGCCTGCCGCCGCTGCGCGAGCGCAGCGACAAGCTGGCGTTGATCAACCGGCTGGTGGAGCAGCAAGCGCGCGGCAGCGGCGTCGCGGTGGGCATCGGCCAGGCCGCGCTGGAACGCCTGCTGGGCTATGCCTGGCCGGGCAATGTGCGCCAGCTGCACCATGTGCTGGCGTATGCCTGTGCAGTGTGTGAAGGCGGCACGATTCAGCTGGCGGACTTGCCGGTGGAAGTGCGTGGGGAGCAGGTCGAGGCGCTGGTCGAACACAGTGTCAGCCCGGAGCGGCAGGTGGTGCTGGATGCATTGATCCGGCATCGCTGGAAGCCGTTGCCGACAGCGCAGGCGCTGGGGATTTCCCGAGCCACCCTCTACCGCCGAGTCAACCAGTTGGGCATCGACATGCCCGGCAAGCACTGACACAACGGGGTCAACCATGTGGGAGGGGCTTGCCCCCTCCCACATTTAACACCGTCGGCCTTGGGAGATCAGCGATAAACCAGCCCACCGTCGATCAACGGCGCCTGCCCGGTCATGTAATCCGCGTCCGGCCCGGCCAGGTAGGCCACCAACCCCGCCACATCCTCCGGCGTTTCCGCACGGCCCAAGGCAATCCCATCCACATACTGCTTGTAGGTCGCCCCCACTTCGGCGCCGGTAATCTCGGCCATGCGCTTGTCGATCTCCACCCACATATCGGTGCCCACTACGCCCGGGCAATAGGCGTTGACCGTGATCCCGGCACTCGCCAGTTCCTTGGCCGCCGCCTGGGTCAAGGCGCGCACGGCGAACTTGGTGGCCGAGTACACGCCCAGCAGCGCAAAGCCTTCATGGCCGGCGATGGAGCAGGCATTGATGATCTTGCCCTTTTGCTTGAGCGCCTTGAATTTCCTGCCGGCAGCCTGGATGCCCCACAACACGCCCTGCACGTTGATGCCCAGGGTGCGCTCGACCTGTTCCGGGCTGACGTCCAGCAGCGCGTCGATCTGCGCAACCCCGGCGTTGTTGACGATAATGTCGAAGCCGCCGAGGGCCTGGTGTGCGTGTTCGACCGCCGCCACCACCTGGTCGCGCTTGGACACGTCGGCGATAAACACCGAGGCCTTGCGCCCCAGGGCCACGACTTCGGCAGCCACGGCTTCGAGCTTGGCGCCATTGATGTCGACCAGGGCGATGTCGGCACCGTCCTGTGCCAGGCGCAGGGCAATGGCCCGACCAATGCCCTGCCCGGCGCCGGTCACCAGCGCAACTTTTCCAGCGATACCCATGATGATCTCCTGCAAGGGTTAGAGAAGTCCTGTCTATCGCAGGTGGGCACGCAGGCTGTCGAGAGGCACGTCATTCAGCGGGCGGACTGAGACGGGACGTCTCACTTGTAAAACCGGGCGGTTATGCCTAGCTTATGCGCCCCCCTGCCCTGCGCTTTAAGGCCCTCCCCCATGGTTTTGCGTTTTCGTCCTGTCGTCAGTACACGTTTCGCCCTCGGCCTGCTGCTCAGCGGCGGGATCGGCAACAGTTGGGCGGCACAACTCGAGCTGCCGGCAGTGCAGGTCCAGGGCCAGGACGCGTCCGGCTATGGCGTGGACACCGCTTCGGTCGGTGGCTTCAATGAGGCGCCGCTGCTGGACACCCCGGCCTCGATCACGGTGATCAATGCCGCGCTGATCAAGGACCAGCAAGCGCGCCTGCTCAGTGAAGTGCTGCGCAACGACGCTTCGGTGGGCGATAGCTACGCCCCCATCGGTTACTACGAAAATTTCGTGGTGCGTGGCTTCTCGCTGAATGCGGCGAGCAGCTACAAGATCAACGGACGCACCATCACCGGCGAGCAGAACGTCGCCCTGGAAAACAAACAGCAGGTGGAAGTGCTCAAGGGCCTGGCCGGTTTGCAGAGCGGAATTTCCGAACCCAGCGGCGTGATCAACTACGTGACCAAGCGTCCGGAAGACGTGCGCTCGGTGACGGTGTCCACCGACGACCGCGGCAGTGGCTATATCGCCACCGACGTGGGTGGCTGGTTTGGCAGCGAGCAGCAATTCGGCCTGCGCGCCAACGTCGCCCATGAAGACCTCAATGCCTATGTGGAGCACGCCAACGGCCAGCGCGACTTTGTCTCCCTGGCCTTCGACTGGAACATCAGCCCCGACGCGGTGCTGCAACTGGACGCGGAATACCAGAACAAACAACAGCGCTCGGTACCGGGCTACCAGTTGCTGGGCGGCACCGAGGTGCCCCACGACGCCTCGCCGAAAAAACTGCTGGGCCACCAGAGCGGCTCCAGGCAGGTCGGCATCGATTCGCTGAACCTCAACGGCACGTTCGAGTACCGCTTCAGCGACCAGTGGAAAGGCAGCGTCAGCGCCGCGCGCAGCAAGGTGGTGATCGATGACTACAGTTCGTTTGCCTGGGGCTGTTATGGCTCGACCAGTTGCACCTCCAGCGTGCCGAACTACTTCAGCCCCGAAGGCAATTACGACGTCTACGACTACCGCAGCCCCGACGATACCCGCCGTGACGATGAAGTCCAGGCGGCGATGACCGGCCTGTTCGACACCGCAGGCATCGGCCATGAACTGACCTTCGGCACCAGCGCGTTTCGCCGGGTGATCGACAAGCGCAAGTCCGTCAACGAGTACATCGGCACGGCCAATATCGACGCTGACGCGCCGACGTTCACGCCCACCGACAAGCCGTTGAACGACAGCCATCGCACCCTCGACAGCCGCCAGTATGGCCTGTTCGTCACCGACCGCATCCGCCTCAACGAGCAATGGCAAACCATCCTCGGTGGCCGCGAAGTGCGCCTGGATGAAAAAGCCTTCGACGGCGTCACTGGCAACCAGGCCCGCCACACCCAGCAATACGTGTTCCTGCCCCAGGCATCGTTGATCTACAAACCGGTGGAAAACATCTCGCTGTACACCAGTTACAGCAAAGGCCTGTCCCTGGGCGGCACCGCCCCCTGGTTTGCCAGCAACGCCGATGAAACCCTGGCCCCGACCACCTCGCGGCAAATCGAGGCCGGGGTGAAATACGACTGGCGTCGCATCAGCTTCGCCGCCGCCGTGTTCCAGACGCGCCAGGCCTACCAGTACGCCCAGCCGGAGGGCGCCGGTACCTTTACCTATGTGCAACAGGGCGAGCAGAAGAACACCGGCGTGGAACTGTCGGCCAACGGCTGGGCCACCGAGCGCCTGCAGATTTCCACCAGCGTGGCGGCGATTCGTGCACGGGTAAGCGGCAGCGGCACACCGGAATACGAAGACCACCAGGCGATCAACGTGCCCAAGCTGCGCGCCAGTGTGTATGCCGATTATGCGTTGCCGTGGGTCAATGGCCTGGCGGTGCTCGGCGGCGTGCAATACAGCGCCAAGAAGTACGCCAATCGCAGCGGCAATGTTGAGGTGGGGGATTACGCGGTGGTCAACGTCGGCAGCCGCTACACCACCAAGGTCGACGGCTACGAGACGGTGTTCCGCCTGAGCGTCGACAACCTGTTCGACAAGCGCTACTGGCGCGACGCCGGCGAGTACATGGGCGATGACTATCTGTTCCAGGGCGCGCCGCTGACGGCGCGCCTGAGTGCTTCGGTGAACTTCTGAGGCTTATTCAGGCATCTTGCGGAAACCTACCGCGAGGCGATTCCAGCTGTTGATCGTGGCGATGGCCACGCTCAGGTCGACTTGCTCCCGGGCGCTGAACTCGGCGGCGAGCGCGGTGAAGTCTGCGTCCGGGGCATGGGTCTGGCTCAGCAGCGTCAGGCTCTCGGCCCAGGCCAATGCCGCGCGCTCACGCGGAGTGAAGAACGGCGTTTCGCGCCAGGCCGACAAGGTGTACAGGCGACGTTCGGTCTCGCCACCCTTGCGGGCATCGGCGGTGTGCATGTCCAGGCAAAAGGCACAGCCGTTGATCTGTGAGACCCGCAGGCGGATCAGCTCCAGCAATGGCAGTTCGATGGACAGTTTGCCGACGGCGGCTTCCAGGGCGAGCATGGCTTTCATGGCGTCTGGGGAAGCAGTGTAGAAATCGGTACGGGCTTGCATGCGGAACTCCGGAACGGTGGGAAGTGGTGGCTAGGTTAGCCACCGGGCCGTAGGGGAGAAATAGCCAATTGCGGGGAAGAACAGGTGACCAATGATGCGATCAACCTGGTAATGGAATCACCCGCAACGGTCGCACCGATTTATAGGAAAAACTCGAATAGATCTCCTTGACGCACGGCAGCGTCTGCAACACCTCCCGCGCAAACTCGCCGAACGACTCCAGGTCCCTGGCCACCACCTCGAGCAAAAAGTCATAGCGTCCCGACACGTTATGACAGGCCACGATTTCCGGAATATCCAACAGGCGTTGCTCGAACGCCCGGGCGATTTCCTGGGTGTGGCTCTCCATCATGATGCTGACAAACGCCGTCACCCCATACCCCAACGCCTTGGGTGAAAGGATCGCCTGGTAGCCGCTGATCACCCCGCTCTCCTCCAGGTTCCTGACCCGTCGCCAGCACGGTGACGTGGTCAGGGACACGCGGTCGGCCAGCTCGGCCACGGTTAAACGGGCATTGCCTTGCAGGGCGTTTAATAACGCTTTGTCGGTGCGATCCAGCGTGATGGGCATGACGTGCCTCTGTTTATTGTTTTTAGCGAGTTTTCATCCCAGGACAAGGGATTTGTCGGCAAAGTTTGGAAAATCCAGCCGTGGTTATAAGCATAGCATTGTAGGAAATAAGGAGCGCCCGACATGAACACTAAACACAATGCATTCGGCTTTTCCACCCGTGCCATCCACCACGGCTACGACCCCAAGGACCACCACGGCGCACTCGTGCCGCCGATCTACCTGTCGGCCACGTTTGCCTTTCCCACCGCCGAATACGGTGCCGCCTGTTTCGCCGGCAAGGCCGGCGGCCATTTCTATACGCGCATTTCCAACCCGACCCTGGCGCTGCTGGAGTCCCGCATGGCCAGCCTGGAAAACGGCGAGGCGGCGGTGGCGTTCAGTTCCGGCATGGGCGCGATTGCCGCGACGTTCTGGACCCTGCTGCGCCCAGGCGATGAGGTGATCGTCAGCCAGACGCTCTACGGCTGCACCTTCGCCCTGCTGCATCACGGTATCGGCGAATTCGGCATCAAGGTGCGCCACGTGGACCTCACCGACCTGGCGGCCCTGCAAGCGGCACTCAGCCCCGCCACCCGCATGATCTACTGCGAAACCCCGGCCAATCCCACCTTGCAACTGGTGGACATCGCCGCCGTGGCCGCCCTCGCCCATCAACAGCCGAACGTGACCGTGGTGGTGGATAACACCTACTGCACGCCGTACCTGCAACGCCCCCTGGAACTGGGCGCCGATGTGGTGGTGCACTCGGCCACCAAATACCTCAGCGGCCATGGCGACATCACCGCCGGCATTGCCGTGAGCAACCAGGCCCTGGCTCAGCGCATTCGCCTGCAAGGCCTCAAGGACTTGACCGGCGCGGTGATGTCGCCCCAGGACGCGTCCCTGTTAATGCGCGGCCTCAAGACGCTGGCCCTGCGCATGGACCGCCATTGCAGCAACGCCCAGGCCGTGGCCGAAGCCTTGCAGGCGCATCCGGCCGTGGAGTGGGTGACGTATCCGGGGCTGCGCGGCTTCGCGCAACACGCATTGGCGGCGCGGCAGATGAGCCAGGCCGGCGGCATGATCGCCTTCGAACTCAAGGGCGGGATCGACAGCGGACGACGCTTCATGAACGCCCTCACATTGTTCACCCGCGCGGTGAGCCTGGGCGACGCCGAGTCACTGGCCCAGCACCCGGCGAGCATGACCCATAGCACCTACACCCCTGAAGAACGCGCGCATCACGGTATCAGCGAAGGCCTGGTGCGTTTATCGGTGGGGCTTGAGGACGTCGCCGACCTGTTGGCGGACGTGCAGCAGGCGCTGGCCAAGTGCACCCGCGCCGTGCCACGCCAAACGCTCAAGCCTCTCGCGCCTTCACCTTCAGATGCCGCGCATACCAAGGCCGCTGCGGCACGCGCTTGAACAGGCCCTGCAACAGGTGCTCGTCCTCGCCAAAGGTAATACGCAAGGCGAGCTTCATGGTCTCTGGGTCCATCTCCATCGACTTGCCCATCTGCAACCCCGGGGTGGTGCTGCAGCCATGGGTGTCCGGGCCCAGCCACGGGTCGTCGACTTCGACCCAGCGCCCCGGGGCGAACCAGGCCACGCCGTTGACGTCCAGGCGCCTGACTTCGCCGGGGTTGAAGCGTTCGTGGGCGCGGTACCAGTCTTCGATACGGTCGTCGATCCAGCCGTGGAAGTGCCAGAACACCGGGTTTACATGGGATGAAAACGGGTCGCCGAGGAAGTCGTTTTCCGCCGCGTACCAGCGCGGGGCAAAGTCTGCCGGGTCGCGGGCCAGGGGGACCGGCGCGCCGTTGGACGGGTCGCGGGGCACCGAGGCCCAGCGCATGTGCAGCCAGTCGTGCAGGCCCAGCTCCATTTCGGAACCGAGTTGGCCCAAGGTCAGTCTGGCCAGGTAGCGCGGGTCGCGGTACTGCGATTCCCAGACCTGGAAGTTGCTGTGGTAGGTCTCGGCGGCCTTGATGTCGCTGACCCACTGGGTGTATTCGCTGTCGTCCGGGGCTGACCAGGTGGGCGGCAACGCGAAGCCGTCGTGGTTGTCGAAGTAACGCAGGAAGCCTAGGCGATCGCGCTCCAGCGCCGGTTGCGGTTCGGGGAATGCGGGCCACGAGGGCAGATCCTGCATGGAACGCGCGGTGCCGAGCATATGCCGGTGCATGAAGAAGAAATCGATGCCCGAGCCGTTGCGGTCTTTGTGTTTGCCACGGGCGTCACGCTCCTTGCCGCGCGGGCCGGGTTGCCAGCCGATGCCGCGCAGGGCGTTGCGTTTTTCTTCGGAGAGTTTGTGCCACTGGTCACGGGTGGCGTGCCACAGCTGGTGAAACAGGCGGTGCTCCGGGGCAATCAGCCAGGCCAGCAGGTTCGGGTTGAGGCCGATGCGTTGGCGGGCTTCGGGAAACAGCTGTTTGTGGGCGATAAAGCGGTTGTCACGTTCGGTCAAGGCCAGGGGCCGATCCAGGTCGAGGATGTGCCCGCTGAGGGTGCTGCTGCCGGCGTTGGCGAAGTCGGCCCAGACTTCATCGAGGGTCATCTTGAACTCATAGGCGGGCCGGCCGTCGAGGGCATCGCGGTCGATCAGACGCCAGTAGAGCAAGGCGCCCTCGCCCGTCAGCAGGTCACCCAGCACGCGGTAGCGCGGTTCGCCGTCGGCGCGCAGGTTGGCGGCGGTGTCCAGGTAGCCGCGCAGGCCACGGCCACGGGGGGCGATGTCGAGCAGCAGTTCCAGGCCGTGCAGCGGCAGGCCCCGGAGGCCGGCGTCGCGGCCTTCCAGGCGCAGGCTCCACACCCCGCGCAAGGTGTTGGCCAGGTGCTGCCCGGCGGTGTCGGCCAGGTCCACGGTGGCTTCGCCGGGAGTGATGGGGAATTCTTCTTCGCGCGTCAACTCGCGATGGGCATAGAAGGCGGCAGGCACAGCCGCGCCGGTCAGCGCCAGGCCTGCGATGAACCCACGTCGAGAGATGGTCATTGTCTACCTTAGGAAACGGCTTTATCAGAGCTAGAACGTTTGCAGGCCGGGGAAATTTACCGCCCTGCCCGCGCCGCCTAAATTTCCCCGCGCACCACTCGTTCTTCCCTGATAGCGAAGGCCTCAACTGACTGAGATGGCAATGACAAAACCACGTTCGAAAAAGGCGCTGTACATCGGCGTGCCGCTGGCACTGGCCATCGGTGCCGGCGCAGGCTTCCTGGCCTGGGATCACTGGTTCAAGGGCAATGCCGGCTACCCGCTCGCCGTGATCAAGCAGGCCAATGAACTGCAGGACCGCCTGCTGTCGTTCGACAGCCACATCACGGTGCCCATGGACTTCGGCACCGCTGGCAACGAGGCGGACAAGGACGGCAGCGGCCAGTTCGACCTGGCCAAGGCGGCACGCGGTCGCTTGTCCGGCGCAGCCCTGACGATCTTCGGCTGGCCGGAAATCTGGAATGGCCCCAACGCCCCGCACAGACCTACTGACGGCTTTGTCGAGGAAGCCCGCCACGAGCAGGAGGTGCGCTACAAGATCATCTCCGGCATGGTGCGTGACTTTCCCAATCAAGTCGGCATCGCCTATACCCCGGATGACTTTCGACGCCTGCATGGCGAAGGCAAGTTCGCGATCTTTATCAGCATGCTCAACGCCTACCCGCTGGGCAATGACCTGAACCAGCTGGACCTGTGGGCCGCCCGTGGCATGCGCATGTTCGGCTTCAGCTATATCGGCAATAACGCCTGGTCCGACTCATCGCGCCCACTGCCGTTTTTCAATGATTCCGTCGATGCCCTCGAAGGCCTGTCGGACATCGGCAAGCAAGCGGTGCAGCGCCTCAATGACCTGGGGGTGATCATTGACGTGTCACAGATGTCGACCAAGGCATTGGAGCAAGTCGCGCAACTGAGTCGCACGCCGATGGTGGCGTCCCACTCGGCACCGCGCGCGTCGGTGGACATCCCGCGCAACCTCAGCGACAAGGAACTGCAACTGATCAAGAACAGTGGCGGCGTGGTGCAGGTGGTGGGCTTCCCGGCCTATATACGCCCCCTGAGCCAGCCGACCCAGGACAAACTCAACACTCTGCGCGCGCGTTTCGACCTGCCGCCGCTGCCCAACCTGGCCATGGCCCTGATGCCGGGGGACGCGATCATCGCGGCCTGGCCGGAGCAGAAGTTCGGCCAGTACGCCCAAGGGCTGTACGGGATTCTTGAGGAAGAACCGAAGGCCACGCTCAAGGACTGGGGCGACGCCGTCGACTACACCGTGCGCAAGATCGGGATCGATCACGTCGGCATCGCTTCGGACTTCAACGACGGCGGCGGCCTCGACGGCTGGAACAACGTCGGCGAAATCCGCAACGTCACCGCCGAACTGATCCAGCGCGGCTACTCCGAAGCCGACATCGCCAAGCTGTGGGGAGGCAACTTCCTGCGGGTCTGGGACCAGGTACAAAAAGCCGCCAAACCCTTGGCCAACCGCTAATCACCTAGAAGCAAGTCCATGACTGACCGCCGTACGTTTCTCAAGCAGGCCGGGGTATTCGCCGCCAGCCTGCCATTGGGCGCTGCACTCATCCCGCAGGCACTGGCTGCCACCACCACGGATGACCCATGGACGGGGTTCAAGCAGCTGTTCAACCAGGACCCGGATTACCTGCACTTCTCCAACTTCCTGGTGGCCTCGCACCCCAGGCCGGTACGCGAGGCCATCGAGCGTTACCGCGCCCAGATCGACCGCAACCCGGGGCTCGCCATGGACTGGGACCTGGAGCAAACCTGGAAGCGCGAAGGCCAGGTACGCGAATGGGCCGGCCGCTACCTCAAGGCCACCCCGGCGCAGATCGCCCTGACCGGCAGCACGTCCGAAGGCCTGGCGATGATCTATGGCGGCATCAAGGTGCGCCCGGACCAGGAAGTCCTCACCACCGTGCATGAGCATTACGCGACCCAGAACGTGCTGGATTTTCGCGTGCTCAAGGAAGGCACCCAGGTTCGCCGGATCAAGCTGTTCGAGCGGGCCAGCCAGGTCTCTGCCGACGAGGTGCTGGGCAATATCCAGCGCAATATCCGCCCCAACACCCGCGTACTGGGTATGACCTGGGTACAGTCCGGCAGCGGCGTGAAACTGCCCATCGGCGAGATCGGCAAGCTGGTGGCGGCGCACAACCGCAACCGCGACGACAAGGACCGCCTCCTCTATGTGGTGGATGGCGTGCATGGTTTCGGCGTGGAAAACCTCGACTTCCCTGACATGCACTGCGACTTCTTTATCGCCGGCACCCATAAATGGATGTTCGGTCCGCGCGGTACCGGGCTGGTGTGCGCGCGCAACCCTGAAAACACCTACGTCACGCCCATGGTACCGACCTTCTCCGAAGACAAGGACTTCGCCACCATCATGACCCCCGGCGGCTATCACGCCTTCGAGCATCGCTGGGCCGCGGATGAGGCCTTCAAGCTGCACCTGCAACTGGGCAAGGCGCCGGTCCAGGCGCGCATCCATGGGCTGAACGCCGAACTCAAGGAGCAATTGCTGGCACACCCGCAGATCGAACTGGTCACGCCGCGCAGCCCCGAACTGTCTGCCGGCTTTACCTTCTTCCGGGTCAAGGGCCAGGACAGTGATCGGGTGGCGGCCTACATGCAGAAGAACCGCGTGGTGATCGACGCGGTGGACCGCGACGTCGGCCCGGTGATCCGCACGGCGCCCGGCCTGCTCAACAACTCCGACGAAATCCAGCGCTTCATGACCCTGCTCAGCCAGCGGTTGTGACGCGCCTTTTTCCCTTTGCACGAGAGGCCCCTATGATGCCACTGCGACTCAAACCCCTGACGACCCTGGCGCTGACCGCCCTGTGCGGCGCGCTGCTGCCGGGCCTGGCCCAGGCTGCCACGCCGCAACCGGGCAAAGTGTTCAAGGACTGCAAGGACTGTCCGGAAATGGTGGTACTGCCCGCCGGCACCTTTACCATGGGGACGCCGGAAGACGAAGTCGGCCGTGAACCGGACGAAGGCCCGATGCATGAAGTGACCTTCGCCAAGCCATTCGCCATGAGCCGCTTCCACATCACCGCCGGCGAATGGGACAGCTATATCCGCCAGACCGGGGTGAAGATCGCCGACGGCGACACCCGCCCCGGCCGCGAATGCATCGCCAGCAAGCCGCGCTACCCCCAGGGCCCGCGCCAGCCGGCGGTGTGCATGGACATGGACGACATCAAGCACTATGTGGCCTGGCTATCGAAAAAGACCGGCCAGCAATACCACATGGTCAGCGAAGCCCAGCGCGAATACGCCGCACGCGCCGGTTCCACCGGGCCATTCCCGTTCCCGTTCGACGAGGGCAAGGGCTACAGCATCGCTGAGCATGCCAACACCTACGGGCCGGCGGACGGGTACAGCTATTCTTCGCCGGTAGGCAGCTACCCGCCGAATGCGTTTGGCATGTACGACATGCATGGCAATGTCTATGAGCGGGTGGCCGACTGCGAGCACCCCAACTATGTCGGTGCGCCGACGGATGGCAGCGCCTGGATGGAGCCGAATTGCGAGGGCTACATGATTCGCGGCAATGACTGGGGCGAGGCGCCGGTGTTTTCGCGCTCAGGCAACCGCAACAATATCTATCCGCAAACGCGGGGGGATTGGATTGGCTTCAGGGTCGTGCGCGATCTCTGAAGCTGACGGGACTTAATGTGGGAGCTTGCTCCCGATGGGGTGCGGCAGTCGACATCGCCATTGACTGATACTCCGCCATCGGGAGCAAGCTCCCTCCCACAGTCAAATCGTGCGCGGCTTAGACGCCCTTCTGCGCCAACAACTCCAGGCCTTCATGCAACGCCGGGAACAGGCTGTTATTGAAGTTGTTCCAGCGCAGTTCGAGGATGGTGTCGTCCGGCGAGATTTCGGTCTTGAGCACGTCGTGGAACACTTCGCCGGAGTCGATGCCGTTGTCCACGTAGTGGAACGAGGCGCCGGTGAGGTACAGCGGTTCACACGGCTGCGTCTCCCTGGTCGCCCAATCCACCACGGCTTGTCCACGGGCACCGTACAAGGCATTCCAGGTGGCGTAGGCACCCCGGCGCTCATAGGGCGATTCGATACGGGTGATACCGGGGTGGATGTTCATGATGCGACGGGCAAACGGCGCACCGGGGCGCACCAGCTCGTCCAGGATCACCAGCAGGCCATCGAGCACCACGATATCGGCCTTCAGCTCCACCAAGGTGTCATGCAGGCGGCGTTCGAAATCCTGCTTGCCGGCGATATGTTCGGCGCTTCCCCGCGGCAGGCGCCGATAGGTCGACGGCACGCTCAGCAGCAAATCGTTGACCAGGCGCCCCTGCACCCGCAGGTCGGCCGGGTACAACCACTGGCGGCCGGGCTTATAGGCAAAGCCGTAGTCGGCCACCAACTGCTGGTCCCGCGGGTTCTGCTCATCGTCGTCATACACCACGCCCACCAGGTTGTAGGCCTCGCCCAGTGACGTGTCGTTGAGCGACCCCACCAGAAACTCCAGCACCGACTTCATGTAGCGCTCGTGGTCCTTGTAGGCCACCGGCTGGCCGGCCTTGTCGGCAGCGGCATTGCGCAGGGACCACACGTACACCAGGTTCTTTTTCGTCATTGTTTCGCTCTCGCTGGAAAAATCAGGCACGCGCCGATACGCGTGCGCCTACACCACAAGAACGAACCAGCCCACGCGCAATTTATCCGCCACCGCCACCGCCGGGCACGCCGAGCTAAATAGTCGCGCCAATCCTTCGTTTGTCATGGGTAAGGGTCTGTGTGCCCAGCCCCCTCTTTTTCACTTTCCGGGAAGTACTTATGACCGATCCCAAGCGCGGCGCCTTCACAGGTTTGCTTGCATTGCTCAGGCCGTTTCGCACCATCGTGACGGTCTCCATCGCCCTGGGCATGGCCGGCGGCCTGGCCATCACGCTGTTGCTGGCGACCATCAACAACGCGCTGCACTCTTCCACCGGTATGACCCAGGGCGTGATCCTGAGCTTTGCGGCGCTGTGTGTGCTGGCGCTGACCAGTTCGATCGTCTCCGATATCGGCACCAACTATGTGGGCCAGCGGATCATTGCCGCCCTGCGCAAGGATCTCGGCGAAAAGGTGCTGTCGGCGCCCATCGAGCAGATCGAACGCTACCGAACCCACAAACTGATTCCAGTATTGACGCACGACGTCGATACCATCAGTGATTTTTCCTTCTCCTTCACCCCACTGGCCATCGCAACCACAGTGACCCTGGGCTGCCTGGGCTACCTGGCGTACCTTTCGGTGCCGATGTTCCTGATGATGGTGGTGGCGATCGTCATCGGTACCGCCGTGCAGTACGCGGCACGCTCGGCGGGCATCAAGGGGTTCGAAGCCGCTCGCGACCAGGAAGACGAGCTGCAGCGCTACTACACCGCCATTGCCTCGGGTGCCAAGGAGCTGCGCATTCATCGGCCACGCCGCTATCGCATGAATACCCATCGCATCCAGGCGACTGCTGATCGTATCGGCGATATCCAGATCCGCTCGGTCAACATCTTCATTGTCGCCAAGACGTTCGGCTCCATGCTGTTCTTCGTGGTGATCGGCCTGGCGCTGGCGTTCCAGGCCTACAACCCCAACCCGGACCCAGCGGTGATCACCGGTTTTGTGCTGGTGCTGTTGTATATGAAAGGCCCACTGGAACACGTGGTGACCGCGCTGCCGATCGTCAGCCGCGCACAGATCGCGTTCTCGCGCATCGCCGAGCTGTCCGAGCGGTTCTCATCCCCCGAACCGCACCTGCTGCTGGAAGACAGTGAAGCGCCAAAACCCCAAGTGCACAGCCTTGAGCTGCGTGGCGTGACCTACAGCCCTCCGCCGGTGGAAGGCAGCGAGCCGTTCCATCTGGGCCCGATCAACCTGAGCATCAAGCAAGGCGATATCGTGTTTATCGTCGGTGAAAACGGCTGCGGCAAAACCACCCTGATCAAGCTGTTGCTGGGGCTTTATCAGCCGCAATCAGGTGAAATCCACCTCAATGGCGAAGCTGTGATTGCCCCTACCCGCGACGACTACCGCCAACTGTTCACCACCGTATTCGCCGACTATTACCTATTCGACGATCTCGTCCAAGGCGGCGGGCAGAAGTCTCTGGACAGTGCGGCCCAGTATCTGGACCGCCTGGAGATCGCCCACAAGGTCACTATCAAGGACGGCGCATTCAGCACCACCGACCTGTCCACTGGCCAACGCAAGCGCCTCGCGTTGGTCAATGCCTGGCTGGAGGAACGCCCGGTACTGGTGTTCGACGAATGGGCCGCCGACCAGGATCCGGCCTTCCGCCGCATCTTCTACACGGAGCTGCTGCCGGACCTCAAGCGCCTGGGCAAAACCATCATCGTGATCAGCCACGACGACCGCTATTTCGACATCGCCGACCAGTTGGTGCGCTTGCGCGCTGGCAAGGTGGTGCACGAAATGGAGCCGGCATGAATTTTCTTTTCCGGTTTTTCCAGGTGGGAACGTCTCACTAGTGGTAATGAGAACCAACCTCATAAATACCTATAAACTGCCCAACTAAAATATAGAAGAGAAAGCACCCATGTCAGTACGACTCGGTCTCAGCCCCCTGAGCAAAGCGCTCTCCATGCGCAGGGCCTTGAACATCCACCTCAAGCCTTGCGCCTTGGCCCTAGCGGTGTCGTTACCGCTATCGAGTTACGTGCAGGCACAAGAGATCGAGATCGACATTCCTGCACAGCCGTTGGGGACAGCGCTCCAGGAATTTGGCCGTCAGACCAACTTGCAGGTGCTATACAGCCCGACGGATGTACAGGGCAAAAACAGCACGACGGTGAAGGGCAAGCTAGAGCCAGCCCACGCCATCGCCGCCCTGCTCAAGGACACCGGCATCAGCTACGGCCTGCAAGGCAGCGCGGTGACCATCACGGCGGGCGCGACCTCCGGGCTGGAGCTGGGGGCCACCCAGGTGACCGCCAACCAGTTGGGTACGGTCACCGAAGGCACGGGCTCCTACACACCAGGCACTATCGCTACCGCCACGCGACTGGTGCTGACCCCGCGTGAAACACCGCAGTCGATCAGCGTGATCACGCGCCAGCATATGGATGATTTCGCACTCAATTCAATTGATGATGTGATGCGGCATACACCGGGCATCACCTTGTCGACCCTGGACAGCGAACGCACTAACTATTTCTCCCGTGGGTTCTCGATCGAGAACTTCCAGTACGACGGCATCCCTACCCTGCGCAACTCGGCCTATTCGTCCGGGCAAACCCTGAGCGACATGGCGATCTACGACCGCGTGGAAGTCCTCAAGGGCGCAAGCGGCCTGCTGACGGGTGCCGGGGCACCGGGCGCAACCATCAACCTGATCCGCAAAAAGCCTACCCGTGATTTCAAGGGCAGTGTGGAGCTGGGTGCCGGCAGCTGGGACAACTATCGCTCCCAAGTCGACGTAAGCGGCCCTCTCACCGAGAGCGGCAACATCCGCGCCCGTGCCGTAGCCGCGTACCAGGACAAGCATTCGTTCGTGGACCGCTACGAGCGCAAGACCAACGTGTACTTCGGCACCGTGGAAGCGGACCTGGACGAGGACACCCTGCTCACCATCGGCTTCGACTACCAGAACAGCGATCCTCAAGGTTCTGGCTGGTCGGGCAGCCGCCCGCTGTTTGACCGCAGCGGCAACCGCATCGATGTAAAGCGCTCATACAACAACGGCGCGAAGTGGAGCAGCTGGGAACAGTTCACTCAGAGTTTCTTCACAACCCTGGAGCACAATTTCGACAACGGCTGGGTGGTCAAAGGCCAGTACACACACCAGTTCTCCGGTTATGACGCGCCGATGGGTGCGATCCAACTGGGCCCATTCACGGCAACCGGTCTGTCGACGCTCTACGCGAACAAATTCACCGGCGATACCCGATCCGACTCCGGCGATATCTACGCCAGCGGCCCGTTCAGTCTGGGCGGCCGCGAGCATCAGTTGGTGGTGGGCGCCTCTGCGTCCAATTCCCAGTGGAAAGGTAAGGATTACGGCGCGCCGATTCACGCCAATGGGCGCATTGTCGACTTCTGGAACTTCGACGGTAACTTCCCGGAGCCGAATTGGGGCACACCGACTCGAATCATTGATGAAACCACCCGGCAAACCGCTGGCTATATGACCGCCCGCTTCAACCTCACGGATGACCTGAACGTCTTCATGGGCACCCGCGTGGCCAACTACTGGCTGACTGGCGACAACAAGTCCACCGAAACCGGCAAGCTCGTACCCTATGCCGGCGTAACCTATGACCTGAACGACAACTTCACCGCGTACGCCAGCTACAGCGAGATCTTCATGCCGCAGGTGTATAACCGCGACAGAGAGAACAAACTGCTCGAACCGGATGAAGGCAAGAATTACGAACTGGGTTTGAAAGGTGAGTTTTTCAACGGTGGCCTGAACACCAGTCTGGCCTACTTCGAAGTGCATGAAACCAACAGGGCTGACCCGGATTCTGACTACAACGCCAACCCGACCAACCCGTCGATCTTGTATGCCTATAAAGGCATCGCCGCCAAAACCAAAGGCTTCGAGGCCGAAATGTCCGGTGAGCTAGCCCCAGGCTGGCAGGCCCAGGCTGGTTACACCCATAAAGTCATCCGGGATGAGCATGGTGTAAAAGTATCTACTTGGGAGCCTCAGGATCAGGTCAGCTTCTTCACCTCGTACAAGCTCAGCGGGCCGCTGGACCGTTTGACCATCGGCGGTGGCGCTCGCTGGCAGGGCAAGTCCTGGCAGGAAGTGACCAACAGTGGCAAGGGACGGCAGGAGGACTTCACCCAGGAAGCGTATTGGGTCGTGGACGCAATGGCCAAGTACCAGATCACCGACAACGTCTCCGCGACACTGAACGTGAACAACATCTTCGACAAGTACTACTACACCAACATTGGCTTCTATAACACGGCCTATTATGGTGACCCACGCAACGTCATGCTGAGCACACGCTGGGACTTCTAACCCCCGGCAGTTGCGTGCAAGCAGCACTTAGACCCCCGCCATCAGGCGGGGGTTTTCTTTGTTGCGCGCCAGGCATGGCGCGTAGCGCCGTGACTGGAACACCACGCAAAAAACACCGGCGCAAGGCCGGTGTCCAGTGTAAGCGTGCTCGCCCGGGCTAGTGCCTGGCAGCCGTCAGGGCCGCTACGAACGAGGCAATGAACTCAGGGTTGTCGACGATTCGATCATGGGTCGTATCGATGACCACCGAAGAGTCCAGTCCATGGCCGACCCCCTCTTCAAGTGCCGTGCAGATGACTTGCCGATCACTGGCAGATTTGCTTTGTGCTGCCCACCAGCAACTCACAGGAGCAGCGAGGCGCGCATAGGCGGCATCCTTCAAGCGCTCATCGAGTGTGCGTTTCAACGCCCACGAAACCTCCAGCTCGCCGCCTTGTTGCAGCTCGTTGCGCAAGCTGACAAATACCTCGCCCAAAGCCGACTGTCCCCACTCGCAAAGTGCCTCCCACCGTTGGTCCGCCGTGGCGCCCGAGTGCTCGATATCCTGCCAGGCCAGTGCAATATCCTGGGCCGCGTCAGGGAACATGACCGTCAGCAACTCCACGCGCTTATCGCCTGCTTCCAGTGATTCAAACGCCGGCCGCAGGGTTTTGTCCCTGTCCCAGAACGCAGTGACATGCATCGGCGGAGGCGCATCGATGCTCCCCAGGAACGCCACTTTGGCCCCCTGCGCCTCCAGTCTGCCAGCCACCTGCAACGCAAGGTTCCCACCCAGCGACCACCCCGCGAGGTAATACGGCCCCTGCGGCTGGCTCGCAAGAACCTGATGGGTATAGTCCTGAACCATGGCATCCCACGTCGGCACCTGGCTTTGCGGATCAAGCAGAGCTCGACAAATAACGCCCTGTACCGGCATCTCCGAACGCAAGGCCATGCCAAGCGCCTTGTAGCAGTGCACTGAACCGAAACTTGGGTGAAACAGAAACAATGACGGCCCGCCCTGCTGGCCATTCAAGTCAACGAGCAGCGAGCGCGCTCGTTCATCCGACGCGCTGCCCGCCAACGCCCTAACGGTTGGGCGCGTCATCAATTGGCTGACCGTGAGCATCAACCCGCATTGAGCCGCCAGGCGTTCTTTCACCACCAGCAACAGCAATGAATGCCCGCCCAGTTCAAAGAAGTTATCGTCCAGGCCAACCCGCTCGGTACCCAGCACCTGTTGCCAGATCTGCGCGACCTGGTGTTCGAGCGCCGTATGCGGCGCCACGTACTCGCGTCGCTGAACGGCGGTTTCGGGTCGCGGCAGTGCCTTGCGCTCAAGTTTGCCGTTTGGGCTCAACGGCATACTGTCCAGCAAGACCCACTGGGCCGGCACCATAAAGGCCGGCAGATGAGTCGATAGATAGGCCGTGAGGGTTTCTCGCCAGTGCGGCATTGGCTGATCGAGCACCACGTAGCCGACCAATTGCGTGCCGTCCAGCGCCAGCACCGCGGTCTCGCGAACCCCTTCATGTTCAAGCAGGCGCGCTTCGATCTCACCCAACTCGATCCGCAGGCCGCGCAGCTTGACTTGATGGTCAATACGCCCGGCGTACTCGATCACCCCATCCGGACGATAACGCGCCAGGTCTCCAGTGCGGTACATGCGCTCGCCGGCCCCGAACGGGCTGGCGACAAATCGCTCGGCGGTCAACACTGGCCGACGATGATACCCACGTGCCAACCCCTTGCCTGCCAGGTACAACTCGCCGAGCACACCGATCGGCACCGGTTCAAGGTTAGCGTCCAGGATATGACACCTCAGGTTGGCAATGGGTTTGCCGATTGGCACCGCGTCCTTGCCTTCGTCAATGCAGGCCCAGCTGGTGACATCAATGGCTGCTTCCGTAGGCCCGTAGAGGTTATACAGGTGGGCCTGAGGCAGCTTGGCGAATACTTGTTGTTGCGCATCCACCGACAAGGCTTCGCCGCTACAGATGATGCGCTTCACACTGCTGCAACGGCCCACTAGTCGGTCCTGCAGGAAGGCTTGCAGCATCGACGGCACAAAGTGCAGCGTGGTGACAGATTCACGCGTAATCACCTCCACCAACTTCGTCGGATCACGGTGATCGCCGGGGGCCGCCATCACCAATCGCGCGCCGCTGAGCAATGGCCAGAAGAACTCCCACACCGACACATCAAAACTGAACGGCGTCTTCTGCAGCACCGTATCACCGGCACACAATGCATACGCCTGTTGCATCCAGCACAAGCGATTGGTCAAGGCTGCATGGCTGTTGCCCGCGCCCTTGGGCTTGCCGGTTGAACCGGAGGTATAGATCACATAGGCAAGGTGTTCACCGCTGAGGGCTACGTCAGGGTTGGCCTCGCTGTACGCGTCCAGCCAACGCTCATCGCGGTCCAGGTCAATACGCAACACGCTGTCGGCGGCCGGCAGGCTCAAGTGCGACTGGCTGAGCAACAGGTTTACCGCACTGTCCTCCAGCGTATAGGCCTGGCGCTCCGCGGGGTAATCCGGGTCCACAGGCACGTAGGCACCTCCGGCCTTGAGGATCGCCAACAAGGCGACGACCATTTCCACGGAGCGCTCCATTGCCACGCCCACCAACACGTCCGGACCGACACCACGTGCGATCAAGGCATGGGCCAGGCGGTTGGCGCGATGGTTCAGGACGGCATAGCTCAACTGCTGCGCGCCAAACACCAGGGCTGGCCGATGCGGGTCATGTTCGGCGTGGGCTTCAAACAGTTGGTGCACGGTCTTTTCAAGGGGGTAATCGACAGCGGTGGCATTCCAGCCATCGACGATCTGCCGGCGCTCTGCTGCGTCCAGGATTGCCAGAGAGTCGACCAGGGCCTCCGGCGTTGCAACCATTGCACTCAACAGTCGTTGCCAGTGCTGCGCCATGCGCTCGATGGTTGCTGCGTCGAACAGGTCGGTCGCGTAGCCAAAGGATGCCCGAATGCTCGATGCCTCCTGCACAACATTCAAGCTAAGGTCGAACTGAGCGGTTCGGCTGTCCCAGTCCAGGCCCTCCAACACCAGGCCGGAGGCTCCCGGCTTGCTTGTACTGCCAGCGCCACGGTTCTGATGGTTGAACATGACCTGGAACAATGGGCTGTAACTCAAGCTGCGTTCGGGACGAAGCGCTTCCACCAGTTGTTCGAACGGCAAGTCTTGATGCGCCTGGGCTTCCAGCACCCGTTGGCGGGCTTGGCGCAACAGCGCCAGCACGCTGGTGTGCTCGTCCACCTCGGCCTTCAGCACCTGGGTATTGACGAAGAAGCCGACCAGGCGCTGCGTCTCGACCCGGTTACGGTTGGCGGTCGGCACACCAATACGGATGTCCTGTTGCCCGCTGTAGCGATGCAACAACACCTGAAAGGAGGCCAGCAGCACCATGAAGCCGGTGGCGCCTTCACGTTGAGCCAAGGCGTTGACACCCGCTACCACGCGCTCATCCAGCACCAAGTCCAGGGAAGCACCGCGAAAACTCTGCACCGCCGGGCGTGGCCGGTCCAACGGCAGTTCCAGCACCGGCTGGTCGCCGCCGAGCAGGCTGCGCCAATATTCCAGTTGGCGGTCCTTTTCCCCCGCTTCCATCCAACTGCGCTGCCACAGGGCGTAGTCGGTGTACTGGACTGGCAGTTCAGGCAACTCAAACTCACGCCCATGGGTGTAGGCGCCATAGGCCTGTATCACTTCCTCCACCATCACTTGCATCGAACCACCGTCGGAAATGATGTGGTGCTGCACCAGGACCAGCACGTGGTCCTGCTCTGCCAGACGCAGGAGCGTCATACGCAGCAACGGGCCGCGCTCCAGGTCAAAGGGTTGCGCAATTTCCTGTTCGACGCGCGCTTTCAACTGGCTTTCGTCAATGGATTCAGGCACCAGTGTCACGAGGTATGCGGGCTGGACTTCCTGCTGCATGCCTTCACCGACCTGGCGAAACCGCGTGCGCAAACTCTCGTGTCGGGCTATCAGGTGTTCAAAGCTCTTTTGCAGCGCCGTAATATCCAGATGTCCCCTGAGCCGCAAGGCGCTGGGGATATGGTATGCAGCGCTCTGCGGATCCAATTGCCAGAGAAACCATTGCCGCTCCTGAGCATACGAGAGCGTCAGGGAGGGCGCCTCTCGCCGTACCTTCGGGATCGGCAGGTTGCCCGGCGAAACGCCTTCCTGCAGCATCCTCTGTAGGTACACCTTGCGCTGTTCCAGCGGCAGCCCGATAAAGCGCTGCATGATTTTGTACGCCATCTGGCCGTCCATTACAGCTGCTCCATTTCGTCAAGGAGTGAATCGAGGAACGACAGCTTCTCAGTGCTTATGCCGCCGCCCTGACCCTGTAAATGCGCTGCCAGCTCCCTGAGCTGGGCATGCTGGAACAGCTCATGCACGCTGATCTTCACGCCCAGCTCCAGCTGAATGCGCGACATCACATTGATCACCAGCAACGAGTGCCCGCCCAGCTCGAAGAAGTTGTCATTCAACCCCACTTGCTCAACATCCAGCACGTCTTGCCAGATTGCCGCCAGTTGCTGTTCAAGGTCGCTGCAAGGCGCCACATATTCGCCTTGCACAACATAGCTGTCGGGCTCCGGCAGGGCCTTGCGGTCCAGTTTGCCGCTGGGGCTCAACGGCATGTGCGACAGGCGCACGAACTGTTTGGGCACCATGTAGTCCGGCAGTAGCGCCTGCAGGGCATGACGCAACGCCTGAGCGTGATCGATCTCATCGAGTACCGTTGGGAGGGCTACGTAGTAGCCTATCAATTGGCCGCCACCACCGTCCTGGCGCAGGACGACCTCGGCCTGGGCCACTCCGGCCTGGAGCAGCACCAGCGCACGAATTTCCTCCAGCTCCACGCGGAAGCCGCGAATCTTGATCTGATGGTCCAGGCGCCCCAGATATTCCAGCGCGCCATCCTCGGCCCAGCGCACACGGTCGCCGGTCCGATACAGGCGTGAACCGGCGCAGCCGAACGGGTCTGCGATAAAGCGCTCGGCCGACAACCCCGGACGTCCGAGATAGCCGCGCGCCAAACCGGCTCCCCCCACGCACAACTCACCGGCAACACCGATCGGGACCGGGTTCAGATCACCGTCCAGTACCCGGCAAATCACACCGTCCAATGGCCGGCCAATCGGCGAACGGGTGCCGTCCTCAAGGGAGCACGCCCACCAGGTCGCGTTGATCGTCGTTTCGGTCGGCCCGTAACGGTTGTGCAATGTTACGCCGGGCAGGGTCCGCAGGATCTGATCGCGCAAATCGGCGGTCAACGCTTCACCGCCTGAGAACACCCTACGCACGCGGGTGCACTGGGCGACGCCCGGCGTATCCATGAACAATTGCAACAGCGAGGGCACAAAGTGCAGCGTGGTCACGCCAAATGCCTGGATCAACTCCAACAGGCGCACCGGATCCCGATGTTCGCCCGGGGCCGCTATCACTAGCCGGCTGCCGCTGATCAGCGGCCAGAAACACTCCCATACCGATACGTCAAAACTCATCGGGGCTTTCTGCAACAGCACATCGTCGGCCTGCAATGCGTAGGTGTCCTGCATCCATTGCAAGCGTTGCGCCAATGCTTCGTGTGTCACACCCACACCTTTCGGGTTGCCGGTGGTGCCGGAGGTGTAGATCACGTACATCAGGTTATAACCGTTGACGGGCACCTGCGGATCGGTTTCACCGCACCCGCTCAACCAGCGTTGATCACCTTCAAGGCTCAGGCACTGCACGTCATCGGCCAACGGCAGGTTCAGGTGCGACTGAGTCAGTAGCCACTTCACGCCGCTGTCCTTGAGCATGTAGGCCAGGCGCTCTTCGGGGTAGTCGGCGTCAAGCGGTACATACGCACCACCGGCCTTGAGGATCGCCAGCAGCCCGACCAGCATGTCGAAAGAACGCTCCAGCGCGATACCTACCAGCGAATCCGGGCCTACACCTTGCTTGATCAGCCCATTCGCCAGGCGATTGGCACGTCGGTTCAGCGCATCGTAGGTCAACTGCTGCTCGCCGAAGATCACAGCGGTTGCCTGTGGCGTGCGGCGCACCTGCTGTTCGAATTGCTGCTGGACACACTGCCAAGAGGTCTCGCTCGGCAACCCGTTGCCTTGCTCCAGCAGGGCCAGGTGCTCCGACTCTGTCAACAGCGTCAACTGTGCCAGGGCCGCATGGGGCTTGGCGACCAGCTCTGCCAACAGGTGCAGCAGATGCCGGTTGAGACGTTCAACCGTGGGGCCGTCGACCTCACTGCGGTCATAGCTGTAGTGCAACGTCAGGGTTTCGCCGACACCGACGGCGATCGACAGCGGATAGTGCGTCTGTTCCCGGCTGCTGACACTGCCAAAGCGCACCCCTTGCGGGGCACCCTGCTCCAGCACCTCCGATACAGGGTAGTTCTCGAACACCAGAATGGTGTCGAACAACGCCTCGCCCCCCAGCCCGGCCAGGCGTTGCAGCTCGAACAACGGCGTGTGTTCATGCTCGCGCAACGCAAGGTTCTGTTGCTGGATCTGTTGCATCCATTGCGACGCGGGCATATCCGGGCGAGGAGTTGCTACCACTGGCAAGGTATTGATGAACAACCCAACTTGCTGCTCAACACCGCGCAGGTCCGCGGGGCGTCCCGATACTGTGGCGCCGAAGGCCACGGTGTCCTGCCCGGTGTAGCGTTGCAGCAACAGCAACCAGGCGGACTGCACCAGGGTGTTGAGGGTGATCTTCTGGCCTTGGGCAAAGGCTTTGAGGCGGGCCATGCCCACGGCATCCAGCTCATGGGCGTGTTCACCCAGCCCGGACGCCCTCACATCCTTGTTGCGAGGCAGCGCCTGGAACAGACGTGTCGGCTCATCCAAGCTGGCCAGCTGGGTCTTCCAGAAGGCTTCGCGCAGGGTTTTATCCTGGGATTGCAGCCAGGCGATAAAGTCCCGGTAACGCGCGACCTGAGCCTGCGGCACATGGCCGGCGTAACGCCCCAGAACTTCGCCGAGCAGTTGGGAGCTGCTCCAGCCATCCATCAGGATATGGTGGCTGGTGTAGATCAGATGGCAACGTTGCGGGCCGGTGTGCGCCAGAGCAATGCGCACCAACGGCGGGCTCTCCAGCGTGAAGCCTTGCAAGCGCTGCGCATCGGCCAACTGATCCAGTTGCTGCTGCTGATCGGCACCTTCCGGGCACTCGGTTTCGATAAACGGCATTTGCACCTGGTGATGCACCACTTGCAGAGGCTGCGCAAGATCCCCGTCCCAGATGAAGCCGGTACGCAGAATGTCATGGTTATCCAGCGCTGCCTGCCAGGCTTCACGGAAACGCGGGATGTCCAGGCCCTCAACATTCACGCGCATCTGGTTGACATAGTCACCCGCCTGGGGCTCGTACAAGGCGTGGAACAACATGCCCTGCTGCATCGGCGACAGCGGGTACACATCATCGACGGTAGCCAACGCAAACTGGTCCAGCTGTGCCTGGCTGAGTCGGGCCAGCGGGAAGTCCGACGGCGTCACGCCCTGATGTGTGGCCAAGCAGCAATGCTCGATCAAGTGCTTGAGTTCCTGCGCATAGGCATCGGCCAGGCGTTGTACGGTGGCCTCGCTGAACATCTCGCGGCTGAAGCTCCAGCTCAAGTTCAGTTCACCGCCGTACACCTGCCCGTTGATTTCCAGCCAGTTACCCAGCAAGGCGTGCTCGCTCTGGTCAGCGCCAGCGCTTTCGCCCGTAGGGGTGAAGAAGGCCTGTGCCGCAGCATCCTTGAAACTGCCGTCGAACTGCCCCAGGTAATTGAAGGTGATCCGTGGCTGCGCCAGCCCGCCCAATACCTGCCGGGCCTGGTCATCGCCCAAGTAACGCAGTGCGCCGAAGCCAATCCCTTTATCCGGGACAGCGCGCAATTGCTCCTTGATACCCTTGATCGACTCGGCCAGGGACGTGGCCGGGGTCAGCGCCAGCGGGTACATGCTGGTGAACCAACCGACTGTGCGGGTCAGGTCGACGTCCTCGAACAGATCCTCACGACCGTGCCCTTCAAGTTTGACCAACAGCGATTCGCCGCCCGTCCACCGTGTGATGACCCGGGATAACGCGGTCAGCAGCAGGTCATTGATCTGCGTACGGTATGCCGCCGGAGCCTCTTGCAGCAGGCGTCGGGTATAGGATTGATCGAGGTGCGTGCCCACGCTCAGAGCCAGTGAATTGTGCAAACCACCTTGCGGGTTATCGCAAGGCAGATCGGCCTCGACGCCTTGCAGCTGCGCCTGCCAGAACCGCAGTTCTTCCTGCAGTGCCGGGCTATGCGCATGAGCCTGCAATCGCTTGCCCCAAGCCTGGATCGAACTGCTCTTAGCCGGCAGCACAGCCGCCTGCCCAGCCTGCAGTTGGGTGTAGACGGTCTGCAGGTCTTCGAGCAGGATCCGCCATGACACGCCGTCCACCACCAAGTGGTGAATCACCAGCAACAGCCGTTGCGATGCATCCGGCAACTCGACCAACACCGCACGCATCAGCGGCCCTTCTGACAGGTCCAGGCTGCGTTGTGCCTGCAGGCCCAAGGGCTCAAGCGCCTCAATGGTATCGAGGGCGGTTTGCCAGAGCAGCTCGTCTTGGGCTTCAACCCCTCGGTAGTGAGCCTGCCAGCCGGCCGTTTGCGGGCTGAAACTCAGGCGCAATGCGTCGTGATGCGCCAGCAGCGCTGCCAGGGCGGTGCGCAATGTCGCGCCATCCAGTCGTTCGCCCGGGCGCAGGACCACGGATTGGTTCCAGTGGTGGCGCTCGGCAATGTCTGCCTGAAAAAAGTACTGGTGTATCGGCAACAGCAACGCTTCGCCGGTGACCGGCCCTTGCTCGATCACAAGGCCCTCCCCGCCCGCCTGGGCAACCGCTGCCAGGCTCAGTACGGTCTGATGCTGAAACAGGTCCTTGGGCGTAAATCGAACACCGGCCTGCCGTGCACGGCTAACCACCTGGATCGAAATGATCGAGTCGCCACCCAGCTCAAAGAAGTTGTCGTTCAAGCCCACACGCGGCAGGCGCAGTACATCAGCCCAGATGGCAGCGATCTTCTGTTCCAGCTCGCTCTGCGGTGCGACATATGCTTGCTGCATCTGGCTCACATCCGGCTGCGGCAGGCCCTTGCGGTCGAGCTTGCCGTTGGGGGTCAGCGGCATCTGTGCCAGGAACATGAAGTGCGCGGGCACCATGTAATCCGGCAAGCGGGTCTTGAGTGCGCGGCGCAACGCGTCACGGAACTCGGCTTCGTTGGACGGGGCGGACACCGGAACCACATAGGCCACCAGTTGCTTGCCGGTCGGGCCGTCCTGGGCCACCACCACCGTTTCACCGACGCTGTCCTGCTCACGCAGGCGCGCTTCGATTTCCCCCAGTTCGATACGGAAGCCACGGATTTTCACTTGATGGTCGACGCGCCCGAGATAATCCACCACGCCATCCGGACGGCCACGGGTCAGGTCGCCGCTGCGATACACGCGGCTGCCCGGCTTGCCGAACGGGTCCGGCACGAAGCGTTCGGCGGTCAGCGCCGGACGTTCCAGGTAACCACGGGCCACGCCCTCGCCGCCCAGGTACAGCTCACCGGCGACGCCGATGGGTTGCAGGTTGAGTTGCGCGTCGAGTACGTAGCCGCTGCGGTTGCCCAGCAGCGTGCCGATTGGCGCGTAGACGGCGCCGCAGGGGTCGCCCTTGCGCGCCTTCCACAGCAACGGCGTCACCACGGTTTCGGTCGGGCCGTAGCCGTTGAACAGGTAGGTCGGCTTGAGCGCGCGCCAGGCCAGGTCATAGCTGGCCTGGGCCAC
>NZ_FOZO01000045.1:0-1437 GCF_900116055.1 Pseudomonas sp. NFACC42-2
TAACGAAGTGGTTGATGCCATGCTTCCAAGAAAAGCTTCTAAGCTTCAGGTAACCAGGAACCGTACCCCAAACCGACACAGGTGGTTGGGTAGAGAATACCAAGGCGCTTGAGAGAACTCGGGTGAAGGAACTAGGCAAAATGGCACCGTAACTTCGGGAGAAGGTGCGCCGGTGAGGGTGAAGGACTTGCTCCGTAAGCCCATGCCGGTCGAAGATACCAGGCCGCTGCGACTGTTTATTAAAAACACAGCACTCTGCAAACACGAAAGTGGACGTATAGGGTGTGACGCCTGCCCGGTGCCGGAAGGTTAATTGATGGGGTTAGCTAACGCGAAGCTCTTGATCGAAGCCCCGGTAAACGGCGGCCGTAACTATAACGGTCCTAAGGTAGCGAAATTCCTTGTCGGGTAAGTTCCGACCTGCACGAATGGCGTAACGATGGCGGCGCTGTCTCCACCCGAGACTCAGTGAAATTGAAATCGCTGTGAAGATGCAGTGTATCCGCGGCTAGACGGAAAGACCCCGTGAACCTTTACTATAGCTTTGCACTGGACTTTGAATTTGCTTGTGTAGGATAGGTGGGAGGCTTTGAAGCGTGGACGCCAGTCTGCGTGGAGCCAACCTTGAAATACCACCCTGGCAACTTTGAGGTTCTAACTCAGGTCCGTTATCCGGATCGAGGACAGTGTATGGTGGGTAGTTTGACTGGGGCGGTCTCCTCCTAAAGAGTAACGGAGGAGTACGAAGGTGCGCTCAGACCGGTCGGAAATCGGTCGTAGAGTATAAAGGCAAAAGCGCGCTTGACTGCGAGACAGACACGTCGAGCAGGTACGAAAGTAGGTCTTAGTGATCCGGTGGTTCTGTATGGAAGGGCCATCGCTCAACGGATAAAAGGTACTCCGGGGATAACAGGCTGATACCGCCCAAGAGTTCATATCGACGGCGGTGTTTGGCACCTCGATGTCGGCTCATCACATCCTGGGGCTGAAGCCGGTCCCAAGGGTATGGCTGTTCGCCATTTAAAGTGGTACGCGAGCTGGGTTTAGAACGTCGTGAGACAGTTCGGTCCCTATCTGCCGTGGACGTTTGAGATTTGAGAGGGGCTGCTCCTAGTACGAGAGGACCGGAGTGGACGAACCTCTGGTGTTCCGGTTGTCACGCCAGTGGCATTGCCGGGTAGCTATGTTCGGAATAGATAACCGCTGAAAGCATCTAAGCGGGAAACTAGCCTCAAGATGAGATCTCACTGGGACCTTGAGTCCCCTGAAGGGCCGTCGAAGACTACGACGTTGATAGGTTGGGTGTGTAAGCGCTGTGAGGCGTTGAGCTAACCAATACTAATTGCCCGTGAGGCTTGACCATATAACACCCAAGCAATTTGCGTCGAAAGGCCAGATTGCGGTGTGTGAAGACGCAATGAACCGAAAGTTCGAGAT